>CAJGDB010000008.1 GCA_904502165.1 uncultured Akkermansia sp.
CTGCGAGTGCAATGAGAGTATGCGCGCCTATGGTGTGCCGCGCCACCGCCACCTTTCTGAGATTGAGCAGGAGCTTTCTGCCGCTGCCGGCACAAAGGTGACGATTACCTTTACCCCGCACCTGATGCCGGTGAATACGGGTATTCTGACCACTACGGTTGCCAGGCTGAAACCCGGCACGACACTGGAGGCGGTTTCTGCCTGTATGGAGGCGGCCTATGCCAAGGCTCCCTTTGTGCGTCTGCAGGGGGCAAATAAACCTGCCGACACCAAGAATGTGACCCGCACGAATTTCGTGGATGTGGGTTGGGCGATTGATGCCCGCACGAACCGCCTGGTGCTGATGAGCGCTGAGGATAATGTGATCAAGGGCGCAGGCGGCCAGGGCGTGCATGCGTTCAATATCATGTTCGGGTTTGATGAGACGGAGGGTCTCTGGCTGATTTAAGATTTCCCTGTTCCTGCTGTACGCTCATGAAACCGGTACTCCTCATTGTTGATGACGAAAAATCCACGCGCATGGTGCTGAGCGCCGCGCTGGAGGAGGATTATGAGGTGTTCGCGGCGGCAAATGGCAAGGCGGCTCGCGCTATTCTGGAGAGCGAGCCGGTTGATATCCTGCTCACGGATTTACGCCTGGGTGGGGAAAGCGGCATGGATATCATTGATTTTGCAGTGGGGCTGCCGCAGCCGCCGCTCTGCATCATGATGACGGCCTACGGCAGTGCGGATGTGGCAGCTGAGGCCAGGCGCCACGGGGCTTATTATTTCCTGACCAAGCCGCTGAATCTGGATGAGGTGGAGCTGCTGCTGCGCCGCGCTACCCATACCCGGCAGCTGGAGTCTGAGAACCGGGAGCTGACGACGCGGCTGGAACCCACCGGGGGGCTTGACCGCATGCTGGGTGACAGCCCGCAGATGCAGGACATCTTCAACCGCATCCGCCGGGTGGCACCGACACAGGCCACGGTGCTGATTGAAGGCGAAAGCGGCACGGGTAAGGAACTGGTGGCCCGGGCGCTGCATTCGCTTTCCTCCCGCAGCAGCAGAAAGTTTGTGGCGGTGAACTGCGCGGCGCTCTCGCCGCAGTTGATGGAAAGTGAATTATTCGGCCACGAGAAAGGTGCTTTCACCGGAGCCATGCAGCGCCGCATCGGCCGCTTTGAGGAGGCCGACGGCGGCACCCTGTTCCTCGATGAAATTGGTGAAATTGATATTCCTACCCAGGTCAAGCTGCTACGCGTGCTGGCAGAGCGCAGTATTGAGCGCGTGGGCAGCAATGCGCCGGTTCCGGTCAATGTGCGGGTGATTGCTGCCACAAACCGGAATCTGGAAGCTATGGTGAAGGAGGGCACATTCCGCCTGGATTTGTACCAGCGCCTGAATGTGATTTCCCTGCACCTGCCCCCGCTGCGCGACCGCCGGGGGGATATTGTGCTCATGGCAAATGCCTTTGCCCGTGAGCTGAGCCTGATGAACAACCGGGACCCCAGACCGCTGAGCCGCCCTGCCCTGGAGCTGTTGCGCGGCTATGAATGGCCGGGGAATGTACGCCAGCTCCGCACGGCGGTGGAGCACGCGGTGGTGATGGGCAGCGGCCCGGAGCTGCAGGTGGAGGACCTGCCGGAATACCTCACCGGTACCCCGGGGGAAACCACCCCGGAAACGACTAAGCGTGGCAGCATGGATTTTGAGCTTGAAACCCTGCCCTCTCTTAATTTAGAATACCTCGAACGCCGGGCCATTCTGCTGGCGTTGCAACGGACAGGCGGCAACCGCTCTGCTGCAGCAGAGCTGCTGGGTATCAACCGCCGCACGCTGCAACGCAAGATGGCTGATGCGCCGCAAGCCTTTCAACCATTCCTCTGATTCATACACCATTACACTCGCACGCCGACCATGTCCGACTTTTCGCAAAACAATGCCATTCTCAGTCTGCGCTGGCTGCTGGGGCTCCTGATTTTCAGCCTCTGCATGCTGCAGCTCTGCCTTACCTACCGGGGGCTCGATAATGAGACCGCCATGGACATGGCGCAGGTGGCTCGCCAGATTGCCCGGGGTGAGGGGTTCACGACCAAATTCATCCGCCCGATTGACGTGTGGGATTTTTCCCAGAAAGCAAAAAAATCCCCCAAGGAAGAGACACTGGACTTTGACCACTTTGCCGAGGCGAATCATGCCCCGGTTTACCCATATATCCTGGCAGCGGCTATCAAGATGACCGGCTATGATGATTTTGCAGCCAAGCGCATGGATACAGAAAAATCCAACATCTATGAAGGCGACCGCGTTATTTCCAGCGTCAGCACCATCTTTTTCCTGCTGGCCATGGTGCTTGCCTACTCGCTTGTTGCGCGCATGTTTGATGAGGTGGTGGCCATTACCACAGTAGCTTTCATGGGCATTAGTGAACTGATGCTGCAATATGCCATCAGCGGGCTGCCGCAGCCTTTCATGCTGTGCCTGGTTCTGGCTGCCCTGCACTGCCTGATATCAGCCATACAAGCCTACCAGCTGGACAAGACCAGGAATGTGCTGCTCTGGCTCGGGCTCTGCTTTATCTTCATGTCGGTCCTGTGCCTTACCTGCTACATGTGCATCTGGTGTTTTGCAGGCCTGCTGATTTTCTGCGGTTTCTATTTCCGCCCGAATGGCATGTATGCCGCCATTGGTGTGGGTGTGATGCTCATGCTGGTGGCTCTGCCTGCTGCCCTGTACCTTACCCCGACCGGAGGGGTGGAACGCAAATTCATTTATGGTATTTTCAATGGGTTCGGCAGCGATGGTGCAGAGACGCTCATGCGCACGGCCAGCCCTACCTCCATTGCCTTTAATTCCTCCAACTTCTTCCTGCGCCTGCTGGGCTACACGTTCAGCCAGTTCAACAACATGTATGTGAACATGGGCGCCATTTTCACCGTACCTTTCTTCCTGCTGGCGCTTTTCAACCGCTTCAAGAAGCCCTCCATCCAGGGTATCAAGTGGGCGGTACTGGCCATGTGGCTCTGTGCCTGCATGGGCATGGCCCTTTTCGGTGAGGCCAAGGCTATCAGCGAAAGCCAGCTGGCCATACTGTTCACCCCCTGCTTTGCCGCCTTCGGTACTGCCATGGTGTTCATCTGCCTCTCCCGCATGCAACTGGGTGAATCCTTCAACGCCATCCGTGCGCTCACGGTGCTGGGCATGCTCATCATTTCCTCCGGCATGTTCCTCTTCCAGCTGCCCAAGCAACTCTACATCGGCATCTGGACCAGCGCCCGCGGTATCCCGCACTTCCCGCCCTACTATCCGGCGGCAATGAATGGAAAGCTGCATGATATGAGCAAGGCAGAGGAAATCATTGTCACAGACCAGCCCTGGGCCGTGGCCTGGTATGCCGACCGCAAGGCACTCTGGATGCCCCGCAGCCTGCGCGACTACACCCGCAACCTGGAAACGATTTTCAATGAACAGGGCCAGAAGGTGCAAGGGTTCCTCATTACTCCCACTTCGCACACCATGACGGGCAGCGGTATTGCCGGGGTTATCCGCAAGGCGGGTGACTTTGCCCCCCTGGCTCTGGAAGGCAAGCTGCTCCTGCTGACTCCGAAGCACAACATGGCCTTTGCCGAACTGTTCAGCACCAACGCCAACCCGAAATCCACCGCGCGTCCGCTGGCAAGCCTGGTATCAAGCCAGGGCATGTACCGCCACCGCAATTTCATCCTGGGTGCTGAAATGATTTATTACAGCCGCGAGGATGTGAGCGAATTCAATAAATAACCCCGATTCTCCTGCTGCACCATGGCAACACGCACTAAAAGCAAGGCTCCCAATTTCGAAGAGGCAACCGCACGCCTGGAAGAAATTGTAGCCCGTGTCAATGACCCTGAAACCGGGCTGGAGGACATGATTGCCCTGGCGGCAGAGGGGCTCACCCTCATCCGCAGCAGCGAGAAACTGCTGGCTGAAGCAGAGCTGAAAATCCGCAATCTCGAGCAGGCCGAAGCCCCTGCTTCTGCCCCACACCAGCAAGATGACCATGCCGAATTCTCCCTTATCTGAGCTGCCGCCACTGCTGGCGGGCATACGCTCGCCCCAGGATGTGAAAAATCTGCCTGCCGACAAGCTCGATATGCTTGCGGCTGAGATTCGCAGCACACTCATTCATACCCTGGCGCAGACGGGTGGCCACCTGGCCCCCAACCTGGGCATGGTGGAGCTGAGCATTGCCCTGCACCGCGTATTTGATACACCGCGAGATAAGTTCCTGTTTGATGTTTCCCACCAGTGCTACATTCACAAGCTGCTGACTGGCCGCGCTGCGGATTTCCATACCCTGCGCCAGCACGGCGGCATCTCCGGCTTCTGCAAGCGCAGCGAATCGGCGCACGATGCCTACGGTGCCGGGCATGCCGGCACGGCGCTTTCGGCCGGGCTGGGCATGGCGGCTGCACGTGATCTGGCACGGGATGATTACCATGTCATCTCCATTGTGGGAGATGGTGCCTTTACCTGCGGAACCACCCTGGAGGGGCTCAACAGCATTGCTTCCACGACACGTAAGTTCATTCTCATCCTGAATGACAACGAATGGAGCATCGACCGCAATGTGGGTGCGCTTTCGGCCTATTTCGCCTCGCTCCAGGAGACAGATACCTATGCCTGGCTGCGCCGCAATACCAAGGCTATCATTGAAAAAATTGCCGGCGAAAGCGCCCGCAAGCAGGTTTCCAAGCTGGTGCGTGCCGCACACGGCATCATCACCCCGCTGAGCTTCTTCCAGGAGCTGGGGCTGAGCTACTACGGACCGGTGGATGGACACGATACGCAGAGATTGGAGAAAATCCTCCGCATTGCCTCCAGAAATGACGGGCCGGTCATCATCCATGTCATTACCCAGAAAGGCCGCGGTTACGAACCTGCCTCTGCCAACCCGACCAAGTTCCACGGTATCGGCCAGTATAATGTGGAAGACGGCAGCACCCGCAAGGGCAAGGTAATCAGCTATTCAGAAGCCTTCGGCACGCACCTGACCCGCCTGGCGGCAAAAGACCCGGACATCACGGCCATCACCGCCGCCATGCCCACTGGCACACGCCTGGATATCTTCCGCGAGCAGTTCCCGCGGCGCTACTACGACGTAGGCATTGCAGAGGAACACGCAGCCCTCTTTGCCTGCGGCCAGGCAACGCAGGGGCTCAAGCCGTACCTGGCCATCTATTCCACGTTCATGCAGCGCTGTGTGGATATGATTCAGCACGATGCCGCCCTCCAGAAGCTGCCAGTACGCTTCTGTATGGACCGCGCCGGTCTTTCGCCGGATGACGGCCCGACCCACCACGGCTTGTTCGACATTGCCATGATGCGCAGCATTCCTGACCTGGTGATGATGCAGCCGAAGGATGAGGCTGAACTGGGGCACATGCTTGCCACCATGAACAGCATCGAAAACAGCCCCAGCATCATCCGCTACCCCCGGGGCAATGGCGAGGGTGTCGGTATGCCGGAAGAGCTCACACCGCTTCCTATAGGCAAGGCTGAGGTAATTTCCACCGGTAATGATATCACCCTGCTTGCTCTGGGCAACATGAACGGCTATGCCGCCAGGCTGCGCGAATTCCTGCAGGAGAAGGGTGTTTCCTGCGCCCATGTGAACGCCCGCTTCATCTGCCCGCTGGATGCAGACTGCATCATGCAGCAGGCCGCAGAAACCCGCCTTATCGTCACGCTGGAAGACCACGTGATTGCCGGCGGTTTTGGCTCTGCCGTGATGGAACTGCTCAACGAACAGGGCTGTACCACTCCTGTGTTGCGTCTCGGCTGGCCGAACCAGTTCATTGAGCATGGGCGCGAAGACCAGCTCCGCAGTAAGTACGGGCTCACGCCGGAAGCTATGGCCGGCACCATTCTGAAACGTCTGGGGCTCTCATGAATACCGCCTACACCAGTATCCTGCTTCTGGCGGGCTTGCTGATGGCAGCCCCGCTCTGCCAGGCACAGGCCGCGGCCCGGCAAACTTCAGCCAAACAAAGCGTGGAGGAGATACCCGGATGGCTTATTGATTTCTCAAACCTTGAGCCGGAAAAGCGCGATACATACGTTGCCCATTTCAACAACGCAAAGCAGGCATACCACCAGAGCCAGTGGATAGAGTGCATTGCCCAACTGGCTGAATGCGAAATCATTGTACGGGGCAACCCGAATGTATGGAATCTGCGCGCCAGCTGCCTGCTGGAACAGAAGTATTTTAAGGAGGCTGAGCAGGAACTGCAGCGCGTACTCCAGGTGATGCCGCACGACCCGGTTACCATCATGAACCTGGCCAACGTACACCTGGCCTGCGGGCGGTACGAGGAGAGCCTGAAGCTCATCATTCCGCTGCGTGACACCCTCTACCTGCAGCACAGCGACGACGAATTGCTCTACGTGCTTGACTACCGGGCGCTGCTCTGCTACCTGAAACTGGGGCAGCTCGACAAGGTGAAGGCCATTGCCTCATCCGTCTCCCCCATGGCAGACACCCCGCTGTACTACTACGCCAAGGCCTCCATGGACCTGGCATCCGGCAACCGCAGCGAGGCCATACACAACCTGAATGTGGTGGAACGCATCTTCGCCAACAACCGGGCCTGTATTCCCTATCAGCGAGCGCTGGAGATTTCCGGGCTGCTCGAAACTGCCGCCACCACCCAGACCCCCTGATGGAAAAAGACACGGGCACCATTCTGCGCCAGCAGGCCCTGGGTGAGCATGGTCTCATCATCACCTGGTGTACCGCAGAGCATGGCATTGTACGCACCGCCGCCCGCATGGCCCGCAAACCCGGCAGCGAGCTGAGCGGCCAGGTGGATTTGTTCCACGAATGCGAGCTACTCTACCGCCCCGCCACGCAGGGCGATTTGCACTCGCTCAGCTCGGTCAACCTGCTCAGCCCGCGCCTGCCGCTCCGCAGCCAGCTGGTGCGCCTGCGCCTGGCCAGCTACATGGCCCGCCTCCTGCTGGCCACGGTGGAAACCGGCAGCGCCGATGCCGAATGGCACAAGCTGATTTCCGGCGCGCTGGATTATGTGGCCGCCAATGAACCCCGCCGTGCCATTCTCCTGCATTTTGAGAAACGCCTGGCCACCCTGCACGGCCTCTACAGCCCGGCAGAAGCGCCCCACAATGCGCTGCTGCGGCATTTCCAGCACCTGCCCGCCGGCAGAGCCGAGTTGCTTGCCTCCCTGCCCGCCTGAATGGCATATCCCGCACTCAACGGGCTTTCTTGCGCTTTGACTTCTTCTTCCGCGTACTTTTCTTCTTTTTCTGCACTGGCGAGAACACCTCGCCGTCATCCGACCGCATAAAGCGATGGTCAAATGCCTCAAGGGCTCTTTTCAACGCAGCATGTCCGGTATCCACATGACACATAGTTATGGTCTTGCTAGCAGCATCATACGAAACGTGCGCTCCTCTGGGAAAACTTATTCCCATCATAGTCAGAGCGCACATGCATTCCTCAGGCGTGCTGTAAGGCTCACCTGCAAAAAACTCCGAATCAACGCCCTTGTATTTTTTCGTATACAGAAAGAACGATACAATTTTCTGCCCTTGTGGGAACCACCTGGCGGATAATGCCCTTCTGCCGTTGACCTCATTCTCATATATAACCAGATTCGAATGATCTGACAGTGAGGCAACGCGCATGCGCGCATATTTGGAGCCATCCTGACGCTGCTCAACCGTTTTTATCTTCTTGATGTGAAGGCTGATAGTCGTATCCTTCAATAAATCAACCGCCGGAGGGACGCCATTGAGGTATATCTGACGATAAACAAGTCTACCAATCGCCCTCAGTTCCTTCCGTTTTTCTGCTTTTTCCTCTTCCGATAAATCCACCATATCATGCAATCCGTTATAAGCCACTTCGGCATACCAGTCCTCCTCTAATATTGCATGTGCATCTGGATGATTCCGATGTTTGTACAAAGCATCTAACGCTGGTCTCAGCACAGAATTACGCTCTGCCTCCAATTGACATCGATCGTCTTTCAAAGCCCTCAATTCTGCATCCAGCATGCGCTCTCTATTTTGTGTTGCTTCATACATCGCGGCATTTTCCTGAATCTCCTGAGACTGCTGATTTTCCGCTTCAAGCTTCTGCATCTCAGCGTTCAGGCGCTTTATTTCTTCCTGAAGCTGATTCTTTTGCGACTCGATCCGCTTCGCTATTTCCTCCTGTTTCTTTATCTTCTCACTCAGCTCGTGCTGCTTTTCCAGAGCCTTTCTGTAGTTTTCCAGCACCTCAGCCACACGCGCATTATCCGGGCTTCCCGTATCAGCAGCCGACACCGCAGCTCCGCAGGGAGCGGTCACTACCGCACAGAGCAACAGAAGCAATACCAGCTGGAATATAGATGTATTTTTCATTACCCCCATACTAATCCAAACGGAGCATCACTGTCAAGCTCCATTCATCTTATCAAGGGCGCGTAACCACATGTATCTCAAAGATTTTGCACAACAGCGATTCGTCGAACAGCATGCACGCCTCAGGCGTGCGAAATTCTGATTCCGTAGGACGGCATATTCGTAGCGAGGGGCGCAAGCCCCTCGCTATAAGTTAATAAACAGCCAGAGCCCGGTAGGGCGGCATAAAGCGATGCTATGTATTGATGCTATGCTTTATGCCGCCCGTACTACGGGCTCAAAGTGCCTTTTGGGGCGTTTACGAGGGGTTCCGCCGCTATCGCGTCTCCACCCCATCGCTACGATTATAGCGCCCTTACGGGCTCCAAGACATAAGGACGTGATTGGCAGTTATGCTATCGTTAGGACGCAAGTACGCGCTGCCGGATTGCAGAAAAACCTGCTGCGTAAATGCAGCAGGTTTTTGAAAAAAAGGTGTATCGCGTTTCAACCGCGGTGAAGCGATTTACTTGGCGCGGTAGTACTGGTAGTGTACGCGCTCGTCGATGGCGAGAGCCTCGCGGGCGATGCGGATCACGGAGGGCTCGGCGTCGAACTGGAACAGCATGTACTGACCGTGCGTCAGGTGGTTAGACTCATAAGCGAATTCACGACGACCCACATTTGTGGTGCCGGTCACCTTAGCGCCTGCAGCCTCAAGCTTCTCCGTCATGGCGGCGGTCAGCTCATCGAGGGTAGCAGAACCCTTCATGTTCAGAACGATCAGTGCTTCGTACTTTCTCATAACTTTTTTTAATGTAAGATCTCTTGCTTTCGCAAATGCGGTGGCCGATGATGCACCTTTTTTGCAAAGAAATCAAGCCTAAAGTGTGATTAAGGCTAAATTTTCTGCATAAAGAGCCTTAAATCAGATAAGTTTGAGGCGTACAAGGTCCTGTGTGTCGATAAGACCAACCGGCTTGCTGGCTTCGTCGAGCACCACGAGGTCGTCGATTCGGCGATCCTGCAGAGTCTTCACAGCAACGATGGCAAGCTTGTCGGCCTCCACATAGACAGGGTTCTTGGTCATGATATCGCGCACCGGCTGAGTACCGCAGGAGGGATCCTTCTGGTAGGCGCGGGCAAAGTCACCATGCGTGAACACACCAGCCAGGGAGCCATCCTCGTGCACCAGGATACAGGCACCCACACGGGCGGTGGACATGGCGATGATGCAGTCCATGATAGAGGAAGATTCCGGCAGCTTGGCGAACTCTGTACGCATGATGTCGCTGATGCGGGTGAGCAGCGCACGCCCCAGGGAGCCACCGGGGTGGCTGCGGGCAAAGTCTTCCTTGGTAAAATTCTGAGCCTCAAGCAGAGCCATAGCCAGGGCATCGCCCATAACCAGCATGGCGGTGGAAGAGGAAGTGGGTGCCAGGTTCAGCGGGTCAGCCTCGCGCTCCACATGGGTGTTGAGCACCACATCAGAAAGCTGGGCAAGGGTAGAACCAGGCTTGCCGGTCATGCTGATGATGGGCATATCAAAGCGTTTCAGGAACGGCATGAGGGTGAGCAGCTCGGCCGTCTCACCGGAGTAGGACATGGCGATGCAGGCATCACCATCCTGCACGATACCGAGGTCTCCATGCAGGGCGTTCATGGTATCCAGCACCACGGAAGGAGCGCCGGTAGAGGTGAGAGTAGCAGCAATCTTATCACCAATGAGCCCGCTCTTACCCACACCCACAATAACAATCTTGTGGCCGGAGTTGATGGCCTTACGCATAGCTTCTACTGCTTCGTCGAAAGAGTTATCGAGCTCATCACAAAGAACCTTGAGCGCTTCGATTTCATCTTCGAACACCTTCTTACCGCGGACGATATGGCTGATCATAATAGTAAAAAACTGTTTTAGTGGTTTCAGTCTACCACAAGCAGCGCCGCCCTGCAATAAAAAACCGCCGTGGAATTGCTTCCACGGCGGCAGAAAAAGCATTTGTCTACAAAAATCAGTTGTTCACGCGGCCAAGGTAGGTACCATCTTCCGTCTTCACGGAGATACGCTGGCCTGCGGTGATGAACAGGGGCACCTGCACCACGAGACCCGTGGTCATGGTGGCACTCTTGTACACGTTGTTGGCGGAGTTGCCCTTCACGCCCTCGGGAGCCTCGGCCACTTCCATGGTGATGGCGGCGGGAAGCTCGATGGAGCATACGATTTCATCGGTGAAGAGGAGCACATACACACCACCCTCGATGAGGTAATCCTTAACGGGTTCCACAATATCCTCGCCCACGCAGACATCCTCGTAGGTCTCGGTGTTGAGGAAGTGGTAGCCCATGCCGTCCACGTAGGAGAATTCCATCTCCTCGCGGCTGAGCATCACACCCTCAAGGAAATCGTTGGAGGTGAGGCGCAGATTATAATCCTTACCGGAAGCGATGCTGCGGATGGTCATCTGCACATAGGAGGCCATGCGGGGGGGAGTCTTGAGCTGGCTCTCACGCACAACGCAGATATCGCCGTTGTAGTTCACGGCGTGACCTTTGCGGAGCTGAATAACGGGAACTTTTGCCATAACGCGCGGAGATTAGCAGAGGAGTTGCTCGTAGTCAAGCTTTTTCTCTTGAAAGAGCAGCTTTATCCAGGGCAAAGGCAGCATGAAACGACTCTCCCTGCCCTAATCCTTCTTGAGGAAGAAACGGACCATGAAAAAATTCACCGGCACAACAATCAGGTACACGGGCAAGGGAAGCAGCGATTCAGGGCGCCCCAGCACAGGCAGGCATTCCACCAGCCACGGAGTAAGCCAGATAAGCAACAGGCTCAGTGCATCGCCTGCTCCAAGAACGCGGAAGGTATTAAGCAGCAGCAGGTGCATGCCGGCATTCACCGCATGGGCAAAGGCAAAACCAAGCCCCTTACGCATGCTTCCCTGCGTCTTGAACGTCCAGCGCAGCGAAACTACGTAGTTGGCAACAAAGCTCACAAGATATCCAACGGCATACGAAGCCGTCAATGCCAGCGCATTCGCAGGCCCCAGGCTGAACAGCCAGTTCACCAGCCAGTACACCCCCAGGTGCAGCAGCGTAGCTCCCACCCCCACTACAAAGAAGCGGAGAAATTCACCACCTGTCTGTTTCACTACTGAGCCAGCCATAGCCAGTCTCCGGCTTTTACACCATACCTGGTGCAAAATAAAACTTCATCAGCTCCATCTGGTCTTCCTTGGTTACGAGGTAGCCATCCTTCGGGTCGAGCCACTGGAAGGAATGGATGGAGGTGCGGTTCGAGCCGATGGGGTCACCCACCTCCGGGGCTCGCAGTCGTTTGGCAAGACCAGGATTGAGCAGATTCACCAGCTCGCTGGTTGTCAGCGGCGGCATGGCCGGAATTATGGCAGGAATACCCAGCGGGATGCAGCGGTCCACATCACCCAGGATTCGCTGGGGCAGATAGAGCTGGTGGTTCTCCTGCGGGGCAAAGGGAAGAGGTTCTTCAGAAGCATCCGGGGAGAGGAGTGTTGCCAGCAGAGGGTTGAAATCAGGCGTGGGCGTGGCTATCTCCGGCAGGTGCACATTGAGCACACGGCCATACTGGCGGTTCAGCTCGCGGTAGAGGTTAATGCGGTTCTGCACATAGAGGTCATCACTCTGCTCCAGCGCAGGGGTATTTTCATCCGCTGTTTCAGGAAGCATATCGCAGGTGGTCACAAACACCGTAAGCTCCGGCTTGATATCGGCCAGATGGTTAATCAGGTAATTCGTGGCACGGGTATCTCCCTCCACATCAGCGCGGGTCTTGGCGGGGCCGTTAGCCACGGCATTATCCAGATACACCATCATGCGGAAGGAGCGACCAAAGGTCAGCTTAAAGTTCTCCTTGTCAATCAGGTAGTCAAAATAACGGCGTTTCGTCCAATACTTGCCGAAAACCGTGCTTGCACCCAGGAATGCTGTTTCGTGTGCCATGAGAGTGATATAGATATGCTACGCTCCCGCATTCTATCCGATTTCCCGTCACATAGCAAGCAGGAAGAAACACAAACCCGGCTTTTCTTCTCAGAAAAGCCGGGGTTCAGGTAAGTTTCTCTTACTTACTGTGAATGTTCAGCATCTCGGCGTAAGTGGGCACCGGCCAGAGGTCGGCATCCACTATGGTTTCAAGCTGGTCCACCACTTCACGGGCAGCCATCATGGCGCTCCGCATGTGGGCAGGGCAGCCTTCGCTGATAGCGGCGCTCAAATCAGCAATGCGGTCGGGCAGCAAATCGTAGAGAGAACCCACAGCCTCGGCCTTGCCGGTAGCGGCCTTGAGGCCGGCGCTGATGCCGGAAGCCTGAATGGCGGCCACAGTATTGCAAATCTGGGTCATCTGCTCTGCCACAGCAGGCATGTAGATGGTTTCGAGCATGTTGAGGCAGGTCTTAGCCTCAATGTCAATAAGCTTTTCGTAGTTCTCAATCTGGATTTCCTTGCGGGCCAGCAGCTCAGCATTGGAAAGCACGCCGTACTTCTGCATGAGTTCCAGCGTATCCGGGCGGGAAAGCACCTCGAGAGCCTCCGGGGTGGACTTGATGTTGGGCAAGCCCCGGCGGGCGGCCTCCTCCACCCATTCTTCAGAATAGCCGTTGCCATTGAAGATGATGCGGCTGTGGGCGGTCACCATCTCAGCAATGAGCTTCTTCACCTCGTCTTTGAACTCTGGCTTACCGGCCACGGGTTCCAGACGGGTGGCAACCTCATCCAGCGATTCAGCCATGATGGTGTTGAGCACAGTCATAGGCCAGGCACAGGTCTGAGAAGACCCCACACCGCGGAACTCGAACTTATTGCCAGTGAAGGCAAAGGGAGAGGTACGATTGCGGTCGGTCGTATCCTTGGGCAGCTCCGGCAGAGTATCAACACCCAGTTCCATGGTGGTCTTGGCGCAGGAACTCTTGGCACCGCCGTGCATAATCTGTTCCACGATATCGGTGAGCTCATCACCAAGGAAGATGCTCATAATCGCGGGCGGCGCTTCTGCTGCACCCAGGCGATGGTCATTACCTGCCTTGGAAATAGAGGCTCGCAGCAGGTCAGCATGGCGGTCAATACACTGAATGACGCTGGCCAGGAAGGTAAGGAAAAGCACATTGCTGTGCGGGGTCTTGCCCGGGGAGAACAGAGAGCCCAGCTCCGGGGTGGAAAGCGACCAGTTGTTGTGCTTGCCGCTGCCGTTCACCGAGCTGTAAGGCTTTTCGTGCAGCAGACATACCAGATTGAACTTCAGAGCCTGGCGCTCCAGAATATCCATAATGAGCACGTTGTGATCAACCGCCACGTTGCAGGGTTCAAACAGCGGGCAGATCTCAAACTGACCAGGAGCAGCCTCGTTGTGACGCGTCTTGGAGGGCACTCCGAGAGCCCACAGGGCGTGGTCCACGGAAGTCATGAACTCCAGCACGCGTTCCTTGATGGAACCAAAGTAATGATCCTCCATCTGCTGGTGCTTGGGCGGCAGGCAGCCGAAGAGAGTGCGGCCGGTTTCGATGAGGTCGGGACGCTGGATATACAGATCGCGGTCAATAAGGAAATATTCCTGCTCGGCACCCAGGTTTGTTTCCACAGTGCTGGGGGTGATTCCAAAACATGCCAGCACGCGCTTGGTCTGCTGGGCCACAGCCACCATGGAGCGCAGCAGCGGGGTCTTCTTGTCCAGCGCCTCACCGGTGTAGGAGCAGAATGCCGTAGGTATGCAAAGCGTCACCGTATTGGCAGTGCGTTTGATGAATGCCGGGCTGGTCGGGTCCCATGCAGTGTAGCCGCGGGCTTCGAACGTGGCGCGGATACCGCCGCTGGGGAAGGAGGAAGCATCCGGCTCGGCCTGGATGAGATTCTTGCCGGTGAACTCGAAAATCATGCCGCCCTTGCCATCCGGCTCCACGAAGGAGTCGTGCTTCTCAGCCGTGGCATCAGAAAGGGGCTGAAACCAGTGCGTGTAGTGCGTGGCACCCTTGGAAAGCGCCCATACCTTCATAGCCTGTGCCACTTCATCCGCAATGCTCATATCAAGCTTGCCACCCATCTGGATGGTTTGCATCATCTTCTTGAAGGCACTCTTGGAGAGGTACTTCTCCATGGTCTTGACACCAAAGGTATCGCTTCCGTACAAAGCCTCCAGGGCTTCCATGGGGTTCATTGTGCTTTCTTCAGCCATTGTGGTACACTGGTTGTATCTTGATTGTGGCATGCTCTATACGCCGCCACGCGCTGATTTTACTTGTTTTCCACGCACATGTACAGCAAAATTTCCAATACACCCGGCAGATTTAAATCAAAAGCGCCGCTGTTCATCTATCAACAGCGGCGCTTATTGCTCTATCGGGACAAAGGCTGATTACTGCGGGCTGATTGTTATATCACCCCAGGTACTGCGCTTATCCGGCGCATTACCATAGGTGATTTCCAGCATCGGCTTCTTCAGGGAACTTTTCACCTTGAAAGTATAAGTCTGCTCCGTGTTTCCCCAGGTTACATGGCGGACATTCTCATCCGCCGCAATACAGGTTTCGCCGTCCATCAGGCGCAGACGGTTGATTGTGATGCCATCGCGCCCGGTTTTAAGCTTAAACGTCACGTTATATGTACCGGGCTTATTCATAGGCACATCGTGCATCAGCATGGGGATGGGCGCAGCAGGAATAATCTGATCACTCCAACCCTGACCATAGCGGTACTCACGCACCCAGTCACGAATGACGACAGGAGCAGAAAGGCCCAGAGCTGAATCGGGGTCCAGCTTTTTCATAGCCTTGGCGTATTTGATGATAAGCGGGCCACCTGCCATGGAGCCATACGAGCGGCGGATATGACCGATGGCAGCAGCACAAGCGCGCTGTTTCTGCCAGGGCGTGAGCAACTTATTTTCCAGAGCAGCATCGAGCCGCTTCATGAATGCCTCCATACTTTCGTTATTCTGAGGGCCGAAACCAAAATTAAGAGCAGCCAGGCAGCCATGCTTATCTTCCGGGTCGATTTTTCTGAGAGTCTCCTTCAACTGATTGGGCCACTCGACTCCGTCCACCCGAGCAGCAGCAAGAACCAGGCGGGCTTTTTCTCCAGTGTCCTGAGTTGCGCCGGATTTATCCAGCAGGCTCTGCTGCAGTTTTCTGGCCTCGCGACGCTGTTTGACAAGCTCAGCAACTTCAGCGGTGCTGGCGGTCATGAGCGGCTCACCATGCAGAGAAGCATACTGGCGGCCATCTTTCTCATAAAAAACGAGAGCGGGGTATGAGATATCTGCCATATCATGGGGGTAGCCAAGATGCCCCATCACGCTTTTCGCCCTGGCATTGTTCTTCTCCGTGCGATTCTGGTAAATAGGAGCCAGAATCAGCGCTGCGTCGTCTGCAGCCTGTTGCACCCCTTTATCGGCTATGAGTTTTTTGCAGAGTTTCTCTCCATAGCGGTCCCAGCCTTCCGGATAGATGAACAGTATGTACCCGGCATCGGATACCTTCTGCTTCGCGGCCTCTATGGTGGAGAACTGCTGCGCAGCCTGGGCTGGAGCGGCCATAGTTACCAGTAAAGAGGCAGCCAGCGACAGAAAAAATGTTTTCTTCATTTGGATTATCTAAGGTAAGAAGTTATTATGCGGCAGGTTCACCGAATACATACAAGCCATTTGCGTGGAACACCTCAGGACCACCGGGACGCAGCACGCGCACATACAATGCTTTCGGACGTTCATTTTCCAGATTGAAGCGGATAATATAGTTCCCCGTGTTCGGTATGGGTTCTCCGGCATCATGCCAATCGTCATCTCGCCCGGTATCTGACACCTGCACCCTGACCGGACGGAAACGCCCGATAAGACTCCAGTCATTGGTACCGGCCAGCACAACTCCCGTCACAAATGCATGCTTGGGCAGCTTCACTGCTATCCACGGATTATTTTCGCGGGCCGTATGAATTCTGCCACCCTTCCTGGTCAAGAGACCGGAGTGCGTGTGGGGTTCATCCCACTGGCTTGTACTACTGGCAAAGGGAAGTCCACCCTCAGATACGAGTTTCCCGGCAAATGGGACAATTTCCGGGATTTCAGCACTCCCGTGAATTTCCTTCGGATCAATCATCTTGCTGATTGAATAGAACGTACCGGTATCGCGTGATTTTTCAGCAGCCAGCACAAAGCCGCCCAACATTCTGGCACGCTGGGCAGAATCCAGGTCCTTACTATCAGCCAGGGTCTGAATCATCGACTCTCTGAGCTTCTTCTGCCCATTTTCGCTAAGTGAACCGGCAATCCTGTTACCCCAGGACATCATCGTGCCGGAATAAGCATCATGCGGAGCAGCGGCTTTCAACACATTGAGATAGAATGCCGTCAGGGTAGCCTCCGTATCTCCCCCTTGTTTTTTGCAGGCCTGTAACTGTGCATCGGCAAAGTTTTCCACATACCAGCGATCCGGTCCCATGCGTTCGGCTTTTTTCCAGAACAGAGCACAAGCGTCCATCAGGTCATCAGCACTCATGCCGCTATCTGCCATACCGTTGAGAATACCGCGCTTAAGAAGCTCAGCTGCCTGTTCGGGGAATTCCCCGGCCATACCGAGGCACAGGCGAGAGTTGAGTTTTTCCCATGCTGCCGGCTGCTTGGGGCAGCTTTCTTTCAGGAATGCCGTATATTCACGCCACATAGAATAATTCAAGGGCGCAGCCTTGGCCGCCCGCTCATAGCAGGTAAGCGCCTTATCCATATCTTTTTTCTGCCGATACATTGCGCCCAGAATGCGATAGGCATTGGAAAGGCGTGTTTTGGTCTCATTTTTCTTATCGTACAAAGCATCGGCAAGATGCAGGGAGCTGAAGGTATGATTACCCTCCCATGGGGTCCAGTGAAGGCCGCGCTCCCAGGTCAAGGAATAGGCCGGGGTCCAATGCCCGTTCACCAGGACGATGTAGGCGCAGTGCCCAGGCTCACCATTGGTCAGCGCAGGAACACCGTTGGCACAAGCCGCAGCTGCTCCGAAATGCGACAACCCACCGCACACACCACCCACATACTTGGTCAGCGCCATGTGGTTATCAGTCCACACTCCTTCCCAGGGGGCAAAATAATGAGCTCCGTGAATACTGTCGCCATAGACATTGTCCAGTATGTACCCACAGCGCCAGCAGCTGGAGGGATACTGCCAATCCGGCAGGTGCACATTATTGAGAGCCCATTCAAATGCAGTCACGGTACCCGCGCGGTGATTCGGTTTCCACCCACAAGCCACGCGTCGCTGGTGGAGCGGCAGGTCATCGAACGATGCGTTCAGGCGCCCCTGCCGCCAATATTTCAGATAGTACCGGGCGCGGTCGATGGCATCCACGGTCTTGATATCATAACGAGCATATTCCAGAGCGAGGGCCGTGGTCGTATCGCGAGCCACTCCTTTCTTCAGCGCCTTGGAGTCATCTGCCGCTATCGAACCTATAATCTGAACCACGCGGGCAAACTTATCCATCTCTCCGGAGAACGCAATCTGCTCCATCCACTCTGCATCTGCCAGAATAGACTTGAGTACTTTCTCACTCTTGCCCAGGTCAATGGGATGCCGGGATTCTGCCATCAATCTCTTCAAATCTGTTTTGGCGCAGCTCAGGCGGTAACGGGCGTTTTCCTTCTCATAGCCGCTTTTATCATTCACCTCTTTTTCCAGACGTGCGATTTCATCCTTCTTGTTCTGTATATTCTTCGTCAGATTTTCATTGAATCTCTTGTTTGCGTCTACCCGCCCGGATTCCAGGTGCGCAAAGTAATACATGTAAAGAAGCCGCAGATTGTCATCGTTCTTGATAAAAGCCTGCATTTCCTTTGTATCCAGACCCTCTACCCGATCTGCCAGCGCTGCACCCAGTTGCAGACGCACTTTATCAGGTGATTTCCATGCAGAGGCCCGGGGAATTGCCACGGCAGATGGTGCGGGCTGCTGCGCAACTGCCGGTAAAGAGCCTCCGGTTATCATTGCGGCCAACGCCAGGGAGATAATGCTGTTTTTCATTTTGTGAAAAAATTTAATATCCCGGATTATACACCTTTCATAATCGAGCTCAAGTTGCAAATGAGGTTCTACCCCGGGAAAGCATTAAAGAGCGAATCAAATTATCATAAAAAACGCGCACAACAACGAGGTGCTGTGCGCGTTTCAGTAACTTTTCGACTTCTCACTTCCGGTTAGCCAGATAGCTGTTCATGGCTTCCATGATATCCAACTCCGGGCGGAAGGCTGCATCGTGGTGCGAAGAGCGGATAAGCGGTCCGCTGGCTACATGGCGGAAGCCCTTACCGAGTGCTACCTCGCGCAGCTCGTCGAACACCTCGGGGCGAATGTAGTCGATAACCGGCAGATGGCGGGGGGAGGGGCGCAGGTACTGCCCCATGGTAAGCACCGTCACACCATGCTCACGAAGATCGTCCATAGTACGCTCGATTTCATCACGTGTCTCACCCAGGCCGAGCATGATGCCACTCTTCGTGACCACTCGTCCCGGTGCCATCTCCAGCGCCCGCTTCAGCATGTGCAGAGAAAGTCGGTACCTGGCACGGAAGCGAACCATGGGCGAGAGGCGCTCCACTGTTTCGAGGTTATGGTTGAAGATATGCGGCGCGGCATCCATAACCATAGCAAGAGCCTCCTCGTTGCCCCGGAAGTCTGAGGTGAGTACCTCAAGCACGGTCTGCGGGCTGAGCTCGCGGATTCGGCAGATGATTTCCGCAATGTGAGCAGCACCGCCATCGGCCAGATCATCGCGGGTGACCATGGTGACTACGGCGTGGTTCAAGTTCATGTGCGCCACGCTCTCGGCAATCTTGCGGGGCTCTTCCGGGTCGAGCGGCTTGGGCTTGGCGGTGCGGGTGGCACAGAATCCACAGGCGCGGGTACAGACATCACCACAGGCCATGAAGGTGGCGGTGCCATGGCTCCAGCATTCTCCTCGGTTGGGGCACATGGCTTCCTCACACACGGTCACAAGACCATTATCCTTGATGAGGTGCTGGACATCCTTGAACACCCTGCCTTTCGGCAGTTTCACTTTCAACCAGGAAGGTTTGCGTGCGCTCTGATTCTGTTGGTCTGACATGGCTGCGGAGGGAATGAATGTTTGACGAAAAAATCAACGAAGCCCCTTGTTGCGGAACCATGCCTCGAGCTCTGCCGCCTCTTTAGGGGTAAGCTGCACAGGTTTGGTCACCTCTTCAATGAAGCGGGTGAGCAGCTCTGACATGCTGTCGCCTCGCTCCTGTACCAGGTGCGCGAATTTGGCGTGCAATTCGGCATTCAGCCAGAATGTTACCGGGCGTTTGCGAGCATCTCTCTTTACGGGGGCCATAGGACTTACTGATTCTGTTGCCGCTCAGATTAACATATCCCCTTGCCCGCCGCAACTATAAACACCACAGCTGACACAATGCAAATTCGGGTGTTTTAACACCCGAATTCAACCTTTTTCATCTCCTGAAATACACCATTTCGACCTCTATTACAGGTAGCATTACACCTGGTGTTCAAATCTGCTTATCTCTCTGTGTGTTTGCGTCTTGCGTATATGCGCCATACTCATTTTCACCCGATTTGAACACCAGCAACGCAAAAAAGGCCACTCGCCCCCCCTTTCACCCCATTCCCTGCTGAATCCTGCTTTACCAGGAGCACCCATCTTCAAAGGTGTCTAAACGCCTTTGCACTAAAGAGCCCCCTCAAAAGCATCTTTCAGCGCAAAAATCCCCTATCAGATACACGGCCGCAACACTCCATCGCCGCCAGAATGGGCGTTTTGAGCCCGTTTTTATTCCTATAATACTCTATTTCTGCATATTATAAAATCCGACAAAAATAGAGCAAAAACCCATTTTCTACTTATAAATCGATTCTTTCGCCATCGTCTGGCACAAAAACCGGTCCGGCGAAATGTTTTGCCGCTTCAGCAGCATAGGACACGCGGCGAGTCGACAGCGTTTCATCCTCGGTGTGGTAAAGCAGGAGATTCTCCACCTCCAGCTCAGCAGCCAGCCGCCCGGCATCAAGCGCTGTACTGTGGTGCTTCTCGTAGGGTTTGAAACGCGCAGCGTCCTCATAAAGGCAGAAAGCCTCACAAAGCAACCAGTCAGCCTTCCTGGCGACAGACTCATTCTTTTCATTGTAGGGTTCATCCCCCAGGCAGACGAAGCTCTTTCCATCGGGCAACTCCAACCGGTAACCAAACTGCCGTGCCTTGGTCGAACCAATATCAAAAGCTGTACCAGGCATACCGGCGACGGCAAATGACTCCCCGTCTGTAAGCGGAGCAAAGAGGATATCGCGTCCGAAATGAGCAGTCACTTTTCCCGGCAGCGTCGCCCGGCAGATTTGCTCCAGCGCAGCCAGTCCCTCAGAATGCCCGTAGACAGTAAGCACGCCCTCATACTTGCCGGCATTCATCGACTGTGCAATCATACGCACCACCCAGACCACACCGAAAATGTGGTCGGTATGGGTATGGGTCAGGAATATCTCATGAATACCGGAAAGAGGAATGCCAGCCTGCTGC
This sequence comes from uncultured Akkermansia sp., assembly GCA_904502165.1. Classification (GTDB taxonomy): domain Bacteria; phylum Verrucomicrobiota; class Verrucomicrobiia; order Verrucomicrobiales; family Akkermansiaceae; genus Akkermansia. Next base: position 20,932 of record CAJGDB010000008.1, read on the forward strand.
AACCGCGCCAGAATTCCATTACCGCCACCGCCATCCGTCAGAAAATAACGGGAACCATTCTGCACGGCAAAGCATGTATTATAGCAGCGGGTCACGGCCGCATTACCGGTACCCAGCACAATAAGGGAGCATTTCATGCCCCTATCGTACCACAGAACAACACCCGGATTCAATACCATTATACCAGCATGAAACACCAATTTATTCCGGTTGAACAATAGTGGATCCATCGCGCTGCAATGACAACACATAACGCCCCTGAGGCGTTGCTGAAAGCCGGCGCTCTGCCACAGAAGCCGGCTGCCCGGAACAATCCCAGAAATACTCTCTGACCAGCTCTCCCTCAGGGGTGTATTCACACACTCTCTCAGCATAACCACGCGCTGGGTGATTAACTGGCACCCCATCAATCCCACCATAGCATTCCCACTCCTGCAAGCCATTCACATTAAACCTCTGCAAATGCTCCGTACAAACCTTCCCTCCCCGGCAGGGCTGGCCATCTGCCCCCAGAAAGCGGCGGCGCCTCAACCCATGCGTCAGATAAGTATCGCATTGCAGAACAGCCGCACCATGCTCAGGGTGCAGAACCGGCGCACCAGACGCATTGTACCAGCTACGGCTCGTACCATCAGGCAGAACCCGGTATTCCTCTCTCGCAATACCATAGTGGTTATCAGCAAGCTCTCCATTCACGTAATTACGGCGAATAACAGTATTCCCTTCATCTTCATAATCATACACCACGCGCTGCTCACCGTCCGCATTCACTACAGGTACGCCATGGGCATCCAGGTACTCCACCTCCTGCAGGTTACCCTCATCATTGTAATGAGTCCTGCTTTCCGCATACCCGGGGAAACGAGGAGTTACCGCCAGCCTGGCGGCATCGCGAAAGGACACACGCACCAACCGCCCGGCAGCATCATAGTCGAATTCGCGCACAGCCACCCCCTGAGCATCCTCTGCCAGCGAGCCGTCTGCAGCCCGGTTCTCCCGGCGGCTCAGCAGCGAATCCCCCTTGTAGAACAACCGCTGTTCTGCCACCCTGCTGCCGGGAATGGCAGACAGATGCCCTGCCCCATCCATGTATTTCATCGCCTTCAGACGCCCATCTGCCAGATACTCCAGACGCACATGCGGCACCCCGGGTTCGGAAGTCCCCATGCTGAGCAGACCGCTGGGCGGCTCTGCCCCCGCCGGGTTATGCAGCCCGGCATAATACTGATACCGCGGCACGGCATCATACACCGCCGCATGGTAAATGCCAAGGCCTAGCACTGCAGCAAACAGACAGACGGCAGACATACTGCCAAGATACTGCCAGGCCGATTCAAAAAGGCGGCGCAGGACACGGCCTGCGCGGTTCACAAAGTCACGCATGCAGGACAGATACTAACCGTCTGCATGCCATTCAATACTATATAGGGGGGGGGCTCAGCGTGAGCTCTGCAAGCGGCGGTACGCCGCACGCATGCACAGCAGACTCACCAGCAGCATGAATCCGGTTCCCAGCAGGGCCGGCACCCAGTTCACCTGCTCACCTGCCTGGCACAAACGCACCCACGAAGCCAGCGGCAGCGCCGCCACCACCACAGCAATGAGCACCCAGGCAATCGACACCGCCACGCGGCGGGCAGCCCGCTGCTGAGGCCGGGAATGCCGGCGCAGTGTCATTTCCGCATCCTTCTTTTTACGATACTTACCACCCATAATGTTCATGTAACAATATCACATTCCTTATCATAAGCAAGCTATTTCGTTTGTTTTTCATCCAGAACACGCATTTAGCCTTGAAAATCGGGGATTTTACGTTAAAATACGCCGCACGAATTATTGCAGTACGCAATTTTCATTCCAAAACCTTCAACCACATAACTAATAGTAACTATGGCTAAACTCACTGTACGCGACCTTGATGTCGCCGGCAAGGAAGTGCTCATGCGCGTTGACTTCAACGTGCCCATGAAGGACGGCAAGATTACCAACGATGCCCGCATCGTGGCAGCTCTGCCCACCATCAAGTACCTGCTCGAGAACGGAGCCCGCCTCGTTCTCTGCTCCCACCTGGGCCGCCCTGAGGGCACTGGCTATCAGGCTGAGTTCTCCCTCGCTGCTGCTGCCGAATGTCTCGCCGGCCACCTCGGCAAGCCGGTTGCCTTTGTTCCCGAGACCATCGGTGAAGCCGCTTCTGCCGCCCGCGCCGCCCTTCAGAATGGCGATGTGATGCTGCTCGACAACGTTCGCTTCGACAAGAAAGAAAAGAAGAATGACCCCGAGTTTGCCAAGGCTCTACTGGGCAACGCCACCCTGTACGTGAACGACGCTTTCGGCTCTGCCCACCGCGCCCACGCCTCCACCGAGGGTGTGACCCACTTCGCAGAGAAGTCTGCCATGGGCTTCCTCATCGAGCGCGAGCTCGAGTACCTTGAGGGCAAGCTCAGCTCCCCCGAGCAGCCCTTCGTGGTGATCATGGGCGGTGCCAAGGTATCCGACAAGATTCAGGTGCTCTCCAAGCTCATGGAGAAGAGCCAGACCTTCATCATCGGTGGTGCCATGGCCAACACCTTCCTGGCAGCCCAGGGCTACGATGTAGGCAACTCCAAGATTGAAGCCGACAAGCTCGACCTCGCCAACCAGATTCTGGCCGATGCCAAGGCCAAGGGCGTGACCTTCGTGCTGCCCGCCGACACCCGCTACACCTTCAAGTTCGAGGAAGGAGCAGAGACCTTCTGTACCGCTCCCTGGGCTGAGGGCGCTTCCGTTCCCGCTGAGGGCATGGGCATCGACATCGGTGACAAGGCCATCGAAGAATTCTGCGGCATCCTCAAGGGCGCCAAGACCGTACTCTGGAACGGCCCGCTGGGCGTGTTCGAGCTCGACTCCTTCGCCAAGGGCACCAAGGCTATCGCCGAATGCCTCGCCGAAAGCAACTGCACCTCCATCGTGGGTGGTGGTGACTCCGTGACCGCAGCCAAGAAGTTCAAGGTGGCTGACAAGCTTTCCTTCTGCTCCACCGGTGGTGGCGCTTCCCTGGAGCTGCTCGAAGGCAAGGTGCTTCCCGGCATCGGCTCCCTCTCCGAGAAGTAAATCTTCTGGGATACATCCCTTCAAAAGCCCGGCAGACACTCGTCTGCCGGGCTTTTTCATACCATGCGGGAGAGCAAGAGTCCGACCTCGATACTTCGTAACTCGTAACTTGTAATTTACAATTCCCCTTGCTCCACAGGGCAAACTGTGCTACCCTTTCCCCGCGAACAATTTCGGAAAGTTTTATGATTCTCAGCAACGAATTCATCAGCATCGATATCCAGACCGCCGGCCGCCGCCTGGCCAGCGTCTTGGTGCAGGACAAAGTGAACGGCCGCAGCTACGACCTCGGCAAGGACATCTTCACCATTCAGCTGCTTGAAGCGCAGACCGACGAAGCCTGCTCCAAGAAAGAATACACCGATGTATGCCTGCCACTCACCGCGCAGGACCTGATGTGCGGCGAACTGAGCCACGAAACCATTGCCGCAGAAGCCACCGCCCGCCGCCTGGTGGAACGCCGCAATGGTCAGCGCGTCACCCTGCCTTTCGCCGTCACCACAGACGGCTACAAGCTCGAATGGTGGGCAGAACTGCGCGACGGCCAGCCATACTTCCGCACCGGCCTGAATATCACCCCCATGCAGTTTGCCATGCCAGCCCGCAAGCTCACCCTCCTGAACGTGACCGCCCCCGAGGCCCGCGTAGAGGGCAGCGTGAAAGGAGCCCCCATCGTGGCCGCAGGGAACCGCCTTTTTGCAGGCGTGGAAAGCCCCCTCTGCACCAGCGAAACCACCGCAACCGGGTTCATGTGCTCGCTGGAGCGCACCACCCACCTGCCCAGCCGCTCCACCAGCACCATCTCCGCCGTCATGGGCTTCTGCCAGCCCGGGCAGCTTCGCCGCACCTTCCAGCTCGCCTACCTGAACGAGGAACGCGCCCGCGCCTACTTCCCCCTGCTCAATTACAACACCTGGTACGACATCGGCTACTTCTCCCGCTATAACGAGCAGGACGTGCTCGACACCGTACGACTCTTCGGCGAGGAACTTGTTGCCAAACGCGGTGCCGTCATGGACTCCTTCCTCTTCGACGACGGCTGGGACGACACCGAAACCCTCTGGCAATTCCACGCCGGCATGCCCAATGAATTCCGCGAAGCCCGTAAGCTCGCTGAAAGCTATGGAGCCCAGCCCGGCGTATGGTTCTCCCCCTGGGGCGGCTACGGCCAGCCCAAGCTCAACCGAATCGCCGCCGCAGGTGACACATACGAAACCAACGAACGAGGTTTCGCCCTCTCCGGCCCGAAATACTACGAACTCTTCCGCGACATGTGCCTGCACATGATACGCGAAAACGGCTGCAACCACTTCAAGCTCGACGGCTGCTCCGGCATGGCAGACCCCGCCCCCGGCTCCCGCTTCGGTTCAGACTTCGAGGCCGCCATCTCCCTCATTGATGAACTCCGAGCCGAACGCCCGGACATCTACATCAACCTCACCACAGGCACCTGGGCCAGCCCCTTCTGGTTCGGCATAGCAGACAGCGTCTGGCGCGGCAACTGGGACCACGACTTCTGCGGCGAAGGCACCGCCCGCCAGCAGTGGATTACCTTCCGCGACGCCATGATTTACGCCCACAACGTAAAGATTTCTCCCCTCTTCCCCATCAACTCTCTCATGACCCACGGCGTCATCTACAACAAAGGCGCCCGCGGCCTCATGACCACCGAGGGTGATGACCTGGCAGATGAAATCTGGAGCGGCCTGGGCCTCGGCACCCAGATGCAGGAGCTCTATATCACCCCCTCCATGCTCCAGCCGCACGAATGGGACACCCTCGCAGCCGCCGCCAAATGGACCCGCGCCAACGCCGCCACCATGGTAGACTCCCACTGGGTGGGCGGCGACCCCGCCGCTCTGGAGGCCTACGGCTTTGCCAGCTGGAGCTCTGCCAAAGGCATCCTCGTGCTGCGTAACCCCGCCTCCCGCGAGCAGGAATTCAGCTTCGACCCCGCCGCTGTATTCGAGCTGCCGCTCGGTGCGCCACTACGCTACACCCTCAGCTCCCCCAAGGGCGACACCCTGCCCACCACCGCCGAAGCCGGCAAGCCGACCACCCTCAAACTTGCCCCCTTCCAGGTACTTGTCATCGAAGCCCTGCCCTGCTGAATCCACAGCTCTGGCAAGTAACCCATTTCATCCGTCTCCGGCTTCCGGGGACGGATTTTGCATACCTGGTCAAAGCACCATTGAAGCAGCAACACCTGTTCAATGCAGCAACACAATCAGCGCCAGACCAGACACCGTACACAGCAGAATGCAAGCCCTATCCGTTAAACTAACCCCTTGCTTACCAGACAAAACTGCATAAAATAAAAGATGCTATGACAACCCTGCGAATCCTCATCATCACCGCCGCCCTGCTGGGGCTCAGCGCCTGCAGCTTCGATGCCAGCTTTTCCACCCCCGGCTTCAACGCAAAGAAGACCGAGCATTAAAATACTCAAACCACCCACCATACTCAAAGTCGACTACGACTTCTGACCACCCACGCACCCAATAATCAAGAGTCAATTCTCCTTCAGCCACCGGCTGAAGGCCTCCGCCCATTTCAGGGAAATACCCGGCAGCTCAGCCAGCTCCTCCGGGCTGCGGGAGCGAATGCCCGGCACTGTATGAAACCGCGCCAGCAGCAGTTCTTTGCGGCGCGGCGTCATACCCGGGTACGCATCCAGCTTACTTTCACGCACTCGCCTGCGCACCAGCAACTCATTATAATTATTTGCAAAGCGGTGTGCTTCATCGCGCAGCCGCTGCAGCAAACGCAGAGCTCCGCAATCGTGGCTCAACACCAGCGGCTCCGCCTGGCCAGGCAGGAAAATCTCCTCATCTCTCTTCGCCAGGCCCACCACCGGCATATGCTGCAAACCAATCTCAGCCAGCACCTGCACCGCAATGGCCAACTGCCCCTTGCCGCCATCCACCACCACCAGGTCCGGCACCTTGATAGGCGCCTTGCCCGCCAGGGAAAGTTCCTTCAGCCAGGCATAAGTATCCACCCCGTCCGGCTTATCAAAAAGCGCACTACTCTCATTCACAATACGCGAGTACCGGCGGCGCACCACCTCCAACATAGAGGCAAAATCATTCTGTCCATCCACCCCCTTGATACGATACCGCCGGTACGCCGCATTATCCGGCCGTCCCTGCGTAAAACGCACCATACTTGCCACAATATGATTACTTGATAAATTCGAAATATCGAAACACTCCATCACCACCGGCGGCTGCGGCATCCCCAGAGCCGCTGCCAGCTCTGCCAGGTCACGATCCGGGTCCACTGTACCAGGCAAATCCGGCGAACGGCGCGCAAAACGCCGCGCCGGCTCCAGCGTCTTGAGAATATTCTCGCGCACATCGCGCAGCCGTGCCGCCTGCTCAAAATCCAGCCGCTCGGAAGCCGCCATCATCTCCTGCGTGAGCGCATCCAGATGCACCTGGCGGCCGCGCCCCTCCAGCAGGCCCAGCGCCGCCTCAAAATTCTTCCGGTACTCCTCCGAAGAAATACGCCCCACGCATGGTGCTGAGCAATGGCGAATCTCATCATCATGGCAATGGCGGTACTGCTCCTCCCCCGGCTGACGGCAGGTACACGTACGCAGGCGGAAGCGGTGGTTCAGCCACTCCACCGTCTCCTTCAGCGCCGTAGCATGCACAAACGGCCCTATATAGCGTGCGCCGTCATCCTTACGTAACCGCACCAGCGAAAAGCGCGGAAACGCCTCCTGGCGGCTCGCCCGCAGCAAATAATACCGCTTATCATCACGCAACTGCACATTATAATGCGGCCGGTACTCCTTAATCAGCTTCTGCTCCAGAATCAGCGATTCCTGCTCATTCCGCACCTCATAATAATCAAAATCAACAATCGCCGCAATCAGCGCACGCGTCTTGCCATTCTCCAGCGTCGCGCGCGACGGCGAAAAATAATTCGCCAGGCGCCGGTGCAAATCCTTCGCCTTCCCCACATAAATCACGCCACCGCCCTCCCCCTTCATCAGATACACCCCGGGGCAATGCGGTGTCCGCCTCCACTTTTCCTTTAAATTCACCCCAGCCATGCCACCATCATACCAGAACACCCCGCAAAATGCAATACCTAGGCCAAATCACCTGTATGCATTCCCTCGTCTCAAAGAAGAGCAGGATAGTTGAATATTCACCAAATACAATTTCAGGAATTTGCCTCTCTTTTCGTTGTCAAAAGGCCTCTATGTTATCCCTTTCTATTTCCTGTTTCAGGAGGCGGGCATGGGCAACTGTAAGGTCACGATTGAAGTTGATGGGGTAGTTCATACCTGGATAATAGCACTTTTGCCTCGGACTTCATGTGCATAATCCGGGAAAAATTGGAGGCGACTTTCTTTCCTTAAATCCAACAAAGCAGAGATGGATTTTTCATTACGGCTGCATACCCGCCTTGACATTCAGCGTAAATGTGCTAAATATAGAAATACAGCATGTCACCCACGGAACAGCGGCTTTATTCTGCTTCTCAGATAGCCAAGGCGGGAAGTATCCTGCGCGATGCCTCATCTACTCCGGATAAGGTAGAGTGGGCTTTTGGCGCGTTGGATAACTTTCGTGCGCTGCATGTGGAGCCGTTGAACGTGTTTCAGAACACGTTGAGAGCGAGGCTTAAGAAACTGGAGCTTGAGAACACCATCGTGGCCCAGCGCATTAAGCGAAAGCCGACCATCCTGGAAAAGCTGCAGCGATTCAAATCGATGCGTCTGGACCAGATGGATGATATTGGCGGCATTCGCGCGATTGTGAACAGCATTGAGGAGTTGCAGAAGCTGTGCAAGCTTTACACCGATGGGTCGCACAAGTTGCTGCACGAATTGCAGCGCGAGGATGACTACATTGCCGCGCCTAAAAGCTCCGGGTATCGTGGGGTGCACCTTGTATTCCGTTACCAGACCAGTAAGGCAAACAAAGCTGGTTATAATGGCCTGCGTATAGAAATGCAGCTGCGTACCCAGTTGCAGCACACATGGGCAACGGCGGTGGAAACTTTCGAGGCGTTCATGGGTGAGAAGTTTAAATCCAGCCAGGGTGCTCAGGACTGGCTGGATTTCTTTGCTCTGGTTGCAAGTGCTTTTGCCCTGAAGGAAAAGCAGGTTCCCCTGCCGGAGCATGCGGAGATGACAAAGGCCGAGCTGGCGCGCAAAATCAAGCATCAGGCAGATGAGTTGCAAGTGGGTCTCATAATGAAAAGCTTCTCGCTGGCGGCTAATAATCTGCCACCCCGATACCGACAGAAGGGAGGTCTGGCGCTCATGATTTTTGATAGTGTAACCAAATCTGCCAACGTTACGATTTATCCTAAGGATAGGTACGAACTGGCATACGAAGCCTATATCCGAGAGGAGCAGCGCAGTAGCAAGGAAAGCACTCGCCAGGTTGTGCTGGTCAAGATGGATTCTATTCAGAAACTTGAAAAGGCATATCCGAACTATTTCGCTCGCCTCAAGGATTTCCAGGCGGAGCTGAATCATGTTTTCTCCTGGTGCAGCTAGAGTACGGGGCGCTGATTCCAACGAAGGAAGCTTGAGCGTATTCCCTATCTATCGTCTAACAAAAAGCATTTCCTAATCCCTGCTCATTTTCCGGCTTCGGGGATGAACAATTTTCCATTGCAGGAGGTATGGCAGATGCATGACAGGAGAAAAGGGTTCAAAAGGCTTGCTTTTCGCGCACGCGTGCGTTATATTCGCGCGCGACATGTCCGAACGTAAGAATCCGTATCCTTTTGATATCTTTGAACCCAAGTGGCAGGCCACATGGGATGCAGAGAAGACCTTCAAGGTACTCAATCCCGGCCAGGAGGGTTTTGATGCCACCAAACCTAAATGCTATATCCTGGATATGTTCCCTTACCCGAGTGGTGCCGGTCTGCATGTGGGCCACCCGGAGGGCTACACCGCCACGGATATCGTGAGCCGCTACAAACGCATGATTGGCTACAATGTGCTGCACCCCATGGGCTGGGACTCTTTCGGTCTGCCGGCTGAGCAGTACGCCATCAAGACAGGCCAGCACCCGAGCATCACGACCTACGCCAATATCGACACTTTCCGCCGACAGCTCAAAATGCTGGGCTTCTCCTACGACTGGGACCGCGAAATCGCCACCACTGATCCCCGCTATGTGCGCTGGACGCAGTGGATTTTCCTGCGCCTGTACAATTCATACTACAACGAAGAGCTGAAGAAGGCCTGCCCGGTGAGCGAGCTGGAAGCCAAAGGCTGGACCCGCGAGCAGATTGATAACGTGCGCCTCGCCTATGTGGCTGAAGGCATGGTGAACTGGTCCCCGGACATGGGTACCGTGCTCGCCAATGAAGAGGCTGAGGAGTGGAAGAGCAAGGGCCACATTGTGGAGCGCCGCAAGCTGCGCCAGTGGATGCTGCGTATCACCGCCTATGCCGAACGCCTTATCGATGAGCTGGAGCCGCTCGACTGGCCGGAGAGCATCAAGCTTCTGCAGCGTAACTGGATTGGCAAGTCCACCGGTGCCGAGGTGAACTTCGACTGCCAAGGCAACACCATCACGGTATACACCACCCGCCCGGACACCCTTTTCGGTGCTACCTACATGGTGCTTTCGCCGGAGCATGACCTGGTACCCACCATCACCACGGCTGAGCAGAAGGCCGCGGTGGAGGCCTACCAGGCAGAGTGCGCCGCCAAGAGCGACCTGGAGCGCACCGAGCTGAGCAAGGAGAAGACGGGTGTGTTTACCGGTGCCTATGCCACCAACCCGGTAAACGGCAAGCAGATTCCTATCTGGATTGCGGACTACGTGCTCACCGGCTACGGCACGGGCGCCATCATGGCGGTACCGGCTCACGACAGCCGCGACTATGATTTCGCTGTGAAGTTTGGTCTGCCCATTATTCAGGTCGTACAGCCGGATAATGCCGATACCCCCTGGCAGGATTTCTGCGGCTACGATGGCACGATGGTGAACTCTGAGCATTTCAACGGTCTGAGCGTGCCGGAAGCCAAGAAGCAGATGACCGCATGGCTGGAGGAGAAAGGCTACGGCCACGGTAAGGTGAATTACAAGCTGCGTGACTGGCTCTTCAGCCGCCAGCGTTACTGGGGCGAACCCTTCCCCATTGTCTGGAACAGCGAGGACGGCAACCACTACGCCATCCCCGAGAGCGAGCTGCCCCTGCTGCAGCCGGAAATGGAGGACTTCAAGCCCAGTGGCGACCCGCGCGGTCCGCTGGTGAAGGCCACCAGCTGGATTCAGTACTCCGAAAACTTCACCCGCGAGACCAACACCATGCCCCAGTGGGCAGGTTCCTGCTGGTACTACCTGCGCTATCTCGACCCCACCAATGACAATGCTTTCGTTGACCCGGCCGTAGAGCAGTACTGGATGGGTGGCGGCAACCCCGGCGGTGTGGATCTCTACGTGGGCGGTACGGAACACGCCGTGCTGCACCTGCTCTATGCCCGTTTCTGGCACAAGGTACTGTACGACTATGGTCTTGTAACCACCAACGAGCCCTTCAACAAGCTCGTTAACCAGGGTCTCATTCTTGGCGAGGACAGCCAGAAGATGTCCAAGAGCCGCGGCAACGTGGTGAACCCGGATGACATCGTGAAGGCCTACGGCGCTGATTCTCTGCGTATGTACGAGATGTTCATGGGCCCGCTGAAGGAAGTGAAGCCCTGGCAGACCAAGGGTGTGGAGGGCATCAGCCGTTTCCTGGCCCGCGTGTGGCGACTCGCCATGGTGGAGAACCAGGAGGGCGAATGGGTACTGGGCTCCAAGATTACCGGAGAGGACACCGGTGCCGTTACGCCTGTACGCAAGGAGGTTCACAAGACCATCAAGAAGGTGACGGAGGATATTGAGGCCATGAGCTTCAACACCGGCATCTCCAAGATGATGGAGTGCGTGAACGCCATGACCAGCGCCGAGAGTGTGTGCGTGACCGACTACGTGAGCCTGCTGCATGTACTCAACCCCTACGCCCCGCACATCACCGAGGAACTCTACAGCATCCTGCGCGAGAAGTTCACCACCCTGCCTGCCTGCCAGCTCTGCCAGCAGACATGGCCGACCTACAACCCCGAATACCTGGTGGAGAACACGAAGGAAATCGTGGTGCAGGTGAATGGTAAGCTGCGCGATAAGGTAACTGTGGCGGTTGATATTGCCAAGGAGGAGCTGGAGGCTATGACTCTGGCCCTGCCCCGTGTGCAGGAGTTCACCGCCGGCAAGACCATTCGCAAGGTCATCGTCGTGCCCGGTCGTCTGGTGAACATCGTGGCCAACTAAGCCATACAACCAAATCCTTTATCTCCCCTGCCGGATCAGCCCGGTGGGGGATTTTTTTCGCTCCGGCGAATGGTGTTGCGATGAGAAAAAGGCCGGCTCTCGCGCTTCCGGAATCACCGGAGTGGAGGTCAATGGGCGGAGCCTACCGGCAGCGTGCTTACCAGGGAATCCCAGCGTTCCCTGGCTGTGCGTATCTGCTCTGCCGTGACAGAGGAGGAGAGTTCCCAGGTAAGGGGCATTTCCTGCGTGAAGTACGCAGGCAGCAGGCGCTCAAACTCCACACAGCCGCCCTGGAAAGGAGCCCGATGGTCACGGCTGGGCCATTCGACATCGTTCACATGGGCACCATACAGATACGGCTGCAGGCAGCGCAGATACTGGTCATGGTTCAACAGCAGGAGGTTGTGCTTGCGCTGAATGTGGCCAAAGTCATGCCAGTAGCGTACATGCGGATTCCCGGCAAATTCTTCCAGCAGGCGGGGCATTTCCCACTCGCCCGGCACTTGTTCAAAATGGCTGCGACCCTCCACCCCGAGCACCAGGTTCAGTTCTGCGGCTTTCTCAGCCAAGGTGTGCAGCGCTTCGCGGGCGCGTTCATAATACAGCGGGGCCAGCTTTGCCCGGCGGCGTACCAGCTCCCCCTTGCGGCAGGCATATTCCTTGCTGCCCACCCAGGCATGGCGCACAAGGCGCTCCAGCTCACGGGTGGGGCGCGCCGTGGTCATCAGCTCCACATTGCCCATGTGCAGCACCACATACTTTGCGCCCAGGCGGGCGGCGGTTAACAGTGTTTCCTGCGTCAGCCGCATTGCGCGTTCACGGGTCTCCGGGCGGTGGGAGGTGAAGGTGTATGCATCCGGTGCATCGCCCGGAACTTCTATGGGTGCCGGGCAGAAGTTATGCACACCTGCCACCTTGATACGGCCTGCATCCACCGCCTTGATAAGTCCCGGCAGCATGCTCAGGTTCAAACCATGTGAGGCCTCGATATACTCAAAGCCCAACTCGCGTATTTCATCGCACATGGCACCACCATCCTTATGGCGGCGGCTGTTCCAGCAGGTGGAAAAAACGTTCACATCCGCATTGTAACGGCAGAATGCCCGAAATGCAAGAGCCAACTGCGCCCGCCGCGTATTCGCCCCGCTATTCGAATATCACAACTGCGTGATACTACGCAGCAGCGCAACGGCATCTGCCGCCAGGCGCCGGATGGCAGCCTCTCTGTTGGAGATATGGGGCAGCGACCACAGCGTGAAATCATTGTGGGCCACAATGTTGAAATACATGCCGCGGAGCGAGGTCAGGAACCAGAGCCAGTCCCCGCGCTGCATTCCCGGGAAGTGAGCGCGGATGGCATCCTGCCATTCCTGCAGCGCATAGGAATAGTGCGATTCGTACACATCGCGGGTCAGTTCGGGATTCTCGTACCCCATTTTGTTCAGGAAGCAGAGCACTTCCTCTCCGGAAGCCACTCCGGCATCCTGCCATGATGTAATGGGAGCCAGCAGCCAGGAACCGATGATTTCTTCCGGCGAGTCCGTTGCGCGTGCCTGCTCCAGCGCGGTAAGGCATACCTCGTTATACTGGGAGGAGACAAAGGCCAGCGTATCGCGATACAAATCAGCCTTGTGGCCGAAGTGGTACCGGATGAGGCCGATGTTGACCCCGGCGGCGTTGGCAATATCGCGCACGGCCGCGCCTTCGTATCCCAGGCGGGTGAACTGCTGCACGGCAGCACGCATAATCTGCGCTTTTGTGGCGTCGGATTTACTCATACATTCTGCTTGCGGCGGCGTTTCTTTGCCTTGCGGGCTTCCTTCTTCTCCTGCTCCTGCATGATGAATTCGCGGTCTTCCTTGCAGAGGCGGCTCAAGCGAACGCGGGTTATACGGCCGCCATATTCCCGGAGGTACACCATTTCCTTTCCGGCATTGTAGCGCTGCAGCCTGGCAAAGACGGAGACTTCACCCGTGACCGAATTCCACGTACGAAACCCCTTAGGACGCAGTTTCTCACGATATTCCTCCATCTCTTTCTCGGCCCTGATGACACCTTCCTTGAGCAGATTGGAGACATGGTGGGTATAGTGGCTGCCCCCGTCTATCCCCATGACGAATTTCCCGCGGGGAGAGACAACTGCCAGAGCCGGGCGCTTGGTCAACCCGTACCGGCGTGCCAGGCGTTCAATGGCTTCCCGGCTGTAACGGGCCTTTGCCCCGGGCTTGAAGTCGTTGAGCCCTGCACCGGAATCGAGCTTCACCCGCACCACGCGGTCGCGGCACCATTCATTGAAAGCTGGTGTATCCAGCAGGTTTGCCCCCAGTTCTGCGCTTTTGGGTGCAATGACAGAATCGTGAAACCAGATGATGAGCGGGCGGCACTCGCGGTGGGCATAGCGGGTTGCCTGTCCATAGTTACTTAACCAGACATTACCACTCCGCTGGGTTTCGAAAGCTAGTGTAATGCCTTCAATCTCAGCGTCGGGATTATCGGGGTCCGTGAAATACACCTCACCCTCTGCCCCGTTGTCTATCTTTTCGAGTTCCTCTGAGGTGGAGACGTTGTAACTCTGGGCATTCGGATCCATTGCCTGCCCCGGCCGCAGGGGATTCATCACCGGGTCTGCTGATTCCTCAAACCCCATGCGGGGCTTGTTGTAATCTTCCGGAGAATCCATCTCAACCCGGGACTGCGGCTTCCGGGCATCCTTGTGAGAACAGGAAGCCAGCATGAGCCCCCAAAAACCCAGCAGCAGTATCCGGAAACACTTCATAACGCAGATTCAGTACGTTTGACAGCCTGCCAGGCTGCCTCCATTTCCTCCAGCGTGGCCTGGGCCAAATTCACCCCCTGCGCCTTAAGTTGGTCTTCAACAGCGTTGAATCGACGTTCAAACTTGCGGTTGGCATTGAAAAGCGCCAGCTCAGGGTCCACCTTGCGGCGGCGGCAGAGGTTCACCACGACAAAGAGCAGGTCGCCTAGTTCCTCTGCCACGTGAGAGTCTGCATCCGGCAATGCAAGCGTTTCTTCCACCTCATCGGTCTCTTCGCGGATTTTCTCAACCACCCCGGCATGGTCCGGCCAGTCAAAACCCACTTTTGCCACTTTCTTTGTAATCTTGTACGCCTGGAGTAAGGCCGGAAGCCCCTTACCGCAATCCTGGAGATAGGGCTTATCCTCAATGGAATGCTCGCGGCGTTTGATGGCATCCCACTGGGAAATGACACCTTCTGCATTCTCCACCGCAGCCGTGCCGAATACGTGCGGGTGCCGCCGCACCAGCTTATCGGCAAGTTCACGGGCCACTTCATTCATACCGAAAGCGGCATCCGGGTTCTCCTGTGCCATTTCTGCATGAAAAATGACCTGCAGCAGCACATCACCCAGTTCTTCGCGCAGGTGCTCCCAGTCGCGCTCGCGGATGGCATCTATACATTCATAGCATTCCTCAATGAGGCTGCTGATAATGGAATCGTGGGTCTGCTCCGCATCCCACGGGCAGCCACCGGGCTGGCGCAGGCGGTGCATAATGGACACCGCGCGCTCCACCTGCCGGGCGGGCTCCTGGCAGTGAATCATTTCCCAGTCGGTCATTTTCCCTTGCCGTTACCATTGCGGCGATCGCGGCGTTCATTGGTAGCCTTGCCCGCCAGAATATCATCAATGTGTTGCACCATATCCCATGCCACCCGGCGGCGCTGATATTTGCGCCACAGAAGCTCACGCAGGGTCTGCCAGTGTTCCTCGGTAAAATCTGCGGGGGTGAACACAACCTCATCGCGCTGGGAGCGGCCCAGCTTAGGAGCTACCATCAGTTGCCACCAGCCGCCAAAGTGCTGGGCTTCGTATACTACCTTGTTACCATCGGCATCGCGGTCCTGCCAGGAGAATGTTTCCATCTGTTCGGGTGGGGTTAAACGTAAATCCGGAAGAAAACGGCATCAGCGCCTGCCTGCCGCACGGCTCTTCATCTCGCGGTTGATTGCATTCACATCATGCTCCATGGTGGGAGCAATCTCTGTTGCCGGGCCAGCGGTATTGAGCGATACAATGAGCGGCTTGGAACGGTTCCCTCTGCTATCGTACTTGTAAATCACGCGCTGCACCAGCTTTCCCTCCGGGTGGGAATACATGCGTTCCTCCACCAGGCGGGCACGGCTGTCATAGCCATAGGCCACTTTGTAAATAATGTTCTTCTTGGTGTGGTCATACACAATGCAACCCACCAACTGGCCATACTTGCCCTCCGTGTAGTCATTCACTGCCGCCAGACGGCCGCTGGCCGCATATGTGCTGCACCGCATGCCACGCCAGCCCTGCTGGCGCTGGTAAATGGCGCGGGTGCCATCCGGATGCCGCATCACTCGCACCATATCACCGGTTTCGGGCATGGCATCAACTTGCTGGGCCTGCACGGCGGGCATGACAGCAGCCGCAATCACAGCACAGAGAAGCATCCAACGGTGAAGCATCTTATTCATGGGCTTCATTCTACCCTATTCACGCGCGTATTGGCAAGCGGAAAGAAAGGCATGCGGAGGAAATCCTGCCTTACTTTGCTGCCCGCAACGCCCGCTGCATGGCTGCCAGCGTGGCATCCACATCTGCCTCCGTGTGGGCGGTAGAGAGGAATCCGGTCTCGTAGGGAGACGGGGCCACATAGATGCCCTGCTCCAGCATGGAAAGGAAATAGCGCCGGAACATATCGAAATTCCCGCTCATGGCCGTATCGAGATTGTAAACCTCCTGCGTGGTGAAATGCAGGCAGAACATGGAGCCATCGCGAATAAAGGTGAGGGGCAGTTGTTCGTCGCGGAGAATGCGGCGCACACCTTCCTCCAGCCGGGCACCCAGCTGCTCCAGATACGCATAGGAATCATGCTGTTCCAGGTAGTTGAGCTGGGCCAGCCCTGCGGCCATAGCCACGGGATTGCCACTCAGAGTTCCGGCCTGATAAACCGCCCCGAGGGGGGATACGCAATCCATAATCTCACGACGGCCACCGAATGCCCCGACGGGCAGGCCACCGCCGATAATCTTGCCCAAGGTGGTGAGGTCCGGGGTGATACCCAGTTTTCCCTGCACACCGGCAGGAGAAATGCGGAAGCCGGTCATCACTTCATCGAAAATGAGCAGCGCCCCATTTCTTGCTGTAATCTCGCGCAGGAATTCCAGATAGCCGGGGCGCGGCAGGTAAAAACCGGCATTGCCCGGGAAAGGCTCAACGATGATGCCGGCAATCTCGCCGGGATGCTGGGCAAAGGCTCGTTCCACGGCGGCATGGTCATTATACGGCAAGACAATCGTGAGATTGGCAAACTCGGCAGGCACACCGGCGCTATCGGGCTCGCAGTGGGTCAGCGCACCGCTTCCTGCCGCCACCAGCAGGCTGTCCACGTGCCCATGATAACATCCGGCAAATTTAATAATGTATTTGCGCCCGGTATAGCCGCGGGCCAGGCGCACCGCGCTCATAGTGGCTTCCGTGCCGCTGTTGGTCATGCGTACTTTTTCGATGCTGGGAATCCAGCGGCAGACGGTTTCGGCCATATCCACCTCCACCCGGGTGGGGATACCATATCCCAGGCCCTGCGGCACGGCAGCCTGAACTGCAGAAATGACGCATTCCGGTGCATGGCCGAGAATCGCCGGCCCCCATGTGCCTACGTAGTCGATATACTGTTTATCGTCCTCATCTGTCAGATGAGCCCCGGAAGCCTGCTTTACAAAAAAAGGCGCGCGCTCCAGACGACGGAATGCACGCACGGGGGAATTCACCCCGCCGGGAATGACCCGGCAGGCACGCTCAAAAAGCTCCTCAGAAATCGACATGCCCGGAGTATACCCCAACTTCCCCGGAAGGGAAAGCAAATTTACACTGCCGACTGGGCATCAGAGATAGAAGCAGCAGAGATAGACCGAACTGATGCCGATGGAGAGGAGCATGAGCGGGAAGCCGATGGCAAAGTACTGCATGAAGCTCACGCGCAGCTTATGCTGCCGGGCAAGCCCCAGTGCCACCACATTAGCACTGGCACCGATGACTGTACCATTGCCCCCCAGACATGCGCCCAGGGAGAGAGCCCACCAGAGAGGCTCCAGATTCTGATACCCCATGGCCCCCATGTCCTGCACCAGCGGTATCATGGTGGCCACAAAGGGGATGTTGTCTACAAAGGCGCTCATAATAGCGCTCAGCCAGAGCACGCTCATGGTGGTGGCTACCGGTTCGCCACCGGTCAGCCGCATGGTCTGCTCTGCCAGACAGTTGATGATGCCGTTTACCTCAAGCCCGCCGACCAGTACGAAAAGGCCCACAAAGAAGAAGATGGTGGTCCATTCCACCTTGGAAAAAATGTATTCAAGCGCCTTGTCGCGGTCAGGCATGGTGAGCAGCAGCAGCAGAGATGCCCCGGTCACAGCGATGGTGCCGCTCTCAAGTCCCCAGTGGGGAATGAAGCCATGGCAACAGAATAGTGCAATGGTGAAAACCAGCGTGAAAAGGCAGCGCACCAGCAGTCCCTTACTGCGAATCAACCCGCCAAGCTTGATGTTCATGATGCGGTTGTGCTCCTTGCTTGCCCTCGCAAATTCCTTGCGGAAGAGGAAGAGCAGAATTAAAAGAGTCACGATAAAGACAACAATGCAGACAGGCGCAAGATTGATAATGAAATCATTGAAGCTCAATTCCTTCACCTTACTGGCAATCATGATGTTGGGCGGGTCGCCAATCATGGTACAGGTACCTCCGATATTGGAGGCAAGTATCTGCGCCAGCACAAAGGGAAGCGGGGAAATCTTCAGATCCCTGGTTAAAGTGAAGGTAATGGGCACTGTGAGCAACACGGTGGTTACGTTGTCCAGAAAAGCAGAACAGCAGGCCACCATGACGGAAAGAGCAATGAGCAGCGCTACCGGGTTTCCATTCGTCTTCTGAGCAGCCCAGACGGACAAGAAACGGAAAAGCCCCGTCTTGCTGAGTACCAGCACCTGAATCATCATGCCGATAAGCAAAGCCAGGGTATTGAAGTCTATATGGGAGATTGCCTGCTCCTGCGAAATCACCCCGGCCAGCACCATCAGCATGGCACCAAAGAGCGCTATCACCGTGCGCTGCACTTTCTCCGAGATAATCAGAGCGTATGTAACCAGGAAAATAACAAGTGCAGTTGTGACGTAATAGGACATAGCAGAAAATAAGACAGCACTCGCGCACGCAACGTGGCGGGGAGTGGAAAGGTACACCCGGAAGACGTGATTTGCAAGCTTTTTCCGCTTTATCGGACAAATATTCGATGTCTGCCGCGAATAAGTTGGGGTAAAAAGCTAGATTTTACTTCACAAAGCCCGGCAAAGTGTGTACAATGAATCTACGAGATATGGCTACACGCATGCAAAAAACCCTTGCCAAGTGCACCTCCACGCTGGAGGGCACGTCGCTGCACACCGGTCAGACGGTGAAGCTCATCATCAAACCCGCAGAACCGAACACGGGTCTGAAGTTCCGTCGTGTCGACCTGCCCGACAAGCCTTTCCTGGATGCCTCTGCCTCCAAGGTGCAGGCGGTGGAACGCGCCACCACCATTGCCGAGGGGGCTGTGAAGGTGCATACAGTTGAGCATATCCTCTCCGCATTGACCGGTATGGGCGTAGATAACGCCATCATCGAGATGGATGCCAACGAGCCCCCCATCGGCGATGGTTCCGCCCTTCCCTATGTGGAAATGATCAAACAGGCCGGTGTGGTGGAGCAGGATGCCCCGCTGCAAGTATGGGAAATCCGCGAACCCATCAAGGTGGAGAACGCCAATGGCTCCTGCATTGTCATCATGCCCTCCCGCGATTTCCGCATCTCCCTCACCGCTGTCGGCCCGAACGGCCGAGTCACTCAGTTCTTCGACAGCGTAATTACGCCGGAAACCTATGAGAAGGAGCTTTCCAACTCCCGCACATTCTGCTTTTACGAGGATATCCAGCCGCTGCTGGAAAAAGGCCTCATTCAGGGTGGCACGCTCGATAACGCCATCGTCATCAAGGGTGAGGAATACCTCTGCGCCGGAGGGCTGCGTTTCCACAACGAATGCGCCCGCCACAAGGCCATGGACCTCATCGGCGACTTCATTCTCTGCGGCCGCCGCATCATGGGCCATGTCATCGCCATCATGCCCGGCCACGGCATCAACACACAGATGGCAGCCAAGCTCCAGCAGAAATATGAGAGCATGGAAGCCAAGCGTCCGAAGCCCATCACCATTCCTGCAGGTGATGCCGTGCTTGACACGCTGGAAGTGATGAAACTCCTGCCGCACCGCTACCCCTTCCTCATGGTGGATCGCATCATTGCCTTTGAAGGCGACCGCAAGTGCGTAGGTCAGAAGAACGTGACCATGAACGAGCAGTTCTTCCAGGGGCACTTCCCCGGTCATCCGGTCATGCCCGGTGTGCTCCAGGTGGAAGCTATGGCCCAGGTGGCCTCTATTCTCATGCTCCGCATGCCCGAAAATACCGGCAAGCTCGGTTATTTCATGAGCTGCGACAAAGTGAAGTGGCGTCGTCCCGTTGTACCGGGCGATGTGCTTATCATCGAAACAGAACTCACCAAAATGCGCGGTTCCATCGGCATGGCCACGGGTCGCTGCACCGTAAATGGTGAGGTTACCTGCGAAGCTGAACTCAAATTCATGGTGGCAGACGCCTGATTGAGTGCACTTTGCAGAAAAAAAATCACATAAATCAAGAATCGGTGCTTGACAAGCGCCGATTTTTGAGTATCATAGCTGACCCCGACCGCGCGCAGCGGCCACAGCAGACTTCACAAGAACTTCAAACGTAACCATATAACATCATGAGCAAGAGAACATACCAGCCTTCCAAGCGCTGCCGCAAGCGCCAGTTCGGTTTCCGCGCACGCATGGCTTCCAAGAATGGTCGTGCCATCCTCGCCCGTCGTCGTGCCAAGGGCCGCAAGCGCCTTCTGCCCAA
>CAJGDB010000009.1 GCA_904502165.1 uncultured Akkermansia sp.
ATACTGATGCCATAATAATGTTTCATCCCCAAAAGTTCATACAGAGGCAACTCTTTTCTCATAGATGAACCTAGCGCATCAATCACCGCCGGACGAGGAATTAAAAAAGCCCCTGCAAAGCGCATGATGCAGTACTCTTTGTCTGATGGTTCATCTTTGTCCATGTCCGGGAATAATATATGTCCCAATTCATGAGCCAAAGTCATTCTTTTGCGAACAGGATTTCTATTTAACCAATCCGCTACGCAAATGAAAGGCCTGCCTTCGTAAAAGAAAGAAAATCCATCTATTCTATTATTATTAAACGGAACTTCACACACTAAAATCCCTTTTTGTTCCAATAACGAGCTTAGAGAAGGAATCGGGCCTCCACCTAAGTTCCATCGTTTACGAAGCTCCTCGGCTATTTCTTCGAGCGCAGTCGCTCTATCTTGCTCATTCTTTGTTCTTCGTAACAACTTTTTACACTCACTTACTGAAAAAGGATTTTTCCATTCTAATCTATCACCCAAAACATTCTCCAGCGAGAGGTAGTGATTGCAGAGTTCAAGAGCAAGCAACTGAGCTGCTTCTATATCCTTCTGCGGGATACTCCATCTGCTACGTCGAAATTTAACGTCCGGTGGGGTTACCAAAGCGCTATATGTCTCGTTCTCATTAATTTCGAGCATAGCACACAACTTTTCTTTAACTTCCGCACGTGGTTCCGCTGCATCTTTTTCATAACGAGATAGCATTTCGTGCGAAACGACCCCACCCAACATCGAACTTAACTTTCGCAACGAATATCCCTTAATAATTCTTCGATTTCGAAGTATCAGTCCGAATGACAAGCGCTTGCCGGTGGTTTCCTTCTTCACGTTGACATGAATACTACATTTGTTACATCATGTCAACTATAATTAGTTGAACTTGCCCCGATATCACGATAGAATCGGTCGAATATGAAAACAAGAGGTCTGCCGTGCCCCTAGTCCTTTGGAGTCCTCCGTCTTCGGCAAGCCGCGCCGAGACAGGCGGCGATAGTCAAAAACGGGCGTATACCGATTCTGCACAGGGCGGTTAATAACCAGCAGAAAACCCTCTAACGCATCTGGCGTTAGAGGGTTTTGAAGTTTATACCCTTTGAGAAGGGTTCGTCTCCGAGGATATGAATAAAAAACTTTGGGATATAATGCGTTATTTATAAGTTGCTTGTAAAATTAAAAAAAGGACATTGAGACGTTTTTTTACATAATCACCAGCCCCAAAAGTTGCCATAAATATAACCGCTTATCGTGGACAAGACGATGACGAGAGATACGTATATTGCCGTTTTTCTCCATCCCATTACGCCCGAAACAACCAGCATGTTGGGCAGCGAAAGGGACGGACCGGCCAGAAGTAATGCCAAGGCCGGACCTTTGCCCATGCCGGAAGAGAGCAGACCCTGAACTATCGGTATCTCTGTAAGAGTACTGAAATACATGAATGCCCCGGTAACGGAGGAAAGGAAATTGGCAAGCACGCCATTTCCTCCGACTGCGTGTTGCACCCATTCGGCGGGAATCAGCCCGGGGATAGAAGTATCACCGTGCGTGGAACCAAGCAGCATTCCGGTAATGATGATACCTACTCCCATAAGCGGTATGGTCTTTTTGGCAAAGTCCCAGGATGATAAGGTCCACTCGCGATTCGCCTCTCTTTTATCGGAGAGAAGAATCAGCGATAATGCAGCCAGCGCAACCACCATGGGGGGTAGCGGCGTGAACATGGGATCAGGAATGAATCGCAGGGATGCGGCAACGGTCAAAACGACGGCTATTGCCCCGGTATACACTTTCCATGTCGGAATACGCAGGTATTCTACCATACACCAACACATGAGCAATGCTGCCACACCTACGAGGTACCAACGATAGGTATAGGCAAGAGACCATATAGAGGAACTTTGTTCACCGGGAGCAGCCCAGTTGGCAAAGATAAGAACGGCAACCATTGCAAAAAAGAGCATGGCTGTCTGCCCGAAAGAATCGGCGGCAGTTTCTGCCTGCTGTTTTTCAGATGGAGACTCTGCTTTCTGCTGTTCTTCCCGGCGGTAAATCCAAGCCATTATCATACCAATGATGACGGAAAACCCGATGGCGCAGACTGTACGGGCTATCCCCATTTCCATGCCCAGAATGCGTGCCGTCAGAATGATGGAAAGCATGCTTATGGCTGGGCCGGAATAAAGAAAGGCCATGGCCGGACCGAGACCTGCCCCTCTCTTGTAGATGCTGGTAAACAGCGGCAGAATCGTGCAGGAGCAAACCGCGAGAATGCCACCCGATATGGCTGCAACGCTATATGAAAGCCATCGCGGAGCATGGGCTCCCAGATACCTCAATACCGAATCCTTACTGATGAATACTGCAATGATTCCGGCTATGAAAAACGCAGGCAGCAGACACAGGATGACATGCTCCTGCGCATACCATTTCGCCAGATCCAGCGTAGCATGCAGCGAAGTCCGGAATGCCTGATTATTCAAGGGTAGAAAAAAGATGGCAGTATAGATGACAACCATCCACAACAATGATTTTAGTTCTGATTTATTGTTCATGTGTCAAATGATGAGTTCGGTTATTGTTATCCACATTCCGAGAAGGAAAAGACTGCTCCCGGCAAGGATCTTCCCCCAACGCTGAAGCACCGGAAGACAACGCAGGACTCCAGCTGCCTTTTCGGCTCCTGTTACCAGCAATAGGGCGAATGCCGCTACCGGAACCGATGTTCCTAATCCAAACAGAGCTATAGCCACCCAGGCCCATGTGCCGCTTTGGATGGCAATCGGCAGAGCTGTTCCAAAAAAGAGAGCCGCACTGGGAGGGCACAAAGCCAACGCAAAGAGCAGCCCCAGCATAAAGCTGCCCCATAAGCCACTGCTTGCGAGTTTATGAGTGACTGTTTTGCCGGGGTAGCGACCGATGGAGGGGATACGGATACACTCCAGCACAACGAGGCCGGAGACGATGAGTATGGGGCCCATGTACAAAGGCAGGCTCTCCTGGAGCCAGAGTGATACGGCAGGGGCTCCTGCCAAGCCCTGGCTTATGAGCAGTCCTACTGCAACATAGGAGCAAATGCGCCCCAAAGTATAAAGCCCCGCTGCCATCAAGGCTCGATGTTGTGAGCCCACATGCCGGCTCATATAGCCGATAGCTGCCAGATTCGACGCTAACGGACAGGGTGCAATAGCAGCTGCCATTCCGGCAAGTACAAGATAAAGTATACTCATCTCGTTATATAAGCGTTAATTTGTTCTCTTACATATTGCTTGTACGCTGTTTCGTCTCGGTTCAATTCCCAGATGCGAGACAACTTTTCCCATTCCCTTCCATTTCGAATATCACGTAATATAAGGCTTTTTGTTGTAAGCCCATAGAGATTAACCTGGTCTGCATCAGCTTCTTTCTGTACAAATGCTATCCCCATCTCTATGGCAACATCCCTGGCCCATTGCTCCATGCGCCTGCATGTCGGGCAGCGTTTTCCGAAGGTGAAATACACAAGCTCTGCCGAATTATCTGCCACAACCGGTGTGGGTGTGCTTACCGGTTCAACCGGGGCTTCCTGTTGTATTTGTTTGAGCGCAGCAACAGCCAACGCGCCGAAGCCAATGAGAAGTAAAGCCGTTTTCAACCCTTTGCCCGGGGTGCTTTCCGTTTTACTTTCTTGATTTGTGGGGGATTTGCTGTTGCTATCTGCTCGTTGGCATCCGCAACCACATGAACATGTGGCGACATTCTCTTTTTCGAACTCTGTAGATGCCTGCACATGAGAAAGAGAATCCTGTATCAGCTCTCTCAGTTGTTCCACGGTCAGCACCTTTCCCTGCCGGACTATTGCTCCGTTGATAGCAATCGCAGGAGTGTTGAATATACCGGCTTCCGCTATCTCCAGCGGATTGGATATTTTCTCTATTTCGAACCTTCCCGGCAGCGTGCGTACAGCCTCTTCTGCATTACAGACTAAGGTTGTGCAACGCGTACACCCCGGACCATAGATTGTGATGTGTGTTGTTTTCATGGTTTGTATTGTGTTCATATTTGGGCAAGTCTAAAAACGAAAGTGTAAAAAGCCTTGTTTAAGTTATTTTTCGTCAGTCGACAAGGCAATTCAAGACAGTAGAAAGACAGGGAATAGCCAGACGATAATAGATGTTCTTTCCTCTTTGTTCTGCTGTGACCACCCCAGCATTCTTGAGTATATTGAGATGGCTGGAAATCGTGGATAAATCGCGCTCCGTCCCCTTGTGTAACTCGCAGACACATCGCTCTCCCGCCAACAGCATTCTGACGATATGCAAGCGAACCGGATGACCGAGAGCCTTAAAAACCGCAGATGCAGCTTCGTGCGACAGACTTATTTTTTCCGTATTGTGGCAGTTACAATTCATGGGTATCTTACTGTAAGTGTTGTGCTAAGTTCACGATTTCTGCGCGTATTTCATCGCGCACGCGGCGGTATATGTTCAGAGCCTCCGCTTCAGGCAAACCAATTGCCAATGCAGGAGGGTCATCAAAAGGAAGGTGAATGAGTTTTCCCCCGGGGTAATAGGGGCAGGCTGAAGCGGCGCGGTCGCAGACCGTCACAATCAGGTCCCATTGAATATCGCTCGGCAACTCGTCAACCGTTTTAGAAAAATGTTGGCTCATGTCCATTCCGGCCTCGGCCATAACGGCGAGCATGAGCGCATTCAAGCCATGTTTTTCTATCCCGGCAGACGCCACCTTCCACCCATCGGGGAAAAAGCACCGCCCCCAAGCCTCAGCCATCTGACTGCGGCAGGAATTACCCGTGCATAGAAACAAAACAGAGCTCATGACAAGCGATATTATACGGACACTTTGATAAATGTCAATATGTCTTTTTTGCTTTTTTTCTCCTGCCATCACCTGTACACGAAAAAAGGCTGACTCCATACGAAGTCAGCCTTTGATACACGAGAAGAGATTCGAACTCCTGACCAACTGTGTGTAAGACAGCCGCTCTACCACTGAGCTACTCGTGCGTGTGCCGGGAGTATATCAGAACGCAGAAGCATTAGCAAGCCTAAAATGAAAAAAAGTTTTGCAGGTATGACAGGCGGGGAGATTCTTTGCGTTTGCGCGCGGGTGGGGGCGTGTGGTAGAATGAGGGTGTGAGGCGAACCCTTTTCTATCCGATGCTGATGACCCCTGCCCTATGTGCTGACACGGGACAGGTGGAGCGGGAGCATTGGGATGAATCGGCTCTTTCCATCTCGCGCCAGTGCGCGGAATGCCACCGCAAGGAGTATGACCTGTGGAAAGGCAGTGACCATGCCTGGGCGTGGCGGCACCCGCAGGAGGCACTGGATGCAGCCGCTTTTTCCGGGCAGCGGCTGAAGGCGCACGGGATGGAGCTGGAGATGACCCGCGATACCCAGGGCAACTGCCAGATACGGGATGTGGCCAGCGGCAGGGTTTACACTGTGGGCGGCGTGATTGGCCGTGAACCGCTGGTGCAGTATCTGCTGCGATGGAAGGATGGCGGGTTGCAGACTCCGAGTGCGGCCTGGGATGTGGAGAAGAATGAGTGGTTCGATGTGTTCCGGGACGATACCCTGCAGCAGAAGCGAGGCGGGGCCGAGCGCAAACCGGGTGAGTGGGGGCACTGGCCCGGCCGGGGAATGAATTGGGAGTCGCAGTGCGCCTGGTGCCACATGAGCGGGTTCAGGAAGAATTACGATGTGACTGCTGATACTTTCAAGGCCAGCTGGCAGGAGCCGGGTATCACCTGCATCCAGTGCCACAAAGTTTCTGCCACACCGGATGCCGGGGATGGATGCCTGGTGGCAAAGGCAGACCGCAAGCTTACCCCGCAGCAGCACGATGACAACTGCGCCAGCTGCCATGCACGCCGCGAGGAGCTGACTGGCAATTTCCAGATTGGCGACAAGTTTGACGACCATTTCCGCCTGGAATTGCCGAAGGTTCCTGGTGTTTTCCATGCAAACGGGCTGCAGCTGGAGGAGGATTACTGCGAAACGAGTTTCCGCCTGCACCGAATGGGGCGTACCGGGGTTACCTGTTATGATTGCCATGACCCGCATTCCGGCAAGGTGAATAAACCCACCGAGAATGACGAACTCTGCCTGCAATGCCACGGAACCAACAAGGTGGTGAATGGTGTACTGGCCCCTCAGGTGGGGCACAATAAGCTTTGCGGCGGCAAGGCCATGCCCTGCATTGAATGCCACATGCCGAAAATGACCTACATGGGCCGGGACCCGCGCCGCGACCATGCCCTGCACTGGCCCGACCCCCGCATGAGTATTGAGCTGGGGGTTCCGAATGCCTGCCTGAACTGCCACAAAGACAAGGACCACGAGTGGTGCATGGAGTATCTGGAAAAACGCTACAAGGAAGAGAAACTCGGCAAATACCGCCAGCGTTTCCGCGCAGCAGGGCATGCCATGCAGGGCAAGGGCAGTGTGCAAGAGCTGCTTGCGGCATACGCGGTGGAGGAAATCCCCGCCTGGCGGGCTACGCTGCTGGGGCTTCTGGCTCAGTTTCCGCTCACCCCGGAGGTGCAGGCTGTAGCGCTGGGAGCAACCGGTGACCCTGATGCCTTGGTGCGCGCCGCTGCGGCAGAACTTCTTGGGGGAGATGCCGCACGCAAGGCTCTGGCCGATAAAACACGCAGCGTGCGTCACGCTGCCGGCTGGCGCTTGTTCCCGAATCTTCCGGTGCAGCACCCGGTGCTGCAGGAGATGAAGGAGACCGCCACCCACCAGGCAGACCAGCCAACCGGTTCCATGCAGCTGGCTATGCTTGCCTCTGCCGCAGGTGATACCGCCACGGCAGACCTCCAGTACCGGCGCGCGGTGGAGCGAGACCCCGCCAGCGTGGTGGCCCGCATGGATTATGCTGTGTTCCTTGCCCGCCAGGGTCGCCCGATAGATGCGCTGCGGCAAATGCTGGTCTGCGCGAAAGAGCACCCGCAGAATGCCGAGGTGCAGTACCGCCTGGGGCTCATTCTCATTGAGCTGAACCAGTATTCCCCCGCTTTCCGTGCCATGCAGAAAGCTCTCCGGCTCAACCCGCAGCACAGTGCTGCCCGTCAGGCAGTCGAGCAGCTTCGTCCCTATCTCCGTTAATATACACCTCTTCCCATTCCTTCCCTCATCATGGAAACTTCACACATCATCCTCACTATTCTGGCTGTCATTGTTGTTGCCATCTTCATCTTTGCGCTCTTGAAGGGTGTCATCCGTATGATACTGCTGGCGCTGGCAGTATCCGGTTCCGTAGCCGCCTGGATGTTCCTGCAGAAGAACGGCTTCACCTACCTTGCCTTTATAACTGATTCCCCGAAACCCTGGATGGTACAGGCCCTGGCCTGGGGCGCTTCCATTTTCATTCTCCTGGTATTCTTCCATGGCATGGTGTGGATTTCCCAGCTATTTAACTTCAAGAAGAAAGCCGGGCTGGGTGGCATTCTCACCACTATTCTCATGAGTCTCATCATGCTCTGGGTTACCATGATGGGCATCTGCTACTACGGCAATGTATGCCGCATCCGCTATTATCATGAGCTGGCAGAAGCCCAGATGCAGCGCTCCACCAACCCCGCTGCCGCTATGCCGGACATTCCCTGGTTCACCCGTATGACCACAGCCTTACGCTCTTCCAAAGTCACAGGCTGGGTGCAGAGCATCGACCTGATGGACAACCCCGCCCAGACCAACCTGGCCTGTCTGGTGGCATTTGGCTGCACCCTCGACGAGCCAACCTTCACCCACTTCTACAACACCCAGCTGGCCCAGCGCGGTATTCCGCAACCCACCCGCATGCTCGATCTCTTCCGCGACCCGGGTTTACGCACCATGGTCAGGGAGGGGCGCTTTGTCTCCCTGCTGGAGAATGAGCGGCTCAACACAATTCTGCGCTACCGCAATACTGAGGAAAAGATGCGCTACATTCTGTAGCGCCCCGGTTGAATATTCCATGCAAAAGCCCCCGGAATGCTGCATTCCGGGGGCTTTTGTGTATGAAACGTGCTTACTTATTCAGCAGCTTCTCCAGCAGAGCCTGAGAATTATCGGCCAGCCTGGCGGGGTCATCGAGCATGCCGGCGCGCAGCAGCGCCGTGTTGATAAGCTGATCTGCCAGCAAGGTGGCCAGGGCTTCATCCTGGCTGCGAAGCTCGGCCAGCTTCATGACGATGGAATTGTGCGGGTTGAAGGCAATCTCCGGGTGTGTCTCGGGAATCTCCTGCCCCATGGCGCGGAGATAAGCCTTGATTTCCGGGGAAATATCGCCCTCGCCCTGCAAGGCAATGGCCGGGGCACTGGTCACGCGGTCGCTGGTGCTTACCTTGCTGAAGCGGTCCTTGAACGTCTCGCTCACCCAGGTGGTCAGGCCCTCGGCCTCGGCCTCATCCAGACCGGGCTGGTCGGGCTGGGCCTCCAGCGGGGGCAGCTCAAGCCCGGCGCGGTCGATGGACTTGATTTCCTTCTCCCCGAACTTCATGAGACTTTCCACCACAAACTGGTCGCCCCCCTCGGTGAAGAAGCCCACCTCGAACCCACGAGCCTTCAGGGCATCGAGATACGGAGAATTCTCAAGCTGGCTTCGGCTGGCTCCATAGAGCACATAGATATCCTTCTGGTTCTCCTTCATACGGGACACGTAGTCCTCGAAACTGGTGAACTTGCCCGGCTCGGTGAAGGTGGACTCAAAGCGCAGCAGCTTGCCGAGTGCATCTTTGTGCTCCCAGCTGGTCACCACGCCTTCCTTGATGTAGCGGGAGAAGGTGCGCCAGAATTTCTCGTAGGTATCCGACTCGTTCTTCGCCACACCCTCAAGGTGCTTGATGAAACGCTTGGTGATGATACCGGAAACCTTGCGGAGCAGAGAATTATCCTGCAGCATCTCGCGGGAGATATTGAGCGGAAGGTCCTCACTATCCACCACACCGGCCAGGAAACGCAGCCACTCCGGCAGCAGCTTCTCGGGCTTGCTGTCAATCAGCACCTTGTGGCAGTAGAGCGATACCATAGGCTCGCAACGGCCAAAGCCCATGGCCTCCGGATTCTCCTCAGGCACAAACAGCACAGAATTGAGCACAATGGGGGCATCTGCGCTGAAGTGCATGTAGCTCAGAGGCTTGCTTTCCGTATGAGCTATGAACTGGTAGAAACCTTCGTATTCCTCCGGTTTCACATCCTTCTTGCTCTTCATCCAGATAGCCTGCACGGTATTCACATGTTCCCCATTGAAATCAATGGGGAAACCCACAAAGTTGCTGTATTTGGAAAGGATGTAGCGCGTATGATCGCCCTTGGCAAAATTCTTTGCATCCTCCTTCAGGAAAATCCTGATGCTCGTGCCGCGGGGCGTATCAGCAGCGGACTCACCCAGCTCGTAGCCTTCCTGGCCATCGCTCACCCACTTCACGGGGGAGGCGTCCGGCTGCCAGGAGCGGGTGGTCACCTCCACCTTGTCTGCCGCCATGAACACGCTGTAAAAGCCCACGCCGAACTGCCCGATGAGGTCCTGCGTGCCGCCCTGGCTCTCCTTCATGGCCTCCAGGAATTTCCTGGTGCCGGAATGAGCAATTGTGCCAAGGAACTCCACCACTTCCTCCTGGGTCATGCCGATACCACTGTCGGCAATAGTGAGGGTGCCGGCTTCCTCATCGGTGGTGATGGTGATACGCAAATCCCGCTCCGGCTCATAGATATCCGTCTGGGTAAGCTGCTTGAGGCGCAGTTTCTCCAGCGCATCGGATGCGTTGGATACCAGCTCACGCACAAATACCTCGCGGTCGCTGTAAAATGCATGAATCACAATGTCCAGCAGCTGCCGGACCTCCGTCTGGAACTGATGTGTAGTTGCCATAGTTTCGATACGAATGAAGTATGCCACCTATTCTACTGCCAACGAAACAAAGGTCAAGCGGGTATTGTGGCAGTCATCCTGCCCGGCACAGGCCCGGCGGCTCTGCGCTGCCCAAAATGCGGCAGGCACCGCCTGCATACGGCCTTTTTTATTGCCAGGCAAGCTTGCAGGTGATAGTCTAGGAATCATGAAGATTGCCATACTTGGAGCTGGAGCGCTAGGATGCTACTACGGGGCGCGGCTGGCAGAAGCTGGTGAAGATGTATGCTTTATCGGGCGCTCTGTGTATGCCCCCCTGCGGGCAGGAGGCCTGCATGTGGAAAGCGTGCACGGAGACATTCACCTGCCGCAGGTGCAGGTATGCCGCAAAGCAGAAGAATGCGGCCCGGTGGATCTGGTGATTGTATGCTGGAAAACCACCTGCAATGACCTTCTGGGCGCCTGCCTGCCCCCGCTGCTCAAAGAGAGTACCGAGGTGCTCACCTTCCAGAACGGCATGGGCAACGCAGAGGCTATTGCTACCTACGTGCCGGCAGAGCGGGTCTTCATCGGCCTGTGCTTTGTGTGCTGCATGATGGATGAACCGGGGCAGATACGCCACCTGGAAGGCGGGGATATTCAGTTTGCACCGCTGAAACCCAGCGCGGCAGGCAGCGCCCGTGCCAGGGAATTTGCTGTTTTGTTCGAAAAATCCCGCATTGTCACCAGTGCCTATGACTACGCCGAGCAGATTCAATGGTGCAAGCTCTCATGGAACATTCCCTTCAACGGTTTGTGCGTAGCTCATGGCGGCATCAGCGTCAGAAAACTCTTCACCCTGCCCGGGCAGGACGAACGCGCCCGCCTCATTATGGAAGAAGTGTGCGCCACCGCCGAAAAACGCGGATTTCCCCTGCCCATGAACATGGTTCACCGGCAGATGGAACGCACCCGGGTTATGGGAGATTTCATTCCGAGCAGCGCCGTGGACTACCTGCGCGGGCGACCGGTGGAATATGATGCCATCTGGGGGCTCACCCTGGAACGTGCCCATGAAGCAGGAGTAGAAGTTCCCCACTGGGAACAACTGGCCGCAGACATACGCCGCAGACTGAACCGAGCATGAGCCCCTGTGCCTCCAGCTTTCTGAACCGCATGCTCCGCGTTGCCGGGGCCATGGTGCTGCTTGCTGCCGCTGGGTGGTGTCTGCAGCCCCTGCGCCAGCAGATACTGCAGGCAGAAAGAGCAGCACAGCTGCAACTGCCGCCTCCGGAAAGCGGCCAGACGGATGCCCTTTCTCAGAAGCTCGCCCTGTTCGCCCTGGGAGGGCTGCGTACCTTTGCCGCAGAAATGCTCTGTGTGGATGCCACAAATGCCTGGCTTCAGCAGGACTGGCCCCGCGCCCGCCAGCGCTGGCAGCAGATTACAACCCTGTGCCCACGCCGGGGCAATTACTGGATCCGGGCCTCGCGCGACATGGCAAAGAACGCCGTGGCATGGGTCAACGGCAACGACCAGCTCACGCCGCATGAGCAGGCCGTACAGAGCAAAGCCTATCTGGATGCCGCCGAGCAGTTTCTGCTGCAAGGGATTGCCAACAACCCACAGAGTGCCCTGCTCTGGCTGCAGATGGCGGCATTCGATGAAGACCTGGCACGCCGCACCAACTTTACACGTGCCGTAGAGGACTACCGCCGCGCACTTGAGCTGGGGGCTTCCCCCATGTACCAGCGCTGGGTATTCTACAACCTGTGCCGCATTCGTGGGCGCGAGCAGGAGGCCTGGGAGCTGGGGCGCAGGCTGTACGACGAGGAGAACCACCGCGCCCCCTCTCTGCGCTGCCTGCTCGTAGTGCTGCAGAACAAGCTCGACATCCCGGAAAGTGAACGCCTTAGTCTGGAGCAATTATTCGGCTCCCGTGAGCGAGCCATCAAAAAATTCCTGCGGCCCTACCTGCACAACGACCTCCGTTTCCCCACCACGGGCATCAGGGAACTGGTGGAAAGCCAGGGGGCGGAATAAAGACTCCTACTCCTCCCATCCGGCGCGGGGATGAGCCTGCCGGTATACCTGCTGCATGCGGGTCTTGGTTACGTGTGTATATATCTGCGTTGTTGCCAGGGAACTATGGCCCAGAAGCTCCTGCACAGCGCGCAGGTCAGCCCCGGCATCGAGCAGGTGCGTCGCAAAGGTATGGCGAAGTTTGTGCGGCGAGATATGGAAGGGGATATCGGAGCAACGCAGGTATTTATCGAGCATGAGCTGCACGCTGCGGCAACTCATGCGCCGCCCCAGCCGGCTGATGAACAGCGGAGAATCCCCCTGCACGCCGGCAAGTTCCCGGTAGCGTTCCACGGCCTCCAGGGCGTAGTCACCCACGGGTACCAGACGCAGCTTACGGCCCTTGCCCAGAAGCCGGATGCAGTTTTCGCCGGGGCGCAGAGAGTCCGCATTCAGCGCCACCAGCTCACTCAATCGCATGCCGCATGAATAGAACAACTCGAGAATGGCTACATCGCGGAAAGGAAGCCAGGCCGGGCTCTTCTTATCTGCCGGAATCCGCAGTGGGAGCGAGAGCAGTTCCTCCATCTGGTGCAAGGAGAGATGCACCGGCAGACTCTGCGCCGCCCGAGGAAGGCTCACTTCCGCCAGAGGACTGGCCTGCAGCCCCTCCCGGCGCATCAGGTACTCATAAAAGGAACGCAGCGCCGCAAAGCGTAGACGGATGGTAGAGGGCTTGAGTTCCTCGTTCAATGCCTCATAAAGCCAGGAACGGAACAAATCTGCCCCGCATGCCTCCCAGGCATCAAAGGATTCACCAGCCCAGCGCCGGAACAGCTGGAGAGAACGATGATAGGCTTCCACCGTGCGGGGAGACGCATTGCGCTCCGTCTCCATATAATCAAGGAAACGGAAAACCAGAGGCCCCAATTCTTCACCCGGCGGATTCACGGAATCCTTTTTAGCACAGATATGATTGGGGAGCAAGGTGAATATGGCCGCACCCCCTCTAAAAAGCCGGCAGGCCTCAGTCAGAAATGACACCCCCGGCACCTGACATCCCACTTTTCTGCTAACAATCAGCGAACCACGGCGCAAACCGGGGCATCCTTGCCTATGCTATGATTCCCGATTGCTATAATGAGACCGGCTATATGCTGATGTACAGTGTGCTGATGTGGATACTTTTCACCCTGGCCTTCTGCCTGGCCGATTCACTATTCCGCTGGAAGACATCCATGGTGAGCGCCCTGCTGAATCTGGTGCTTGTTTCTGTGGTGTCGATGCTGGGTGCATTTGCTGCGGCAGAGCTGAAAAGCGGGCTGCTCATGAGTTCATTATTCCAGCTGGCAGGGGTATTTCTGTGCAGCATGGCAGTATCCCGGGCGGGGCAGATGCTCAGCTGGCCACGCACCTGGCTGGTATCGCTGTACTGCCTCCTTGCTTATCTGGCAGCGGGGATGATTCTGACAGGAATATTCCTGTTCCAGCACAGTTGAGCAGACTTCACTACGCGCGCGACATGAATAGTGCTTGCCACATAGGGGAATGGCATGATAGTATAGCCGCGCATGAAGTGCTCCGGCTCCATATTCTGTCTCTGCTCTCTGCTCCTGCTGAGTGCCTGCTCAGTTGCGCCCCAGGGGGATAACATACCCACCACCCTTTCCACGCGTCGCACCATACACAGGCTCAACGCCGCCCTGCAGGCCGAGCAGGAACGCGCTCTAGTGGCAGAAACAGCCGAAACAGAAGCGCTGATTAGCGCAGGAGAGGCCGAGCGAGCCGCTCAGGAAGCCCGTGAAAAAGCGCTGGCAGAGGAACAGGCCCGCATAGAAGCCGAAGCCCGCGCCGCCGCTGCCGAACAGGCGCGACTGGAGGCCGAAGCCCGTATCGCGGCCGCAGAACAGGCCAGGCAGGAAGCTGAAGCCCAGAAACTGCTTGCTGAGAAGAAGCGTCTGGAAGCCGAAGCCAGAAAGCAGCTGGCTGAACAGAACGAGCGGGAAACCAAAGCTAAAGCCCGGGCTGAAGCCATGGCAGCAGCTGCTGCACAGGCGGCAGAGGAAGCCAGACAGCTTGAGGAAATGGCAGCAGAAGCCGCGCAACGGCCCCAGCTTATGTCGAGCCGCGGCCGCCGGGGCACCCACCGCACCCCCTCCCCGGATTCCACACCCTCCGAAGCCCAGCAGGCGGCAGCCCAGGAAATGATGGCCCGGCAGGAACCCGCCGAGGTAAAGAAACCGGCCCCTGCCCCCAAGGCGCAGAAAAAGAAACCCGTGGCAGAAAGAAAGCCGGAGCCACAGCAGGAACCTGCATTCAGGCAGGATACACGCACCGCCCTGCGTAACAATTCATTTACGCCCGCTCAGGCAGATGATGACGAAGACGATTCCCCCTCGCACGCCCTGCCCAACTCGGTAGAACTCCGTGGCCTGCGTTCCCCGCTCATGCGAGGGCAGCTTCCCATGAACATCGACGGCAAGATTATCAAGAACAACTGATTATGGACACCCCTCCCCGCAAATTCGTACCGGTACCATTTGCCTACCACCAGGAGATTGAGCTCACCATCGACAATCTGTCTAACCAGGGCCACGGCGTAGGCCGGGTCGATAACTGGGTCGTCTTTGTTCCCTACACCCTGCCTGGTGAGCGTGTACGCGCCCGCATTTACCGCAATGAGAAGAACTGCTCCCTTGCAGATCTGGTCGAAGTACTGACCCCCTCACCCCAGCGTGTGCAACCGCTCTGCCCGGTATACGGCTACTGCGGCGGCTGCCAGTACCAGCACCTTGAATACAGCGCCCAGCTGGAGTGGAAAACCGCCCAGGTGGCAGACCTGCTGCGTCTTCAGGCTGGGCTGGAGCTCCCCGTACTCCCAGCCATTGCTTCCCCCCAGACATACGGCTACCGCAGCAAGATTACCCCGCATTTCCACAAGCCTAAGGAAGCAAAGGTGGGCAACATCGGATTCCTGCGTGCGGGTTCCCGCAGCGAGGTGTGCGATATCAGACAATGCCCGATTGCCATGGAGGAACTCAATGAGGCTCTGCCCGTCGTCCGCAAGGCTGTTCACCAGGCTGCAGCACAGTACAAGCGCGGGGCCACCCTGCTCATGCGAGTGAGCGAGGGCAGCGTGATTACCAACAACAATGCCGTATGCACCGAACATGTAGGTGATCTGACCTTTAATTTCCTGGCTGGCGACTTCTTCCAGAACAACCCTTACATTCTGCCCGCCTTCACCGGCTATGTGGCGCGCCAGGCCTGCGCCGATGGAGCCCGTTACCTGGTGGATGCCTATTGTGGCAGCGGTCTCTTCGCCCTTACCCTAGCCCCTCATTTTGAGAAAGTGCTGGGCGTGGAGGTAAGCGAAACCAGCGCCG
Source organism: uncultured Akkermansia sp. (assembly GCA_904502165.1). Taxonomy (GTDB): domain Bacteria; phylum Verrucomicrobiota; class Verrucomicrobiia; order Verrucomicrobiales; family Akkermansiaceae; genus Akkermansia. Next base: position 15,257 of record CAJGDB010000009.1, read on the forward strand.
ACTGGGCACGCGCCAACGCCCGCAGCAACGGCATTACACACGCCAGTTTCCTGGCAGCCAGCGCCGAAGCCATCTTCGAGCAAGTTGATTTCCCGGCAGAAGAAAGCGCGGTGGTCATTGACCCGCCCCGCAAAGGCTGCGACATGGCGTTCCTGAACCAGCTCTTTGCCTTCGGTCCTGCCCGCGTGGTCTATGTCTCCTGCAATCCGGCCACGCAGATTCGCGACCTGGCAGAGTTCGATAAAGCCGGCTATGAGGTGGTGGAAGTACAGCCCTTCGACCTCTTCCCCCAGACCAAACATCTGGAATGCGTAGCCACCCTGCGTAAGAAGAAAGCATGATTGCACACATGACCAGACTCAGCCGCAGCGCTGAAGACTACCTTGAGGCTATCGGGAATTTGTGCCGGGAAAAAGGCCGGGCACAGGTGAGCGATGTGGCCGCTGTACTCAATGTGAAGAAACCCAGCGTTACGGCAGCGGTTCACCAGCTAGAGGAAGAGGGACTCATCACCCATCGTCGCTATGCACCCATTGAGCTTACGGAAAAAGGCAGACTGTACGCTGACCTGGTTATCCGCTCCCATGCTATTCTGAAGCAGTTTCTGATGGATGCCGGCGGCCTTACTCCTGAACGAGCCGAGGAAGCGGCCTGCAGCATGGAGCATATTCTCACCTTTGAGGAAATTGCCGCCATGGGCATCCGCATGGAACAGCTTTGCACAGCAAAGGAACAGGCATGACTCATTGAACAACCGGGCAGCAAATCCAATCCAATACTGCAATCATGAACGAACGTCGTCTCAGTGTCACCCATGCTCTCATCATCATTAATGTAGTCGTATTCATGGTGGGGCTCATGGTGCAGCGGGAGGCGCTGCTGGCCATTCCCTGCCCACAGGCGCCCAAAACCTCCATTTTTGAAATCATCTGCTCCTATTCCTGGTTCACCTGCTTTCTGCAGGGAGAAATCTGGCGCTTGGTAACCTACCAGTTTGTGCATGCCAATTTTGCACACCTGCTCTTTAACATGTGGGCCCTGTATTTCTTCGGTCCTGCGGTGGAAACCGCTATGAGCCCGAAGCGTTTTCTGGGGTTTTACCTCATCTGCGGCGTAGCGGGGGCTCTGTTCTCCTCCCTTCTGGCGGGACTAAACCTGTACACCTCTCTGCAGGATGACTTCATCTGCAACCAGCTGGCGGCTTATGCCGGGTACGCAGGCCATGTCCAATGCTGGGAAATGATACCCCTTGTCGGCGCTTCTGCCGCCATATACGGAGTCATGGTGGCCTGCGCCTTCATGTACCCGGATGTCAATATCTCACTCATCTTCCCGCCGGTGACCATGCGGCTGCGGACATTCGCCATCATTGTCATTGCCCTTGCCAGCGGCACAATCCTCTTCAATTTCGATAACGCCGGAGGTGAAGCCGGACACCTGGGTGGCATCATCATGGGGGCCATCATCATGAGCATCTGGAAATACCGCATCATGCACCGCCGATTCTGATTTATGACCGCTCTGTTCGATATGGACGGCACTCTGTTTGCCGGAGATTCCCAGCTGCGCTTTGCCCGTTGGATACTGCGCCGCCACGGCTGGCGCCGCCTATACCTGCTGTGGCTGTTGCCCATGGGCATACTGCGAGGGCTGCATCTCATTGATACCGAGCGTATGAAACGCGCATTTCTGGCATATGCATGGGGAATGAAGCGCGATGAACTTCTGGCCGAATGCCGCCAGTTTGTACAGGAGGAAATTCTCCAGATTCTCTACCCCCCTGTACTGGAACGTCTGCGAGCCCACCAGGCAGCGGGTGATGCAACCATCCTCTGCTCCGCCTCTCCGGATTGGTGGACGCAGATGGTCGGGGCCGCCCTGAAATTCACCCACACCATCGGCACACCGGCTGAGCTGGATGAAAGAGTGCGGCTCATGCCCGCGATTCCTGCACCAGGCAACAACAAAGGAGGCAATAAGCTCATCCGCCTGGCAGCAATGGGCATAACCCGGGCCGATATCGGTTATACCGACAGCGCCGCAGACCTGCCCATGCTCTCCATCTGCAATAAAGCTGTACTCGTCAACCCGAAACCGGATTTTGCCAGGAAGGTCTCCAATGCAGAACTCCTCACCCCGGCCAAGGGCATCCGCACCATCCCATTCACCCTGGGCTGTCTGCTCGGGCTCTGAGGCGGCAGAAAAAGAAGCCGTTTATTTTTCCAGGCGCCTCTTCCAATCGCGCATCAACACAGCGAAAGGCTCGTTACTATCAAGAGCCCCAGCGTACGGGTTCTCCTTGAACGCCCCGTTGTAGTCGCCTTCCAACAACAGAGCCAGGGCATACAGCTCATCAGGCAGACGGCCCACATTCTTCATCAAGCGAGCACCACTCCGGATATCTGCCGGGGATGACTCCGGTGTCAGATTTCTCACGCCCTTTCTCCGCATCGTCTCGTGTGCTACCATCATGATTCCGGCAGCCTCGTTCAGCACGCGGATTTCTTCTTTCTCCAGCCGGCTTATCTTGAGCTTAAGCAGCTCTTCCACCATATCAGAGCCTTGCTTGAGGCGCCCGGTCCTGAAAAGCTTGCGGGCCTCGCCCAGAGCCACACGAGATGCCCGGCGGGGAGCCGCCATGCGGTATTCATCCACCTGTTCACTCAGAGAAGTAGCCTGACAATCCTTCAGGCCCTCGAGCGTACTGGTAATCATTTCTGCCGCTTCGGCATGGCGTCCCTTGTGGACATAGCTGTCAGCCACAAGAATCTGGGCGGCCACTTTCATGATGGAATTGGGCAGCTTCGCACCTATGGCAGAGGCCGAGGTATAATCATCTTCCAGCGCCCGCACCAGGGCACACAGCTCATCAAAACGCTTGCGTCCGGCTGGGCTCACCATATCTGCTCTGGCTGCAATTTCAGCAAAGCGTTTATAGCCGTTTTCGGTTGATTTGTCATCCAGCACATCCATCGCAGTGCGAATGAAAGCAGCCGCAGCCGCCATAGCGGGGTCCTTGTCCTCAGCGGTCAGAGACGCATACAACTCTCCCGCCCTGGCAAAATTCCCGGCCCGCAGGCTTTCCTCTGCTTCCACATAGGTTGCACAGTCATCCCAATGCATCACCTCAGCATCAAGAGCATCCTGCACACGGCCGGAGGGAGTCATCAACGCCACCAGGAAACCGCAGACCAGGCCGACGGCCACACTCGCCAGGCCACCTGCCGTGGCATAGAGCTTGCGGCGGTAACGCTGAGCGCGCACCTCGGGATCAAGAGCCTTGACCAGCTCTGCCTGGGTCTCTTCAATTTCCTTCAGCAGTTCCTCATAATTGGCAGGGCGGTCGGCCAGCTCATAAGCGGTCATGTGATCCACCAGCTGGCAGAGCCTCGGGATAAGATGCGGTGCAATCGTGGATACAGACGGCAAATGGAGCTTTGCCTCCACCATCCCGGAAAGAGTCTGCGGATTACCAGGCAGAACAGTCTCCCCCGTCAGCAGGTTACGCAGAGTCATACCCAGCGCATAAATGTCGGTCTGGGCGCTCTCCGGCTCGCGGTGCAGCGTCTCCGGGGGAACATAGAAGGGTGTAGCCCAGATGACATCCTCAGTTTCCACATCTGGTTTATCTTCCAGGGAAAGGCCGAAATCAAGCACCTTAGCCTGACCTTCCGGCGTGATGAGTACATTGCCGGGCTTCACGTCACGATGCAGCAGCCCTGCCTCATGGGCAGACTGGAGACCTAATGCCACCTGGCGGATGATTTCCAGAGCATCGGCTGGCAGCAGGAAGCCGCGTTCTGCCACAATGAGCTCCAGATTGCGGCCGTCCACCAGCTCCATGGCAATGTAGAACTGCCCGCGGGCCCAGCCGGCAGAATAAACATTCACCACGTTTTCGTGGCGGACCTTGGCCATCAGCGCACATTCGTTCTCGAGGCCGGCAATTCGTTCCGGCTCATCGCGATAGGTATCGTTCAGCACCTTGATGGCCAGCGGGCGCCCCAGCACCAGGTCACGGGCGCGAAACACCACGCTCATGCCGCCAATCCCCAGAACAGAATCAATCTTGTAATTAGCCAGCATCGAATGCACAAATGCCTGATTGCCACACTGGGGACAGGAAATTTCCACATGAAACCCCAATGAGGAAAGATCCTGCGGTAAACCACACTTCGGGCATGTCCAGAGATCGTGCTGGGCCATATAAGAGAGGTGGAGATTGACGATAAGGAAAAGAGAGGATAAGCAGAAGGGGCAGAGGAAGAACAGTCAGAATCCTCCCCTGCCCCCTGGAATAGAACTAATCAGCCGAGCTTGGGCAGAGAGGCAGCAGCAACGGCCTGGCCATGACGCTTGGTCTTTTCGTCCGGCACGCAAAGCGTGATGTTGAGCTGCGGGAACTCAGCCTTGAGAACCTCGTTGGCCTTGTCGATGATAAGCTGGCCGCCGTCGCCCGTGGCTACACGGCCCAGGAACAGGAGGTTGCGTACATCGTAGAAATCTGCAAAGTAGGCAATGGTATAACCGAACTCGACACCGATAGTCTCGTATATCTTGCGGGCGCGGTCATCTCCCTCAGCCATAGCAGCCTGCACCTTTTTGAGCTGTTCCGGATAGGGCATGGAACCGAACTCAAAACCGGCACGGGGAGCCAGGCGGGCAACTGCCTGCTGAGAGAAGTACATGGCGCCTACACCCTTGTCTCTGGACCATTCGTCCACACCACCATCTTCCTGGTAGTCCACAGGAACGAAGGCCAGCTCGTTGAGCCAGGGCATGATGTGACCCTCGGGGTCCACATAACCAGCAGCCAGGGAAGTACCCATAGCAATGCCGAGCACGGCATCGTCATTCATACCCATAGCACCGGCAAGAGCGGTCACTTCACCGTCGTTCACCACTTCAAAGGGAACTTCCTTGCCCATACGCTCGGACCAGCGGTCCTTCAGGGTAGTGAACATGCCGCGGATGACATTCTGGAAGTCCTCCGGAGAGATGCCGCGGAAGAGAGACCCCACACGGGGCTCGCTGTTCACATACACACCGGCAGCAGAACCACCGATGGCATCCACCTGGGGCAGATGCTTGGCAGCGCGCAGCAGAGAATCATCCACACCTTCAAGCTGATACATGGGGTCAGTCTGGTGGTAGGGATCCCACACCACCTCTTCAGAGAACACAACCTCACCATTCACCACAGCGGCGCACTTGCGGTCAGAGCCACCCAGGTCGAAACCAATGCGGTAGCCATCCAGATTACGGCCCAGGGAAACAGAAGTGCTGTTTTCAGCGGGAAGCTCGGCAGCAGAGGCCACCTTCACCACCTGGATGGGCTGGTCATAAATCTTCTTACCAATGAAGTCCCAGTCAAATTCGCGGGCTCCGCCGGCGCAGTAGGTTGCAGCCAGCATGTCAGCAATCTGGTCATCACCAGCCACCATGATGGTGCAGCCGCCCTTCATCCAGAGCAGGAACTTGACGATGCGTTCAATGTACTGATTATTCAGGGCAATGTTCTCGCCTTCCTGGGGAAGAATCTTGCCACTCCAGCGGAAACAGGTTCCATCAAGGCGGGTCAGAGCCAGTTCCACAGTATGAGAACCGGGAGTAGTGGCCACCTTGTCAGCAAAAGCCTTATTCCAAAGCACGGGGGCCACGAAGGCCGGATCGAGTACGGGGGTGAATTTCGGTTGAATATTCATAACGTTACGCGGGCAATTATACAGCACCCGCCCCCCTGCTGACAAGTGCAAAATTGGCTCTTGGTCATAAAAACAGGCATTTCACCATGCCCGAACCATCTCAGCGCACACAGCAGCACCTGCTCCGCCTACCAGAAAAGGGGAACGCAGAGGCCGCGTCAGTACACGCGCGGCAGACGCGGGCCTAGCCCGGTGAAGATTTCCCACACAATGGTACCAGCTTTCTGCGCCACTTCTGCCACCGGAATATGAGCGCCGAACAACTCGACCTCATCCCCCGATTGCACACCCCCGGGAACATCGGTGACATCTGCCATAATTTGGTCCATAGTCACGCGTCCGAGCATGGGGCAGAAATGGCCATTAATATACAGGCGGGCGTCCTTGTTGGAAATCTGGCGATTCCAGCCGTCTGCATAACCGATACCGATAGTAGCCACACGGGTGGGACGGCTCGTCCGGAATGTGCGGCCATAGGAAACGCCATGCCCGGAGGGCAGCTCACGCACGAGCGTGACGCGGGCATGCAGGCTGAGTGTGGGGCGCAGCACGCCATCGTATATAGAGGCCATGGGAGCCACGCCGTAGAGCAACAGACCAGGACGCGCCAGGTTGGCAACGGGAACCTCATAGCCCAGCTCTCCCGCACTGGCTGCAATGTGGCGGTATCGCAGGCTGAAATGCTGCTGCAGCGTCTGCACACAGTCAGTAAAGAGTCCTATCTCGTTCTGAGTGAACGGCACATCCTCATCGGCCGAGGGAAAATGAGACATGATACCCTCTATGCGGAGTGCTGGCATATTTTTCAAGCTGGCAGCAGCCTCTCCCAGCTGGCAGGGCAGAAAACCCTCGCGCCCCATGCCGGTGTCTACCGCCACATGCAGCGGGAACTCCTTGTTCTGCAAGGCTGCCAGGCTCTGAAAATGCTCTGCTTCCTCTATGCAGGAAATGGAGCAGCACCAGTTATTCTGCACAATTTCCTCTCGTTCGTCCGGAAAAGTCGGGCCCAGAATGAAGGGAGTGGTGCGAACCCCGGCTCGCTGCAGCCGACGAGCCTCACCCACATTCGCCACACCAAAAAAAGCAATTCCATGATTATCCAGCCGGCGGGCAACCTGCTCCAGCCCATGCCCGTATGCACCGGCCTTGATAACCGGCATCAGCTCGGTATCGGGCAGAGCCTGGCGGGCAATATCGAGATTATGAGCAATGGCCTCCAGGTTCACACAGGCCCATGCACGTGCCGAACTCTCACTGTTCATGCCCAGACTCTACCACTTCATTCCCGCTCTGTCAACAGGAATGCGGCTCAGTCTCTGCATAAATCAGCCGGGCAGGCGAAGCTGGAAAACAGAAAAAAGAAGCGACGAAACTCTTGCTGATTTCAACCTAATCTGCTAGACTGGGGCCGAAGTTTCACCCTCCGCATGATTCAGCGTCTGTTCATCCCCCTGTTCCTCATCGCCGCCCTGCTGCCCGCACAGGAAGAATGGGTGGAGCTGGAAGAAGTGGAAGCCACCACCGTTGCAGAAATTTCCCAGCAGAGCCGCACCGCAGCCGAAGCCGGCGATGCCGCAGCCCAGCTGCAGCTGGCGCGCTGTTATTTTACTGGCAGCGGGGTACCGCAATCCACAAAGCAGGGCATGCACTGGCTACGTAAATCTGCCGAACAGGGATATGCCGATGCCCAGTGCCACCTGGCTGAGTGCTATTTCAACGGCCAGGGGGTGGAGCGAGACCCCAGGGAGGCCTGTACCTGGTGGGTCAAAGCAGCAAGACAGCATCATCACGAAGCCATGTACCACCTCGGTATGGCACATTTGAGCGGCGACGGGGTCAAGAAGAGTGATATACTGGGCATTGCCTGGCTGGAGCGCACTGCCGCCGCCGGGCATACAGAAGCTCTGTGCAGTCTGGGATTCTGCCGGCTGCAAGGCATAGGCGGCACCCAGAATTTTGCAGAAGCTGCGGCTCTTTTCCGCAAGGCGGCGGATAAAGGCCATGCCAATGCATCATTCTGGCTGGGATTCTGCAAGCTCAACGGCGTAGGTGGGGAGCGCTCCCCGGAGGAAGCCCTCCGCCTGCTGCAACAAGCTGCGGATGGGCTGAGTTCACCCGCTGCCCTGCTTCTGGCACATTGCTACGAAACCGGAAACGGGGTTACCGCCAATGCCGACACCGCATTTGACTGGTACTGGCAGGCCGCCAGAATGGGAAATCCGGAAGCCTGCTACCGCCTCGGACTCATGCTGCTGCATGGGCGCGGCTGCAAACCAAACAGGGAAAAAGCCCTCAAATGGCTCCGCAAAGCGGCTGATGCCGGCCACCAGGCCGCCAGCCGGCAAACAGAGGTATTACAAAACGAAAACCAGCAATGAAGCGAGGACTTGTACTGGAAGGCGGTGCCATGCGCGGCATGTTCACGGCCGGGGTGATGGATGTGATGATGGAACACGGAATCCGCTTCGATGGCATTGTCGGCGTATCTGCCGGGGCGGCCTTCGGGGTGAACTACAAATCAGGCCAGATTGGCCGGGCTATCCGCTACAATGAACGCTTCTGCAATGACAAGCGCTATTGCAGCATCCGCAATCTTTTCCGCGATGGCAATCTGTACAGCAAGGATTTCTGCTATGGAGAGGTCCCGCTGGTGCATGACCCGTTTGATTTCGAAGCATATGAGGCCGACCCTGCCGAATTTCACATTGTCTGCACCAATGTGGAAACCGGCAGGCCGGTCTATCACGAATTCAAGGTACGCGAGGACCACGAATTCGAATGGATACGCGCCTCGGCCTCCATGCCACTGGTATCGGAAATCGTAAAAATCGAAGATCTGAAACTGCTGGACGGCGGTATTGCCGATGCCATTCCTCTGCAATATTTCGAGAGTATCGGCTACACGCGGAATGTAGTCATCCTGACCCAGCATGCGGAGTACGATAAGAAGGAAAGCGTAGCTATGCCCTTCATCCGCTTCCTGTACCGCAAGTATCCGGCCCTGGTGCAGGCCATGGAGGTGCGCCACCTCATGTACAACACCCAGCGCGACTATGTGAACCGCCAGGAAGCTGCCGGCAGAGCCCTCGTCATCCGCCCCACTGAGCCCCTGCCCGTCAAGAGGCTCACCAAAGACCCCGCCGTACTCCGCGCCACCTACAACATTGGCCGCGCCACCGCCGAAAGGCGGCTGGCCGAAATCTGCAACTACCTCAGCTGACTCAGGACGGCCACAAGGAAAAGTTTTTCATTATTCTGTTTCTGCACCTTGTGAGAATGATTCATTCCACCTGTTACGCCCCCCTGCAAAACTTACCCTGATTATCAGACCGCTTTCACTCTTGTCAACATTCGTGAAATCTGGTAGGTTGAGAGCATGAGATGGCTCTTGCTCATTCTGATGACCATTCTGCTGCAACCGGCACAGGCGCTGACCATAGAAGTGCGGCACACCCATGGTGTCTTTTACCCGGATCTGAAGCAGCAGGCCGTGATGCAGATAAAAATCACCGGCGAGCAGGGCGAAACAATCAAAAAGCTGGAATTTACTGATGGCAAGACCACCAGCACCGGGGATATCCAGATAGCCCGGCTCTCTACATCCGGCAGCTGGAATGGCTACACGCTCAACACCGGCAAAGCAATTCAGGAAAAAGGAAAAATGAAGCCCGACAAGAAGGGCAGAATGTCATTCGATGTCGACATAGAAGCAGGCCCGGAACCGGTGTATTACTGGCTCAGCTATGATTTATCCCGCGGCACCAGGCGCGGTAATCTCATTGATGCCGTGTGTACCAGGGCAACCCTGCAAGATGGCAGCACGGTTAAACCCAAAGTAAAACGAGCCAAAGCCCTTGAAAAACGGGTTACCGGCCGGGTTTACCCCTTTGCCTGCCGCATCGCGCCTTACTACCGGCCGCGCTGGGTGAAGGGCTGGGGCAATGCGAAAGAAGCAGTACACCTCACCCCGGAGCATTTCAACCTCTTCACCGATCTCATCCACTTTGCCTATACTGTGAACGCCGGGGGCGATATCCTGTACCAATGGGCTGGTGAAGGCGTGGACCCGAAACAGATATCAGACGAAGCACTGGAAGAAATCAAACGTCTGCACAAGGCAGCCGAGGCCAAATCTCTGCTGCTGGCCGGATTCGCCCATATGGACGACCCCATGACCGAAGCCGTGGCAAACCCGGGTACCCGCCGCAGGCTGGCCGAAAACATGGCCACCTGGGCCATTGAACGCGGATATCAGGGTATTGATATTGACTGGGAATACCCGGACACACACGAGCAATGGGTGAATTTCGGTTTATTCATAGCCGATTTACGTGAGGAAACTGCAGGTTCCGGGCTCTCCATCAGCATTGCCGCCTCCGTCACCTACAAGGTACCGATTTTCGATGTGACCGACCAGCTGGATTTCCTCATGACCATGTCGTACGATGACATCGGGCCGCAACACTCTTCCATGGGCCGCTTCCAGGGAGATGCCCGTAAATGCCTGAATGATTTCCGCATGCCCAGGCAGCGCGTAGTCATCGGCCTGCCCTTTTACAGCAACCAGAAAGGTACGCTGAGCACACAGTACGGCTATTCGCAGATTATCAGCTGGCATCCGCGCATCAAGCCCACAGAGAATGAATTTCAATCCAGGAATCAGGATGGTTCACCCGGCCCCATGCATTCCTTCAACGGGGCTGCACTCATCACTGAAAAATGCCGTTGGATGCTGCAGGAAAAATTCGGCGGGGTCATGGTATGGGCTTACGACACCGATGTGAAGCTGAGCCACCGGGCCTCACTGGGCAAGGCCATGTATCGAGTCGTCAAGCAATCCAGATGAGACGCACTCCGCATTCTGCCCCGGCATACAGAACCGGAAAGGAAGGCCGGGCATCAATCTTCTTTCTGCTTCTGGAGATATTTCAGCATTTCTTCCCTCGTTGAGAGAGAATCTACTTTACGCCCATATCGATTATACAGCCCCTCCCTAACGCCGACATCATCCAAATACCTCAGAAAGAAGAAAAATCTGCCTTCCCTCGTGCTGGTATCATCATCATCTTCCCACCGGGCTGTGCCTCTCCGGCCCTTTTTTCCCTTATTCAGAATTCTCTCTACTACCGGCCCGATGCGATTTCTGCGGATGACCGGCAATGAGCAATCATCCGGCACATCACTCATACTGCAACCTTCGCCCAATACGACAATGCAGGCAATTTCGCTCTGTTCCTGAAACGCCTTCATGAACCGCAACTCGTGCTGATGAGCCTTTCTACGTTCCTTTTTACCTCTGCGACTATTCTTGGAAAAGGCTGAACTTCCGTACACTCCGGATTCCTTCTCGAGAACAAGCAGATAATATCCTCCTACATTTTCAGGTACCTTCCCGCTGGCATAATCCAGCCCGGCAAAAAAAGAAGCAACCAGAGACGAAGGATAGGGATAGGATTTCAATTTCCCCTCCACCAGTTCCCCGCACTCGATAGCGGGAGATAATGCAGGAACATTCCAGCTTTCGGCTTCCACAGATTTTACATATTTCCGTATCAGAGCATCAATTTTCCGCAGATTTTTTTCGGTATCTGCTACCATAAGCACGTGGTTGCTCCTCATGTACAAAAATACGCCTTCCCGGGATAAGGTAATCCCCTCATTCTTGAAGAAATTCACGATAAAGTCCCGGTTTATGTTCTCCTCTCCCCTGAAAAACTCTGTTGGAACCTGCCAGCTTCTTTGCGGGTATTTCATTTCTGTTGCCACCAGCGAAAAGCCCCTCCCTGCTTTAGAAGGCTCCTCTTCTCCCCTGCTGCTCATGAGGCAAAGAAGAGATGTACACAAAACTATCCATATAAAGCGCATACAGTCATCATATACTGACGCTGCCTCATTTGCAAGCCAATATGGAGAGATACAACACCCGTTAGAATCAATTTCTGATTGAATGAAAGAATTGCCCGCCCGCGCACGTAAATATGGGCAGACATGAACCCTCATTCCCTCATCACTACCGCTCTCTTCGCACTATTCGGGACTCAGCTTATCCCGGCAGCTGAAGTCCCCCCCGCTGTACAGGAAGTGCAGCAAGCCATCCAGGCGGGTAAACACCCTTTCTTTGCAAAGGGGATGTACCCGGACTGGTCCAGGCTCACCCCGGCCCAGGCCCGCATTGACTCTGCCGCCGCCATGGTGCTGGCACGGCATCGTCTTGACTGCATCAGCAAGCTTCGCCCGGAAGACACCTCCTTCGAAAACACCTTCCTGGCTTTTTCCCAGGCCCAGGAGGAGCTGGATATGGTGCAGAACCGCCTCTACCACCTTAAAACAGTGGCTGATGGCGAGGAATTACGCAAAGTGCAGGAGGAACTGACCCCCGAATGGAATGCCCTGGGTGCAGAAATCCTGGCCAACGAAAATCTCTGGGCCGTGCTGCGGCATGCAGCTGCCCAGCCCTGGGTCGCTTCTCTTTCCCCCGCAAAGCAGCGTTATGTGCAGCAGGTCATCGACAGCTTCCGCGACCATGGAGCTGACCTGAGCCCGGAACAGAAGCAACGCAAAAAGGAGATTGAGGACGAAATTTCACTTCTGCAGCTGCAATTCAGCAAAAATGTGCAGGATTCCATCGCCGCCTGGGAGCTCATTATCACAGACCCCGAGGCACTGGCCGGTATGAGCGCAGACTGGATGGACAAGGCCCGCAAAGATGCCGCAAAGCATGTACACGGCGATGATGCGGCCCCGGCCTGGCGCATCAGCTTGCAATCCTCCAGCTATGGAGAGGTACTCAAGCACTGCACCATAGAAGCAACCCGCCGCAAATGCTGGGAAGGTTCGCTCTCCATCGGTTCCGGTAAATTCGACAACGAACCGGTTGTTGCCCGCATTATGGAACTGCGCCGGGAAAAAGCAGAACTGCTGGGATTCAAGACCTACGCCGACCTCACAACCCACCGCCGCATGGTGGGCAGCGGCGAAAACGCCCTCCGGTTTGTAGATGACATGATGAAGAAGGTAAAGCCGGACTTTGATGCCGAATGTGCCCAGTTGCTCGATTTCATCTCTCGCCGCACGGGCCGCCCCACCACGGCCATCAACCCGTGGGACCGCTCGTTCTTCATGCGGGAAATGAGTGAGGAACTCTACCAGTTCGACAGCGAGAGCCTGCGCCCGTTCTATGAATGCAAGCAGGTGGTGAATGGTCTTTTCAGCATCTTCTCCAACCTGTATGGTATCTCCTTCACCGAACTGCCGGCCAGATGCACAGCCCCCGGAGAAAAGAAATCCCCCGTCACCATCGATACCTGGCATCCGGAAGTTAAAGTCTACGCGGTGACTGATGACCGCACCGGCCACCACCTGGGTTCTTTCTACATGGATCTCTTCCCGCGCGAAATGAAGCGCGAGGGCGCATGGGTCATGCCCTTGGGCTATGGCAAACCGGCAGAGGGAAAGAAGCCGCATACTCCCCACCTTGCCTGCCTGGCGGGCAACCTGACCCCGGCCATGGGTGACAAACCAGCCCTGTTCAGCCATCGCGATGTCGTGGTTCTCTTCCATGAGTTCGGCCACATGATGCACTGCATGCTCAGCAATACCGAATTGCAGGCTCATGCCGGCACCAGCGTAGCATGGGATTTTGTGGAGCTTCCCAGCCAGATTACAGAAAACTGGGCATGGGAACCGGAGGGTATTGCTGCTTATGGTTTCCACTTCAGCACCGGGGAATGCATCCCCGCCGAGCTGGTGAACAAACTCATTGCCAGCCGATACTTCCTGCCTGCAATGGACAATATGGGGCAGCTCTGCGTGGCAAAGCTCGACCTGGAAATGCACATGAATTACAACGAGAAGTTCCAAGGCAAGGAGCTTGATGCCGCCTCCCGCACCCTGCTCCGCGACTGGCAGATTGCCACCACCGCTCCCGGAACTTCCATCATGCGCCGCCTACGCCACTGCATCACCGGCGGGTATAGCGCCGGTTACTACTCCTACAAATGGGCTGAGGTTCTGGCGGCTGATGCCTATTCCCGCTTCCGCAACGAAGGGGCGCTGAACCGCCGCACAGGTGCAGATTTCCGCAACAGCATTCTCTCTCAGGGGGACAGCCAGTCTGCGGCGGAGCTTTACCGCCTGTTCATGAAGCGAAACCCCAACCCGGATGCCCTGCTTCAGTCCCAGGGGCTCTGCAAATAATCATTCCATACACCCTTTTTTTCAGCAAAGCGCAGAAAAACCTGCGCTTTGCTCTTTTTTAGAATAATTCTACTTGACTAAACTTGTCATAATGCTAGAATAGCCTCACAAGATAAGAAAAAAATAACCGCCCTGTTTTCTATTGAAACAGGCAAAATTCACCGGAAAGCAACTTGACTTATCAACCTGCCGGGAGTAGAATATCCGCAGGATAAGAGAGTCAGGCTGCTTCCCCCCCCGGAAAACAGCTACACTCCCAACCAGAACTATTTTTATGACAGACACAACATGCACTCAGGAATGCGCCTGCACAGATCCGTGGCAGGGCTTTAAACCCGGCGTATGGACAGATTCCATCAACGTCCGTGATTTCATTCAGCAGAACTATACCCCCTACACCGGCGAGGGCGACTTCCTGGCCGGCCCGACGGAGGACACCACCGCCCTGTGGGATGAGGTAAAGGAACTCATGAAGAAGGAGATTGAGGCCGGTGGCCTGCTTGGTGCTGATACCGAGGTTGTCTCCACCATCGTTTCTCATGGCCCCGGTTACATCGACCAAGCCCGCGAAAAGATTGTAGGCCTGCAGACCGATGCTCCGCTGAAGCGAGCTCTCATGCCCTTCGGCGGTCTCCGCATGGCCCAGAAGGCCCTGGAATCCTATGGTCTGCAGATGTGCCCGCACACTGCTGAATTCTTCGGCCGCATCCGCAAGACCCACAACGAAGGCGTGTTCGATGCCTACACCAGCGACATCCGCGCCGCCCGCTCTGCCGGTATCATCACCGGTCTGCCTGATGCCTACGGCCGTGGCCGTATCATCGGTGACTACCGCCGCGTAGCCCTGTACGGCACCGACAAGCTCATTGCCGCCCGCCGCAAGGACCTGAAGGATCGCGAAGCCGGCGCCATGACCGATGCCACCATCCGCCTGCGCGAAGAACTCAACGAACAGATTCGCGCCCTGGCCGAACTGGCAGAAATGGGCAAGAGCTACGGCTGTGACCTGACCCGCCCCGCAGAAAACTCCCGCGAGGCTGTGCAGTGGACCTACCTGGGCTACCTGGCCGCCGTGAAGGAACAGAACGGTGCCGCCATGTCCCTGGGCCGAGTCTCCACCTTCCTCGACATCTACTTCGAGCGCGACCTGGCCGCCGGCACCATCACCGAATCTGAAATCCAGGAACTCATGGACCAGTTCGTGATGAAGCTCCGCATGGTGCGCTTCATCCGCACCCCCGAGTACAACAGCCTCTTCTCCGGCGACCCCACCTGGGTGACCGAGTCCATCGGCGGTATGGGCGAAGACGGCCGCACGCTGGTAACCCGCAGCTCCTTCCGTATGCTGCAGACCCTGTACAACCTGGGGCCGGCCCCCGAGCCGAACCTGACCGTACTGTGGTCCACCGCCCTGCCCGAGGGCTTCAAGAAGTACTGCGCCAAGGTTTCCATCGAGACCTCCTCTGTGCAGTATGAGAACGACGACCTGATGCGCCCGTACTGGGGCGATGACTACGGCATTGCCTGCTGTGTGTCCGCCATGCGTATCGGCAAGCAGATGCAGTTCTTCGGAGCCCGTGCCAACCTGGCCAAGGCCCTGCTCTATGCCCTGAACGGCGGTATGGACGAAGTGAAGGGCAAGCAGGTGACCCCGCCCGCCCCGCGCTACGAAGGTGAATACCTTGAATACGACAAGGTGATGGAACTGTTCGACAACATGCAGGACTGGCTCGCCAAGACCTACATCGATGCTCTGAACATCATCCACTACATGCACGACAAGTACTGCTACGAGCGCATCGAGATGGCTCTGCACGACCCGGAAATTCTCCGCACCATGGCCGCCGGTATCGCCGGTCTCTCCGTGGCCGCAGACTCCCTGTCTGCCATCAAGTACGCCAAGGTCAAGTGCATCCGCAACGAAGAAGGCCTCATCACCGACTTCGAAACCGAAGGTGAGTTCCCCTGCTACGGCAACAACGACCCCCGCGTGGACGAAATCGCCGAGGCGCTGGTAACCAACTTCATGAACAAGCTGCGTAAGCTGCACACCTCCCGCGACTCCATGCCCACACAGTCTGTGCTGACCATCACTTCCAACGTGGTGTACGGCAAGAAGACCGGCAACACGCCCGACGGCCGCCGCGCCGGCGAGCCCTTTGCCCCGGGTGCCAACCCCATGCACGGTCGCGACAAGAATGGTGCTGTGGCTTCCATGCTTTCCGTGGCCAAGCTCAACTACGACGACAGCCAGGACGGCATCTCCTACACCTTCTCCATTGTGCCCGGGGCCCTGGGCAAGGACGAGGAGGAGCGTGAGACCAAGCTTGTCTCCCTGTTGGATGCATACTTCGCCGCCACCGGCCACCACATCAATGTGAACGTGCTGGAGCGCGAGACCCTCATGGATGCCATGGAGCACCCGGAGAAATATCCGCAGCTCACCATCCGTGTGTCCGGCTACGCTGTGAACTTCATCAAGCTGACCCCCGAGCAGCAGCGTGAAGTCATCAGCCGTACCTTCCACACCCGCTAAAGGCTGGTACAGCATCAATAGCTTCCAGACTGCCGCCGACACCCAGTCGGCGGCAGCTTGTTTTTTGTTGTCATGCCTCCTTGAACATGAAACAGAAATATGCTAGGTTGGGAACCCGCCCATGCCCCCCTCCATTTAGAATTCCCAGGCTGGAATTTCAGGCTTGCGTTCTTGCTGTTTTCTGATACTATGGCAGGCGAGTGCAAGAAGGAGCCCCCATCAATAACCCGAGCGACAGCGAGCTGGAACGGCTGGCTGCCCGCACGCGACGTAGTCTCATCATGCGCCTGGGTGATTGGAAGGATCAGCGCAGCTGGGACGAATTCTACCGCACATACTGGCGGTTGATTTATTCTGTTGCGCTCAAGGCAGGTCTGCGCGAGGATGAAGCATGGGATGTGGTGCAGGAAACCATTCTCACCATTGCCAAGCAGAGTCTCAAGGGCAGTTATGACCCGGAGCGGGGTTCTTTCAAAATGTGGCTGTGGAACGTGGCCCGCTGGCGTATCAATGACCAGTTCCGGCTGCGCGGGAAAACACCGCTTCCGGCCACTGGCACTGGAGAAGGCACCCCTGCCCGCGAACCAGTCGAGAATGTTCCCGATACTTCGAGCAATAATTTTACAGAACTCTGGGAACGCGAATGGCAGCAGAACGTGATGAAGGGGGCTCTGGAACGCGTGAAAATGCGCGTTTCCCCGCGCCAGTTCCAGATTTTTGATTACAATGTACTCCAGGGCATGAATGCAACTGAAGTGCGGCGGCGACTGGGGGTCAGCATGGCGCAGGTGTATCTGGCCAAGCACCGGGTGGGTGCCATTCTCAAGAAGGAAATTGCCTACATCCGCGAGCAGGAGAAATAAAGCTCTACACCTGCCAGATTCCCCCGCGCTGCAAGGCTTCATGCAAGGATTCAAGCACTTGCCGGGGGGTATACCCCGCCTCCCGGAGAGAAGCAATGGAACGGGCACCATCACGCTTCGCCAGGCGTTTGCCTGCATTATCCCTCAGCAGCGCATGGTGGCAGTACTGCGGCACAGGCAGCCCCAGAACGGCTTGCAAAGCCCGGTGGATATGGGTTGATTCAAACAAATCCTCACCCCGGGTGACATGGGTCACCCCCTGTGCAGCGTCGTCGATGACAACAGCTAGATGATAACTGGCCGGAAAATCCTTGCGCGCCAGAACCACATCACCATAAGCCACCGGCTCGCAGCGCTGGGTTCCCCGGTGCATGTCGTGCCAGAGCGGGCAACCAACCAAATCCTGCACGCGCTGCATATCCAGACGCCAGCTGTGGGGGAGCCCAGCCTGAAGCTTCTCTTCCACCACATCCGGCGGCAGGCAGCGACACGTGCCGGGATAGAGATAGCCCAGCGTTGCATGAGGAGCCCGCCCCATTTCGGCCAGCTGATTCCGGATTTCCGTGCGCGTGCAGAAGCAGGGATACAACAGGCCCATGCTCCGCAACAGCCCGAGCACCCGGCGGTACTCATCGAAGCGGCGGGTCTGCACCATGACCTCGCCGTCAAAGGAAAGCCCCAGCCACCGCAAATCCTCATACATGAGCTGAAGAAAGGCAGGATTCTGCGCCCGTTGGTCAATATCTTCCACCCGCAGCAGGCATTGCCCGGCATGGGCATCTGCCAGGCGGCGAGCCTGCAGGGCAGCCAGCAGATGCCCCACATGCATGGGGCCGCTGGGGCTGGGAGCAAAGCGTGTTGTGACCATCTGTTTCTGATTCCGGCTATAAGCCCCCGGGCGGCAAAGCCACGCGGGGGCTGAAATGATGCTTGGAAAGGACGCGTAGCTTAGAACTTCGCTTTCAGAATAATCTCCGTTACGCGCCTGGCCCCTTCCCCAGCCATGGTGGAACGCGGATACAGGCACTGGGCACGGTAGTAGTTGGAAAGCGCAGAACCATATTCGCGGCTGGCTTCACTACGCTTAGCCTTATCCAGCGCCTGCGTGAATTCGTGGGCCCCCTGGGCATAGCGGTTCAGAGCATCGCGATACTTGGGGTCTTCCTTGTAGCGGGCATCCTGCTCGCCACGCTCCAGCAGCATTTCGTATGCCATGCACGGGCCCATCACCACGTCCTGCTGGGCTGCGACATCGAGCTGGGCAAGCATGCCGTCAATCGTGCCAATCAGCGTAATGGCCTCCTTGTACTGCTGCTTGAGCTCAGGGTCAATCGCCACCACTTCGAATTTATCCTGTTCGTTATAGATAGTGCGGTATTCCTTGCGCCCGATCAGCGTCCGGAATTCATCGCGCACAGGGTCCTGGTTGTCAATCTTCTCCAACTCTGCACGGCCCTTGGCAATGTTCGGATTCTTCGGCCAGATCTTACCAGCTTCCATAATCTCGGCATTGAAAGTGGCATCATCACCCGCCTTGAGAGCCTTGGCGGCATTACGCAGGTGCATATCACTCTGCGCCTTTCTGCCGGCACAATAGCTGGTGAGCATCGAATCGTCAAAATCCGGGTCGAGCGCCTTCATCTTCGAGGCAATTTCCTCCAGCGCACCATAATCGCGCGCATTCAATGCCGGGAGAGCCTTCTTACGCAGCGTCCAGTATTCGGAAATACGGCGGCGGCCCTCTACCGGGAAAGTCTGCACACTCTCCATGTATTCACCCACAGCAACGGCCTGGATGAGACTGTTTGTGGCTTCGCCCAGCTTGTTCTGCGCCAGCATGTTTGCCACTGCTTCCATATTCTGGTCCACATCACGGCGCATGTTGGATGCCATGGTTGCCATTGTGCCGATGGTGGGGGGCAGACCCACACCGCCCTCAAACATCTGGGCGGCCTGGGACTCACTGTCCAGCTTCAGCGTGGTATCACCATCGCTGAAGATATGGCGGTAGGTATGAGCGCCAATCAGGGCATGATTATAGCGGCGCTGCATGAGCATGGATACAATCGTGCTCTGGAAATTGATTTTTGCCAGCTCAAGAGCGGCCACGTTTTCAGCGGCATTCTTGATGCCGGCCGCCTCCAGCGTGCTGATTTTCTTGGTATTGTGGGCAATGGTGAATGTGTTTGACACAGCAGGTGTGCCACCGCCGCCATTCTTTGCACCGGCAATGTTGTTAGCCTTCTGCACGCGGTTGGTATTGCGGGAGGTCAGCAGGTTGGTCTTCAGCACCAATTTGTCAATTTCCTCCTGCATTTTCTCGTTCTTGCGGTTGCGGGCGCGGTTGGCGTACTGCGCGGCAAGAGCACTTGCCATGGCACTGGCCAGCGAACCGGATTGACCGCCATCACCCACGTAATCATTGAGCTCATACAGACCGTTGGCAATTTCCACCAGGTTCTGACTACCGACCTCACGACGCGAACGGGCGGATTTCTGGGTCAATTTCAAAACAGAACGCATCTTCTTGCGGTACCTCCGGGCTTCGGAGCTGTCATCCGGGTTCTGCAGCAGGTATTTCTCAAAGCGTGCACGCACCACGGCATTGTTACCCACATCGAACTTGGCACCATTGTAGCTCATTGTGTCGCCAGAGGGGTCAAGCAGGGGCATCTCCATACCCAGCAGCTGGGGATTGGGAGTCTCGCCGCTGTTGGGGTCCACGTAGGATTTACCCACGTTGGGCACATGCTCCATCTGCCCGGTCTGCGGCTGGTTCATCTGCATCATGGGCTGCTGGGCGCTCCCGGCCTGGCGCTGCACATCTGCCGCAGAGAATCCGGGTTTCTTGGCAGAACCAAGCCCCTGGGCAGAAGCCGGTGCAAGAGTCATCACGCCGCATACCAGCGGCAGGAGAGATATATAGGAAAATGATTTCATGGCTTTACTCGGTTTCCACTTTTTCAACAATCATTACACCCTTGACCTCATGGCCACCATCATCCTGACCATTGCGGCAGGCCACATGAAAGACGAAGGTATCACCACGGGTCAGGTTCACGCGCCCCGTCACACCGCTGCGAACCAGCAGAGGCAGTCTTTCCTGCTTGTTATTGGGCAGGGAGACGGCCACCAGGCGGTCATTACCCAGGGTTTCGATATTCTCCACACGGGCAGAAAGGCGGTAGGTATTACCGGTGAGGCGAGAGGCATCCTGCCGGTAATCCGCAATGCTGAAGCGGGAATCAGCCGTTTCCTTCTGCTCCTCAGAAGGCTTCATGACCATAGCGGCTCCGATGGCCAGGGCCAGAACCGCACCACCGCCACCCAGTACGAGCGGCAGCTGTGATTTCTTGTTTTTGGAAGAGCGACGTTTTCTTGCCATAATGTTTCAGTTGTAAATTATTCCCAGCGTGTGCGACGCACGCCGATATAGGTGAGGATGATACCGAATACCACATGCCCCAGCAACACAGCCAGACACGGGATACGGCTTGCAAAAGAAGTCTGCACAATGCTGTTCACCGCCTTGAGCACCTCCGAATCCAGGCCGCCATTCACGCTGCCGCTCCATGCCCAGTAGGCAGAAATGAAGGGCTGGGTAAAAGTTTCCACAAAGTCCGGCAGAGCCAGCACCGCACCGGAAAGCGGCAGCTGGAAGCCCACCAGATAAATGCTCAGCAGAGATGCCTGATCCGGGGTCTTGCAGTTGGCAGATATACCCAGGCACATGGTTGTCATTGCGGCATTTGCCAGCAGCAGGAAGATGAGGTGGTTCATGATATCCCCGCGCAGCGGCCAGCAGTACTGCACAAAGGCAAACATCCAGATACTCTGAATGAGCACCAGCACACTCAGGAACACAATCTTGGAAGCCAGATAGGCGGCAGGGCTTGTACCGGCAAACTTCTCCTTCTCCATGATGAGGCGCTCACCGGCCACTTCTCGTGAGGAATTGTTGGAGCCCATAAGCCCCAGCAGAATCACCTGGAACATGATGATACCCGAAACCGCCGATCCCACACGGGCGCGAACTTCTGCCTGCTCCTGCTGAGCCTGCACTTCTGCCGCCAGGTCTGCCCCCATGCTGTCCGTAAGCTGCAGAAGCTGCTCCTGCCCTTTACTGGAGAAGAGCGCAACCAGAATCGGGAACACCACAATCATGGCCACCTGCAGCCAGAGCTGCATGCGATCGCGGAACAGAATGGTAAACCGGCGCTTGAGCAAGGTGGTGAACTGCGCCATGAAGGAAGGCTGGGGTACTTCCTCCTCTTCCCCGCCCCGGGGATTCGGCAGTGGCGGCTGCAACCCAGCCGCAGAGAACTTGGCCAGATGCTTGCGTTCCAGGCGCTGGTAGTAATCCACCCTGTGCTTCAGCCAGCTCTGGCGCCATTCATCGGGCTCGCGCATGGCCAGTTTCGGGTACACATTCTCAAAATCCTGCTCGCCAAAGTAATGCACCATGGTTTCAGGCGAGCCGTGGTAAGCCAGATTGCCGCGCACCATCACAATGATGCTGTCGTACAACTCCATCTGGGCCAGGCTGTGCGTTACCGAAATGACAATACGGCCGTCCTTCATGCTCAACTGGTGCAACAGCTGCACAATTTCGCGCTCGGAACGGGGGTCCAGACCACTCGTCACCTCATCGCAAAGCAGAATACGGGGACTGCTCACCAGCTCCATAGCCAGCGCCAGGCGGCGCTTCTGGCCACCCGAAAGCAACTTCACCGGGCGGTCGGCAATCTCGCTCAATCCGGTTTCCTGCAGAACATTGTCAATAATTTCATCCAATTCCTCATCATCGGCATCCACACGCAGGCGCGCCGAGCTCTCCACATTCTCATCCACCGTCAGTTCTTCATAAGCAATACTGAACTGCGGCACATAACCTATTTCATACGGCTCAAAATCACCATCTTCCGCCAGGTCCCGTCCCTCCCAGAAGAATGTGCCGGAGGTCGTTTCCTTAATGCCGGCAACGGCCTTCAGAAGTGTGGTCTTACCACAGCCGGAAGGGCCCACAATAGCCGTGAAATGGCCGCGCGGAATGCAGAAATTCACATCGCTGAGCAGAAACAAGCTCTCCCCGTCATTATCAACCTCTAAACAGATATTACGTGCCTCCAGCATGATTATTATGGTAACTGTTTTAGTTTACCATAATAATCCAGCCGTTGCAAGCCCCCAGATACCACATTTACGCTTTTTACGCGCAGCGAGTTTGGTTTCTGTGGCATACCCCGACGGGCAGCCGGAGCAAGGATTCCTTACGAAGACTTCTTATCAGGCAGCAGGCGGGTCAGAATATCGTGCAGCTGCTCATTGCCATAGCACCCCGCCCCGCGCAACTGGGCAGACTGTTCCTTCAGCGGCGGAGTCAGGGCGGCATACATTTTCTTCAACTCCACAAGGGCCTCAGCTACACCTTCCGGGTCATCATCGCAGTACAGATGCATGCGCTGCGTGAGCGATTGATACCGTGCACTGATACTCAGCAATTCCGCAGGCACAGGCTCAGCGGTTCCGGCATCCTTCACACCGGCCAGCAAGCGGCCCACGCGCAGCATCAGCTCACGCTGCTCAGCCGTTGCCAGGCGTATCTGTTCGGCAGAGTCTGCATGCTTCTGGGTCTCGTCACTAAACCCGAGCTTGAGATACGAATGCAGCTCCGGCGTGTCTGACACACCCGGCAGCAACCTGACGCGATGATACAGCTCCAAATGCCGTTCCTGCTGCTCAAGAGTAATAAAGCGGAAATGACTGACAAGCCCCGTAAAGCCATCCACATCACAGAACCGCAGGTTCTTTTCGTCCAGGTGGGCCTGCAGAGCCACCCGGAGCGCATCTATATCCTTCCGTGCGTCCTGATTCTGAGTGGTCAGCCGGGCAAGGGCCTCCACACGCTCAGCCGAAGTTCCAAGCAACTCAAGCGCCTGCACCCGCTTGTACAACGCCTCATTATAAGCTACAGATTTTTCCAGAATATCGCGCAGCGCCGCATGCTCCACCGATTCATCCTTCACCGGCAGAGTCTCATCAGGCCGGGAAGGCAACGCAACATGCCGCTTCCGCCTCTGCCCCCACACCGCACCGGCCGCACCTGCAAGCAACAAGCCCGCCACAATCCCTGCTACACTTTTTCCTTTCATCGTGAATTCTGCGGCAGCACCCTGCCTTATCGCATAGTCTAGCGCATCCTCCACCGCAGCGTCAAGTTCATTTCCTGCTAGCTCTGTCATTGTTC
>CAJGDB010000010.1 GCA_904502165.1 uncultured Akkermansia sp.
ATGTACAGTACCCATGGAAGGTGTTTTTTTTAGAGCAACACCAGCATACGTTTTGCTGGTGAAAAAATCAACCTTCCATTTTCTTTGCCCTGATTTTTGCTATTTTGCTACCATTTGAAAAAATCTTTGGGACACATGTGGGGCGGAAAAGAACATCCGCGAATGGTTTTCCATTCGCGGATGAAAGGGCAAGGTAAGCAGGAGTAATGCTTACTTCAGATTCTCTGCAAGCTCCAGCTTCGGACGCTGGATGAGCTGCATCACATCCTCGCCGGGCAGCTGCACAGCAGGCTGCTGGGGCAGGGGCTTGGAGGTGAACACCGGGAAATCGGCTTCTTCCTTGATGTTGCCACCGGTAGCCAGGGAGAAGTAACCGCGCTTCGGGTCAAAGCGGCAGTTGATTTCCTTGAGCGGGTTGCCATCGCGGGTGAAGCGGAACTCCGTGGCGGCGTGCCACTGTGTGCCATCCCAGCGCAGGGCGGGACCGAATGTGGCGCGGCGCTCATACTGTTTGGAAACGATATCGCGCTTGAAGTCTTCTACAAAGCCGCAGCCGCCGCCAAGACCACGGCGCAGTGCCTGGATGCGCCAGCAGCTCATCAGCATCCATTTGTTTTCGTCCGGGTCAAAGATATAGCCGGCAATCTGGCGGAATTCAGGGCCATCCTCGTGTTCCACAACGAGGGTTCTGATGACATCTCCCTCCTTCCAGTCGAAGGGGCGCATGGAATTGCCACCGGTCCCTTCGCCACCAAATCGGCGGGTGGTCACTTTCTCTCCTTTCTGGATGAGTTTGGCGCGTTCTTCCTCAGGCGCGGCGTTGGGATTGTCGCCGGAGTCCTTGGCATCCCAGATGGAGAAGATTGCTACACGCACAGGATTGCCGTTTTCATCCTTATGACCAAGTTCCTGCACGCCGATATAGCCGCAACTGAAGTTGTTGCAGGCAAAATAGGTGCCGGGCGCACTTTTTTCAATGACCGCTTCCTGATAGGCTGCGGTGTGCGCCGGAATGGTGGGGCCATAGCTCAGGTGCACGGATGCACACTGGCGCTTGGCCATGTTTTCCGGCAGCCAGTAATCCGAATAGCGGTCGGCCTGAGCCTCCTGCGGGCAGAGTGTCGCCAGGGCGAAAATCCCCGACATGATGCTGAAAATGCGTTTCATCGGCGTAGAGTCTAGCACAATCCGCCGTTTTTTCAAGCCAAAAGAATCTTGCTTACGGCTTGACTATGCTGAAAAATCGCTGTAAACTCGCCGCTGTCATGACTTCTACAGCTGATTACAAGGTGGCCGATATCGCCCTGAAGGATTGGGGACGCAAGGAAATTGCCGTTTCGGAATACGAGATGCCGGGTCTGATGGCCTGCCGCGAGAAGTACGGCGAGGCTAAGCCTCTGGCCGGGGTGCGCATCACCGGATCGCTGCACATGACGATTCAGACGGCTGTGCTCATTGAGACGCTGGTGGCGCTGGGTGCTGAGGTGCGCTGGGCCAGCTGTAATATCTTTTCAACGCAGGACCACGCCGCTGCGGCAATCGCCGCTGCGGGGGTGCCGGTGTTTGCCTGGAAGGGCGAGACGCTCACGGAATACTGGGATTGCACCTGGGCAGCCCTGAGCCACCGCGATGGCCTGGGCCCGCAGCTGGTGGTGGATGACGGCGGCGATGTGACGCTGCTGCTGCACCGCGGCTATGAGATGGAAGAGGGCTCCGATTGGGTGAATACTCCCTCCGAAAGCGAGGAGGAGGGCGTTATCAAGGCGCTGCTCAAGCGCATTGCTGCCGAGCAGCCGGGCGTATTCCACCGCTGGCTGCCAGAGTGGAAGGGCGTTTCCGAGGAGACGACCACCGGTGTACACCGCCTCTACCAGATGGAGCGCGATGGCCGTCTGCTGGTACCCGCCATCAATGTGAACGATTCTGTGACCAAGAGCAAGTTTGATAACCTGTACGGCTGCCGCGAGAGCCTGACGGACGGTATCAAGCGCGCCACCGATGTGATGATTGCCGGCAAAGTGGCCGTCATCTGCGGTTATGGCGATGTGGGCAAGGGCTGCGCGCAGGCGCTTCGCGGGCTGGGTGCCCAGGTGATTGTGACCGAGGTGGACCCCATCTGCGCGCTTCAGGCTGCCATGGAGGGCTACCGCGTGCTCACAGTGGAAGATACCCTGGGCATGGCAGATATCTATGTGACCACCACGGGTAACTGCGATATCATCACCCTGGAGCACATGGAGAAAATCAAGGACCAGGCCATCGTCTGCAACATCGGCCACTTCGACAACGAGATTCAGGTGGCTCGTCTGCAGGCGTATCCCGGCATCGTCTGCACGAACATCAAGCCGCAGGTGGACAAGTACACCTTCCCGGATGGCCACAGCCTCTACCTGCTGGCCGAAGGTCGCCTGGTGAACCTGGGTTGCGCCACGGGGCATGCTTCCTTTGTGATGAGCAACAGCTTCACCAACCAGGTGCTGGCGCAGATTGCCCTGTGGCAGGAGCGCGAGACCGCAAAGCCCTCTGTAACCGTACTGCCCAAGAAGCTCGACGAAGAGGTGGCTCGTCTGCATCTGGCCAAGCTGGGTGTGCGCCTGACCACCCTCACCCAGAAGCAGGCAGACTACATCGGCGTGCCGGTAGAAGGCCCGTATAAGGCGGAAGCGTATAGATATTGACGATTGACAATTGACTATTGACGATTGATTATTGGTATGGATGCGCGTGATTTACGAGAGCGAACCCTTGACTTTGGGTTGAGGATTGTTCGTCTTTGTCAGTATTTGGGGCATCATAATGTAGCAGAGGTTTTAGGAAAGCAGTTGATGCGTTGCGGCACTTCAGTGGGCGCCAATTATCGAGCTGCGAGTCTCGCAAAGAGTCCGGCTGATTTTGTGTCGAAAATTAAAATATGCGAGGAGGAAGCAGACGAAGCAATCTATTGGCTGGAATTGTTGATTCGGGCTGGTGAAGTGGAAGCAGCGAGAGTCATCCCATTGCAGAATGAAGCTGCCGAGCTTCGCAATATCATGTCTGCCAGTGCCATCACTGCCCGCAAGAACGTAAAATAAGCTTTCGCATGACCCGGTCAATTGTCAATAGTCAATCGTCATTAGTCAATGCCCTTGATTGGTTGTATTCCACGCAGGCTTTCGGCATCAAGCTGGGGCTGGAGGGGGTGACGCGTCTGCTTTCTGCCTGTGGTGTGCTGCATCCGCGGGTGCAAGTGATTCATGTGGCCGGTACAAATGGTAAGGGGAGCACCTGCGCGTTCTGCGAGAGCGTGGCGCGAGCCGCCGGCTACAAGACCGGCTTGTTCACCTCGCCTCACCTGGTGGAATTCAGTGAGCGTATCCGTGTGAATGGAGTAAATATCCCGGATGCCGATGCGGCCCGCCTCATTGGCAAGGTGCGCGAGCTGGTGCAGGACTGGGACCCGTGCCCTACCTTTTTTGAATTGGTGCTGGCGGTGGCCATGCTCTGGTTTGCTGAGCAGGAGGTGGAACTCATTGTGCTGGAAACCGGCATGGGTGGCCGTCTGGATGCCACGAATGCCGTGCCCAAGGATGTGGCGGTGCTTACTCCGATAGGTCTCGACCACACCCAGTATCTGGGGGAAACGCTCTATGAGGTGGCGGGTGAAAAGGCTGCCATTCTTTCCTGGCATCGTCCGGCGGTTTCCGCTCCTCAGGAACCGGAGGCCATGCGGGCTATTCATGAAGCAGCGCAGCGCATGGATACCTATTGCCGTGTGGTGACGGGTGAATGCGACCAGCCGCTGGGTCTCAAAGGGGCGCACCAGCGGTGCAACGCTGCGCTGGCACTTGCCGCCCTGCGCGCGCTGCCGCATTTCCTCTGCAGTGCAGAGGAAGAAGCCCGGGGCCTGGCAGAAGTGCGCTGGCCGGGGCGCTTCGAAGAGGTGCAGCCCGGGGTGATTATGGATGGGGCGCATAATCCGCACGCCATGCAGGTTCTCACCCGCACCTGGCGCGAAACGTTTGGAGGGCAGAAAGCCCGCTGTATCTACGCAGGTTCGGCAGATAAAGCGCTGGATGAGGTGCTGGAGCTGCTCTCTCCCATTGTGGGTGAGTGGGTGCTGCCGCCTGTGCAGTCTCCGCGTATCCTTTCCCCGTCAGAAATGGCAGCCAAAGTGCAGGCGGCATCGGCAGCCCCTGTTTCCACGCCTGCTACGCTGTCCGAATGCCTGGCCGATATGCCTGCCGGAACCCTCATCTGCGGTTCTTTCTTCCTGCTGGGTGAGGCCAAGGCCATCCTTCGGAGTGCTGATTACCGCTCGACCGTGCAGTGATTTCACTTCTCACATGCGCGCAGCGCATGTTTTCATTTTTCATCTTTCATACGAACGCGCAGCGTGAGTTTTCATGAAAAAAAGCTGCGTGCATGAAATGAAAACGCCCGCTATCGCGGGCGAGTGAAAAATGAAGGATGAAAACGCGCCATTCGGCGCGTGAGGGTATTTGACGAGCATCTCACATGTGCACAGCACATGTTTTCATCTTTCACTTTTCATTTTTCATCTTTCATACGAACGCGCAGCGTGAGTAATCACGGGAAAAGCGAGCATGAAATGAAAACGCCCGCATTCGCAGGCGTGTGAAAAATGAAGGGTGAAAACGCGCTTTGCCGCGCGTGAGAAAACATCAAGCATTATCTTTAGATGTTTTGATGGAGCGAATCAACATGAATCTGATTCGTCGACACGTATTCAGCAGAGCTTCGGCTTTATCCGGCTCCAATGTCTGAGTATTTGCCATCAGTTCAAGCCAGTATTCGCTTTCATTGCTTTCCTTGAGCGCAATTTGCAATTTTGCGATGAAATCGGCTCGGCTGCTGGCGTATTGTGCTTCGCGGATGTTCGCCCCGATACTTGTAGATGAACGAAGTAACTGATTTTTGAGGACTCCTCGTTTTTCTACAGTATCAAGAGTAAGAACTGTCGCAATGGCGAAGTTCATGGATTCCGTCATTAATTGATTCTCTGGCACAAACTTGATTCTAATGGATTGAGATGATGATGTCGATGTAAAAATGAGGTGAAAAGAAAATGAAAACGCCCGCTATCGCGGGCGTGTGAAAGATGAAGGGTGAAAACGCGCCATTCGGCGCGTGAGGGTATTTGACGAGCATCTCACATGTGCGCAGCACATGTTTTCATCTTTCACTTTTCATTTTTCATCTTTCATACGAACGCGCAGCGTGAGTAATCACGGGAAAAGCGAAAATAAAATGAAAACGCCCGCATTAGCGGGCGTGTGAAAGATGAAGGGTGAAAACGCGCTTTACAGCGCGTGAGATGCTTAGATCTCGATGTACTTAGCCTTAGGGAAATTGCAGAGCGGGCAGCGCTCGGGCTCGGTGCCTTCGGCAAAGGTGTCGCCACAGAGCGGGCACACGTAGTACTTGGCAGGCAGGTCGAGCTTCTCACCGGCTTCGAGCTGGGCAAGTGCCTTGCTGTACAGGTCTGCGTGTTCTTTTTCTGCCTCGTTGGCCCAGGTGAAGCTGCGTACAGCATCGGAAATGCCTTCCTCCTGTGCCTGGGCAATCATGGGCGGATACATCTCAGTGAACTCGTAGGTCTCACCGGCGATGGCGGCCTTCAGGTTCTCGATGGTGTTGCCTACTTCGATGTGCATCTCGATATCGATGGGAGCTTCGCCCAGCTTTACCAGCACCTTGTTGTGATTGGTGGCATGAATGCGCTCGGCGCGGCTGGCAGCGGCGAAGAGCTTTTCGATGAGCGGATATCCCTCCTGGGCGGCGCGGGTTGCGTAAGCCGCGTACTTTGCGCTGGCGGTGCTTTCGCCGATAATGGCGGTCTTGAGGTTATCAATCGTTGTCATGGCTGTAGTATATCTTATTTTAGAATTATTACAAGAAAAATCTGCAAAATATTGAAAAAATCTTAATTTTACAATGCGGCAATGATAGCATCGCCCATTCCGCGGGTTCCGACGCGGATTTCGCCCTCGGCACCGGTGGCGAGGTCGCCCGTGCGGTACCCTGCGGCGATAACCTTGCGTACGGCAGTATCAACGGCATCGGCCGCGGCGGTTTCCTTGCAGGTGTAGCGCAGAAGCATGCCCATGGAAAGAATCTGAGCAATGGGGTTTGCAATACCCTTGCCGGCGATATCGGGGGCGGAGCCGCCAGAGGGTTCGTAAAGACCGAAGAACGTGCCGGATCCGTGGCTGAGGGAAGCGCTGGGCAGCATACCGAGGGAGCCGCAGACAATGGCCATTTCATCGGTCAGGATATCGCCGAAGGTGTTTTCGGTCACCATGACGTCGAACTGTTTCGGGTTGCGGACAAGCTGCATGGCGGCGTTGTCCACATACATGTGGGTGAGCTCCACATCCGGGTATTCGGCGGCGATGGCGTTCATCACGTCGCGCCACATGACCGAGGAAGCCAGCACATTGGCCTTGTCAACGCTGCAAAGGCGCTTATTACGGCCACGGGCTGCCTCGAATGCCACACGGGCAATGCGTTCCACCTCGCTCTTCTTGTAGATAAGGGTATCCAGACCAATGACCTCGCCGTCGCGCTCGCCGTAGAACTTGGGCTCACCGAAGTACATGCCGCCGGTGAGTTCGCGCACGCAAAGGATATCGAACCCGCCTGGGATGAGTGCGTTTTTTACCGGAGAAGCATCCACCAGCTCGGGCAGGCAGATGCCGGGGCGCAGGTTGGCAAAGAGGGAGAAATGTTTTCTGAGCGGGAGCAGGGCACCGCGTTCCGGGCGTTCATCGGGGGGCAGGGAATCCCACTTGGGACCACCTACAGAGCCGAACAGGATGGCATCTGCGGCTTCACATGCAGCCAGGGTTTCAGCGGGCAGAGCCTTGCCGCAGTTGTCGATACCGGCGCCGCCAACAAAGCATTCGGTGCGTTCGGTCTTGAAGCCGAATTTGGACTCCACGGCATCGAGGACACGGAGTGCCTCTTCCATAACCTCCGGACCGATACCATCGCCCGCCAGGACTGCAATCTTATAGGTGTTCATGTCTGTGGGCATGATACACCCCAGCCCGGGGCGTGTCAATTGAGAATACAGGCAGTATTAATGCTGGAAACAGCTTTTAGGGAAGTTCAGGGGAGGGGAGATAAAGGGAGTGCCGAACTCGTCTGTACCGAAGATACGCAGCTCCATGGCTACGGGTGGGGTGTCAAACTCCTGCGTGCCGCTGCAGGCAAAGACAGCGCCTGGTTCCAGCACCGGGCTTTCGTTGAAAATCCGGGCGGCTTCCACAATACGGGTATTACCATTGCGCTCGCGGAGGGTCCATTTGCGCCCTAGAAGCCGCACCGGGTGGGAGCCGGTGTTGCATATACTGACCCGGAAGATGGAACGGTACACCGGCCGGGGGCGGCGCTGCGCCTGAACCCCGGACATGACGAGCCGCAGCTCCAGCGGAGCATAGACTGGCAGACTGCGAGTATCAGTGTTCATAGCCTTCGCCTACGGCGATGGTGGAAATGCCGGCTGCTGTTTCGCGGATGATGCGAACCTTTTCAAGGGAGGGAGTTTCCCCTTCGTCAAGGCTCATGGTGCTGACAAGTTTTTCGAGCAGCTGCCCTAGCTGGTCGACCTTGAGCCGCTGGGCTGTGCGTGGATGAAGCCCCTGCAGAATTTCATTGAAGTAGGCGGGGGCATCCGGGTAGAAAATGGCAAGAGCCTGCTCTGCCTCAAAACGCTGCTCGATGGCGGCGGCAGAGGCATCGAGCGCCCGAACCCAGCCGCCCAGGGCCAGCAGGTGGGCCAGATCCGGGTCGCGCAGAGCGGTGAGTTCCTCATTTACTGCGCTTTGGGTGGAGGAGAGGATGCGCTTGAAATCATTCAACTGCCCTTTTTCTGCATGTTCCAGCAGGCTGGCGGAATAGGAGTTCATCTTTTCACCAACCCCCATGGCCTTGCCGTATCGCGATAAATCCAGCGCAATGGGTTTTATATCGTTCATGTGCCCGCTGCGGACGGCAATGAAGCCGTCGGCCATGAGGTAGCCCATTTCCAGAGCCAGTTTGCCGGCATTCAGTGGCAGGTTTTCAGGGCGCTTTCTGAGTACGTAATCCTCGGGAATGGCGGGCAGGTTGTCCAGCTGGGCAAATATCTTGCTGATGGAGGGGGCTGTATACACATTGATGCCGAGCTCCTGGTTGGAATGGGAGTCATCCAGCAGGGAGTCATCGCGGAACATGGCCGGAACTTCGCCGTGACGGCGGGGGGATTCCTCCTGCATCATTCCTTCGGGTATGCCATCGATGCAGGCATCGGCAACTTCCTCGTAGGTATCTGGTGCATCCTGGGCCACCACCGGGAGTATGCAGGTGGTGGAGGCAAGAATCAGAACACAGCTGAACATCATTTTTATCATGCGTGGGGAGTGGTTAATTTAGACTTGACTCCATATCCAGTTTACATTACTATCTGCCCGCGTCAAGCACCTGCTGGCATGCTGACGCAAAAATGCCCAGCGGGCTCCGAGAAGCCCGGCCTTTCTGTATCTCCCCGGAAGAATCAGCTTATGGAATCGTCTCAATATTGGTTCAATTTTTTCTGGCTTGTAGCCTATTTCCTTGTACTTGTAGGTATGTCGGGCTACGGATGCCATCGTCTGCTCATGGTGCTCCTCTATATCCGGCATCGTAAGCATGTACCGCAGCCTGCGGCTCAATGGGATGAATGGCCCATGGTGACGATTCAGCTGCCCATGTTCAACGAGAAGTTCGTGGTGGAGGGGCTTCTGAAGAAGGTGACCGCCATTGACTACCCGAAGGATAAGCTTGAAATCCAGATACTGGATGACTCGACGGACGATACCTATGACCTCTGCCTGCAGCAGGTGGAATACTACCGCGCTCAGGGTTTTGATATTGTGTGTCTGCACCGTACGGACCGCACCGGTTTCAAGGCTGGTGCTCTGGAGGCGGCCGATGCTGTGGCCAAGGGTGAGTTTCTGCTGATTCTGGATGCCGACTTCCGCCCTGAGCCCGATATTCTGAAAGTATGTGTGCCGTACTTCACAGATCCGCAGATTGGTGTGGTGCAGACCCGCTGGGCTCACATTAACCGCAATTACAACCTGCTGACGCGTCTGCAGAGTATTTTCCTGGATGGGCACTTTGCACTGGAGCAGACCTGCCGCAACCGCTCCGGCCGTTTCTTTACCTTCAATGGTACAGCCGGTATGTGGCGCAAGAGTACCATCGTTGATGCCGGAGGCTGGGAACATGATACTATCACCGAAGATATGGACCTTTCCTACCGCGCTCAGATGAAAGGGTGGAAATTTGTGTATCTGAATGATTACGAGACTCCGGCCGAGCTTCCTGTGGATATGGATGGCTTCAAGGCCCAGCAGCACCGCTGGACCAAGGGTTGCATTCAGGTTTGCCGCAAGATGCTCTTTGATATCTGGCGTTCCAAGGCCCCGTTCAAGGCAAAGATGGAGGCAACGACTCACCTTACCTGCAATTATTCCTACCTGGCACTGATTCTGCTCTGCTTCCTGGTAATGCCTGTTTGTACCGGGTTGGTGGCTCCTACGGGTGCCTGGGCCTGGGATCAGTGGCAGATGATGCTGCTTACTTTCACACTGTTCTTCTTTGCCACGGTATCGGTCTGCCTGTTTTACGTGGTGGCAGAGATGATTGTGAAGCCTCGCCGCTGGTACATGGTGTTTCCGCTCATAATTCCGCTGCTGGCGCTGGGCGTTGGTATGGCAGTGAACAATGCCAAGGCTGTACTGGAAGCCATGTGCGGCCAGCAGAGCGAGTTTGTGCGTACGCCCAAGTTCGGTGAGTCTCAGCAGGGGGCTCTCTCTATTGAGAAGCGCGCCAAGGGATACAAGGCAATCAAGTCGTTCCTGGTCCCGATGCTGGAGTTGTGCTTTGCTCTCTTCTTCGGGGCGGTTGAGTACATCAACTTCTCACATGGGGACTATCTCACTTTTGTGCTCATGACTCCGTTCCTGGGCTTCTTCTATACGAGTTTCTCCTCTATTGCCCGTCTGATTGATGGCGTGGTGCAGAAGCGCCGTGCAGCTGCTGCTAACGCCTGATAAGGAATTATCTATATGGCACGCTTGGGGTACAGGTTCGTCTTTTTGTTTGTGCAGGTGGCCGCACTGTGTATGCTGCTGGCTTCCTGCGCCCGCCTGAACCAGAAAGCGAAGCCGAAGCTGTATGCCGAGGATATTCCTCCGCAGGCCGTGGTGCGTGACGGCCTGGCTGTGACACTCAGCGACCAGAAGATTACCCTTTTCAAGGAGGGGAAGAAGGTCAAGGATTACAGCATCAGTTCTTCCAAGTATGGTATCGGCAACGTGAACGGCAGCTGCCGTACCCCGCTGGGGATACATGCTGTTTCTCAGAAAAATGGTGCCGGGCAGCCCATGGGTATGGTATTCAAAGGCTGCAAGCCCACGGGTGAGGTGGTTGATGTGGATGCCGCAGGCCGCGACCCGGTGGTGACCCGCGTAATCCAGCTGGCCGGAATGGAGCGTGGCAATCATTCCACGCACACCCGCCGCATCTATATTCATGGAACCCCGGAGGAACGCTACATCGGGCAGCCGGCATCCTATGGCTGTATCCGCATGAGGAGCGATGATATTGTGGACCTTTTCGGGTATGTTCACCGGGGTATGCCGGTGGCTATCGAAAGCTGCACCCAGGAGACCTACATGAAGGCAGAGCAGGATCACACCAAGGGTAGCATCCGCATTCCCAAGGAGGCAATTGCCCGGCTTCCTGTTGACGGCCTGCGCCCCACGCACCGCTATCGTGGCCGTAATTACCGTAACAGGTGGTCGTCTCGCCGCAGTGGGATGGCTAGTAGTAATACACGCTTCAAGAAGCGTACGGTGCGTAACAGGAAATCCCGCCTGACTCTGCGTAAACGTTCATCGTAAGCGCAGCTGCAGGGCCGCGAGGCCTGTGCTATTGCTGCGTTGGTGATATTCGCCCTTGCTCCAGAGCAATGAATATGGTAGAATGCCGCTGACATGAAAATTGCCGTCATTGGAAAAGGTGGGCGCGAGCAGGCTCTGGTAGAGACTCTGGCCGCCAGCCCGTGCAAACCCGAGCTTTTTACATTCCCCGGCAGCGATGCTATCTGCCGTACCGCCACCCGCATTGAAGCCGATGGTTTTGATGCCCTCATCCAGTGGATGGTGGACAATGGGATTGATCTTTGCGTAGCCGGCGAGGAAAGCTACCTCGTCAAGGAAGAAGGCCTGGCTAATCGCTGCGAGGCTGCGGGTATTCCTTGCTGGGGCCCTCACAAGGAAAGCGCTCAGCTGGAGGCATCTAAGGAATTTGCCAAGAATTTCCTGCTGCGCCATGGTATTCCCACCGGTGCGGCAACCGCTGTGGAAAGTTACGATGAGGCCATTGCGGCTATCAATGGGCAGTATCCCACGGTACTCAAGTTTGATGGCCTGGCCGCCGGTAAGGGTGTGGCGGTGTGCCCCGACGCTGCCAGCGCTGAGGAGTTCCTGGATGAGGTGTTCATCCAGAAGCGCTTTGGTGCCGGTCGCCTGCTGGTGGAAGAGTTCCTGACCGGCCCGGAGATTTCCATCTTTGGTGCCATTTGTGATGACCAGTACCTGATTCTCTGCCCTGCTCGTGATTACAAACGCCTGGAGGTGGGTGATGCCGGCCCCAATACCGGTGGCATGGGGGCTGTTGCTTCCCGCCAGCTGGCTTCTCCTGAACTGCTCAAGACGATTGAGGAAACGATTGTGGCCCCCACGGTGCGCGGCCTGCAGGCCGATGGGCTTCCCTATCGCGGTTTCCTGTATTTCGGGCTGATGCTTACTCCTCAGGGGCCCAAGGTGATTGAATACAACTGCCGTTTTGGTGACCCCGAATGCGAAGCGGTGATGCCCCTGTTGCAGGGGGACCTGGCCACCTTCTGCCTGAAGGGTGCCAGGGGCGAGTTTGCTCCGGAGCTGATTTCCTTCAACGAAGGGTGGAGTATCTGCTGCATTCTGGCCAGTGCCGGGTATCCGGCTTCGTCTCACAGCGGGGATATCATCTCAGGCCTGGATGACTGCCAGGCCCGCGTGTTCCACTGCGGCACGAAGCTGACCCCCGGGGGCTGGGTGACGGCCGGTGGCCGTGTGCTTGCCATCGTAGCCCAGGGCGATACGCTTGAAGCTGCCCGTACGCTGGCCCATGCCGAAGCCGCCAAGGTTGATTTCGATGGCTCGCAGCGCCGCAGCGATATCGGCTATGCGAACATGTAAGTAGAATAAACTTTCCCACCGGTGCTTAGCACCGGTGGTTTTTTATTGAATAACGACCATGAACGAACAATCTGCTGAATTCTTGAGTGAATACCTGGAAACCCCGGCTCCAACGGGGCTGGAAATGGATGCTCAGCGCCTTTGGGCTGAGTATATTAAGCCGTATACTGATGAGGTGCAGTGCGATGCCTACGGCTCTACCTGGGCTGTGCTGCGCGCCGCTGCCGAGGGGGCTCCCACCCTGATGCTTGATGCCCACGCCGATGAAATCGGATTCTCTATCCGCTACATCGATGAGAACGGATTTGCCCGGGTGGAACGGTTGGGCGGAAGCGATGTCGCCATTGCCCGCGGGCGGCGTCTGCGCTTCCTGGGAACAGATGGCGAGGTTATCGGCATTACCGGCAATACGGCCATTCATCTGCGCGGGGCTGCGGGTGATGAAAAAGCTCCCAAACTGCACGAAATATACGTGGATTTCGGCTGTGAGTCACGCGAGGAGGTGGAGGCTCTTGGCCTGCGCGTGGGTAGCGTGGGGGTGTATTGCGACGGCCCGCTGATGCTGAATGATGGCCGCCGCCTGGTGTGCCGCGCGCTGGATGATCGCCTCTGTGGCTTCATCCTGGCAGAGGTGGCCCGTACCATGGCAGAGCGTGGCATCAAGCCCGCCTGGAATGTTGTATTTGCTAATACGGTACAGGAGGAAATCGGGTGTGTGGGGGCTGGTATGCTGGCTTTCCATCTGCAGCCGGATGCAGCTATCTGCCTGGATGTGACTCATGCCACGGATTCCCCGGGGCTGGATAAGGGGCGCTATGGAGATGTGCGCCTGGGAGCAGGCGGTTGCCTGAGTTATGGCCCGGTGTGCCACCCCAACCTCAATGCCCGGCTGGAGCTTCTTTCCTTTGAGCAGGAGATCGCCATGCAGCGCGAGACGACGGGGCGTGGTACCGGAACGAACACTGACCAGGTGTACCGCAGCCGCAGCGGTGTGCCGGCAACTTGCTTCTCCCTGCCGCTGCGCTACATGCACAGCCCGGTAGAAACGGCAGATATGCGCGATGTGCAGAGCTGCATCGATCTGCTTGTGGCCTTTGTGGCCGCGTTGAAGCCGGAGGATGATTTCCGCCATCGTCTGTAAGAGGGGGGGATATATAGAGAAAAGACCGGAGCCCTTATTTGCGGACTCCGGTCTTTTTTTGTGCTTTGGGAATGGTTATTTGGATACGTTGAAGCGGAATTCAATCACATCGCCATCCTGCACCACGTATTCCTTGCCTTCAATGCGGAGCTTGGCCTGTTCCTTGGCCTTAGCCATGGAGCCACAGGCTACCAGGTCATCGTATGCAACCACCTGGGCGGCAATGAAGCCACGCTCAAAGTCGGTATGGATGACACCGGCGGCACGCGGGGCTTTATCGCCGGCGTGGATGGTCCAGGCACGGGTCTCCTTGACACCTGTGGTGATGTAGGTGCGGAGGCCCAGCAGGTGGTACACGGCACGGATGAGAGCGCTTACGCCGGAGTCCTCCACGCCGATGTCGTTGAGGTATTCACGGGCTTCAGCCGGGTCAAGTTCGGAGAGTTCCTCCTCAATGCGGGCAGAGATGACGATGGCTTCTGCATTGTGATGCTCTGCCACATACTTGCGGACAGCTGCCACATAGGGGTGGCCATCAGGGTTCTTAACGGCCTCTGCCAGCTCTTCTTCGCTTACATTGCAGGCGAAGATGCTCTTTTTGTCGGAAAGCAGGAAGAAGGTGCGGAGCAGTTTGCGTTCATCTTCGCTCAGTTCCAGCGTAATGGCGGGGTTACCTGCATCCAGATGGGGCAGGAGCTTCTCAATGAGAGCCACTTCTGCCTTGGCTTCCTTATCGCCGCCGCGGGCTTTCTTGATGCGGCTCTCCTTGCGCTTCTCCATGGCAGCCAGGTCTGCCAGAATCAGTTCGGCGTTGATGATTTCGATATCGCGCACCGGATCCACAGAACCCAGCTCGTGGATGATGTCATCGTTCTCGAAGCAAC
This sequence comes from uncultured Akkermansia sp., assembly GCA_904502165.1. GTDB lineage: Bacteria > Verrucomicrobiota > Verrucomicrobiia > Verrucomicrobiales > Akkermansiaceae > Akkermansia. The sequence goes on from CAJGDB010000010.1 coordinate 14,295, forward strand.
GCACTACCTGCACGATGGCATCAGTCTCGCGGATGTTGGAAAGGAACTTGTTGCCCAGACCTGCACCCTCGGCAGCGCCTTTCACCAGACCTGCAATGTCCACAAATTCGATGGCGGCGGGGATGATGCGCTCGGTCTTGCTCATTTCTGCCAGCACCGCCAGGCGGGCATCAGGCACTTCCACCATGCCCACGTTGGGGTCGATGGTGCAGAACGGATAGTTGGCCGCCTCTGCTTTGCGGGAGCGTGTGACGGCGTTGAACAGAGTGGATTTACCTACATTCGGGAGACCTACAATACCTGCCTGTAACATAACGCGCCCATTCTACACTAATAAGCCCGCGCGGAAAAGCCTAATCTTCGGCATGGGTGAGGATATGCTCCATTTCTGAGACGGAGGTGCAGCGGCGCAGTCTGTATTCCTGCTCCGGGGTGAAATCGGGGTAGCAGAAGGCCAGGTATTTCTTCATGCGGTTGCAATGCCCCTTTTCGGTGTGCTTGTGCAGGAGTACGCGCCCGGTTTCTTCGATGAGGATGGCGTAGTATTGCCGCATTTCATCCCGGGTGGGGGGGTGGCCTCCTTTCAACTGGCGGAAGAGGTAGGGATTGCGTACGGCACCGCGCCCCAGCATGAGCCCGGCAGCTCCGGTCTGGAGCAGGCATTCTGCTGCCTGTTGCATGGTGTTGATATCGCCGTTGGCCAGTACCGGGCAGGGGAGGTTTGCTACCGCCTGGGTAATGTAGGAAAATTCCGGCGAGCCGCCGTATAACTGCTTGCGAGTGCGGGCGTGGATGCCTGTTTCATCGGGGTATGCTGCGGCAATGCAATCCAGAATGCGCGGGAATTCTGCAGCGGCATCTTCCCAGCCCAGCCGGCATTTGACGCTGAATAAGCCAGCGGGAATCTGCTCCCGAAGCCGCAGCAGAATGTCTGCAAAGTGCGGAATGTTCCGCAACAGACCCGCTCCGGCACCATGGCGATTCACCAGCGGTGAGGGGCAGCCGGCATTCAGGTTGATGCCTGCTACACCGGGGCGCTGCAGAAGCATGGCGGTATCGCGCAGCAGTGCGGGGGCTTCGCTACCGGCCAGCTGGGCCAGTATGGGCACTCCGGTTTCATTTTCGTCGATGCAGCGCAGATTGTGTTCTGCCAGCGCGCATGTGGTGCTGGTGCTGCGGAAGTAGGCCGTAATGAACACATCCGGCAGGGAGCCGATGCGTTGCAGGGTTCGCATGAAAGCCAGGTCTGTGACATCCTGCATGGGGGCCAGGGCCAGTTTCATGTGCTCATGCTACCATGTTGGCTGCCGCTTGGCAAGCGGGATTGCAGAGCTGGCTCTATCTGCATCAAATTGCGGCAGGTTTATCGGAATGGGCTTGACAAATTCGTGAATAGCGTGCATAAATGCCAAGACATACTGGTACATATCGCGATATAGACCCTCATTTCAGATTATGAAACGAAAATTCATCTTGCCTGTGGTGGCTGCGCTGGCTGTTACATCGTGCATCAATTCGCCGGATGAACTGGCGCAGATGGCTACCGGCTATGCTTTTGCTCGCCCTAAGAACAAGATGAATGTGACAGAGACGGTAAGTGTGGGGCAGTGGGATGTTCCCTACGGCCTTGATGGTCCCCGCCGCATTGTGATTGATACGGAGCTTCAGCAGGCTCATTACTATATTGCCGGCCGCCGTGTTGGCTGGAGTACGATTTCTTCCGGTAAGGCCGGTACTGCGACCCCCAAGGGTGTGTTCCCGATTCTTTCCAAGGATGAGGACCATGTTTCTTCTACCTATGGCAGCATTGTAGATGCCGATGGCAATACGCTGGTGGCAGATTACACGAAGGGAGAGCCCATTCCGGCCGGTGGTATCTACAAGGGTGCCCCTATGACGCATGGCATGCAGCTGACCTGGAGTGGCATCTGGATGCACGAGGGTCTTGTTACCTCTGCGCCGGAAAGTCATGGTTGCATCCGGCTTCCCAAGCGCATGGCCAAGATTTTCTTTGATAACACGCCGGTAGGTACTCCGGTGGAGATTAAGTAATGATGAAGCAATTGGTGAATAGGTTGATGCTGCTTCTGGGCGGCGCTCTGGTGGCCGTGCTGGCATCGTGCCAGCAGCAGGTGGTACCGCCTGTCCGCGTGACTCCCATGCCGGAGGCTCAGACTCCGTATGAGCGTTTTGTGAGCAGTAGTAAGCTTTACCCCACGGTGATGGAGATTTATCTGGATGATGTGTTGCTGAAAGAGGCTGATTCCAGGAGTCGCATTGTCATTTGCTTGAGCCAGCAGCGTGGCCGATTGTATGTAAACGATAAGGTGGCGGCAGACTGGCCTGTTTCTTCGGGGGCGGATACGCACCCGACCCCCACCGGGCAATTTCGCGTCCGCTTCAAGGAAAAGGAACATTACTCCAACCGCTATGGCAAGATGTACGATGCCGAAGGGAAGTGCATTGATAATAACGCGGATGTGTTTACGCAGCCTGTTCCAGAAGGTGGCCGTTTCGATGGTTCTCCCATGCCGAACTGGATGCGCCTGACGTATGATGGTGTTGGTATGCACACGGGTAAGGTGAAGGCGGGGAGACGTCTTTCGCATGGTTGTATACGCCTGCCGCATGTGATATCGACGATGTTGTTTGATATTGTGAAAGTTGGTACACGAGTGGTGATTAACCAGGAGGTGGAGCCGGAGTACCCTGTAAATGCCATTCTGGCTCGCCGTGAGCTGGAGGAGGCTGATACTGCCCAGAAACCCGAGCCCGAAGAACTCTGGTATACCACGGAAGAAGGCTGAGGGCAGCATCTCTCCCCTGCTGATATGACAGTGGGGGATTTTTGTATCGGCTTGACCGCTGCCGGGCAAGGGTGTAAAGTAAGCCCATGCTGAATAGAGAGTTGCTTGAGCGTTGCAGTAATGCGGCAGGTGTTTCCGGATTTGAGGGGGATATCCGCACCTTGATTTCTGAGCAGTTGCAGGATTGCTGTGATATAACGGAAACGGTGGCCGGGAATCTGCTCTGCCAGTTGAAGGGAAACAGTGATGGCCCCGTGGTGGCGCTCCTGGCCCACATGGACGAGATTGGCTTCATGGTGCAGGGAGTGACCCCGGATGGATTCCTGCTGATAGTCCCGCTGGGGGGCTGGTGGAACCACACTCTGCCGAGCCAGCGTGTGCTGGTGCATACACGCGATGGTCGCCGGATTCCGGGGCAGATAGGGACACGCCCTCCGCACCTGCTGCCGGAGGGACAGCGCAAGCAGGTAATGGAGACGGAATCTTTGTTTATTGATATCGGTGCATCTGATGCGGTAGAAGTGGCAGCCTGCGGTATCCGCATCGGTTGTGCCGTGACTCCGGATGTGGAGCTTCAGCCGCTGGAGGTTCCGCACCGCTGGATGGGCAAGGCCTTTGATAACCGGGCAGGTGTATACTGCATGATTGAGGTGATGCGCCGGCTGGCTGGCGAGGAGCTTGAGTGTACGCTTCAGGCTATTGGCACGGTGCAGGAAGAGGTGGGAACCCGTGGTGCCCGTGCGCTGGAACAGACTCCGGATCTGGCTATTGTTCTGGAAGGCCCGCCTGCAGATGATACCTATGGCCAGAGCGGTGTATGCCGCCAGGGGGTTCTGGGTAAGGGGGTGCAGGTTCGTTTGTATGACCCCACCAACATTACCCCGCCTGCGCTGGCTGATATGGTATTGAACCTTGCAGAAACGGAGGGCATTGCATGCCAGCCGACGGTACGCCGCACCGGTGGTACAGATGCGGCAGCCAGTTATCCGCATTGGTTCGGCTGCCCTTCGGTGGTGCTGGGGGTTCCGGTGCGCTACATTCATTCACACAATGGAATACTGGATGACCGTGACCTGGAGGCCTGTATTGAATTGACCTGCGCGCTGGTACGTAATGTAAGCAAATGAGACCATCTGCAGACAGAGCGGAGTGGGTGGATTGCTCCCGTACGCTGGCCATGTTCTTCATTGTCTGGCTGCATGCTGCTGCCGCCCCGGGATGGGTAGGCAAAGTAGTGGGGGGTGCTATTGCACTTTTCTTCCTGCTGGCAGGCTATTTTCTGCCTGTTTCGGCAGCGCAGGTGATGCGGCGCACGGGACGTCTGGCTCTGGCCTGGGTGCTTTGGTCGCTGCTCAGTCTTCTGTTCCTGATGCTCTTCAAGCCCTGGGTTGATATCAGCTGGCAGCATGCGGTTGGCTGGGGAGTGGCTGCCTACAATACGCCGCTGTGGTTTCTGAAAACACTGGTGGCATACCAGTTGGTGGCCGCCGCTTTGCTGGTGCTGCGCCTGCTGCCCCGTTATTCATGGGTGCTGGTGGTGTTCCTGGCCTTGTGCAGTTATACAACTGCCCCATCTCAGCATTTGAGTGTGCGCTTTGATTATCTGTGGATTTTTCTGCTGGGATTCAGCGCACGCGTGGCTTCGCTGGAAATGGTGCGGGAGTATGTGTGGAAGCATGGGTGGATTCTGCTGCTGGGGGTTCTGGGCGTGTTCCTGCAGCCGGAATTTCTGGAGGAATATGCGGATCTGGCCGATGTTTCGTGGAGGCATTGCAACCTTCCTCTGTGGAATCTGGCATTTATGACTCTGTTCCTTCTGGCCGGGGTTGTGCTGCATGGTCTGCTGCCCCGGCTGGCCGGTGCGCTGGCTTGCTGTGGGCGATGGATGCTGTTCATCTATGCCGGTCATTCGTATTTACTTTCTCCTCTCTACCGGTGGGAGGAATTGCGCTGGGGCTGGAACTTGTGGGTTCCGTTCCTGGTGCTGCCGCTTCTTGCTGGGCTGGCCTGGGGTATTGCCCGGGTGTCACCATGCACGATGGCGTTGCTCCAGGCGCGCCGATGGAAGTGAATGCTGTTGACCTGTGTGGAAAAACAGAGTATGATAACCTGCGCATGTACGAACAGCTCTATTCCTGTATTCAGCAGTGTGACACCATAGGTGTGACTTCTCATTTCCGCCCGGATGGCGACGCCATAGGTTCTACTCTGGCGCTGGGGCTGGCTTTGCAGAGCCTGGGTAAGAAGGTGTATATGTGGAATGAGGATGGTGTGCCCGCCCGCTATGCCTTTCTGGAAGGTGCTGAATTGATTCAGCCGCTGCCGGACACGATTCCTGCGGATATGGATATGCTTGTCTGTGTGGATACAGGTGACTGGAAACGCCTGGGAGATGCCTCCCAGCGCCTGCTGGCCGATTTTCCGCTGATTGTCAATATTGACCACCATGGTACCAATACCCGCTACGGGCATCTGCATGTGATTGAGCCGGAAACGGCTGCCTGCGCCTTTGTGATTTTCAATATCCTGCGTGAATGGGGCGTGTTGCTCACTCCCCAGCTTGCTACTGCTCTGTATGTGGGTATTAGTACGGATACGGGTTCATTCCAGTACGGCAGTACAACCCCGGCGGTCATGCATGCGGCGGCTGAACTGCTGGCCGCTGGCGTGGATGTGGCAGATGTGAACCGGCGTGTGTATCAGGAAATTCCGTATTCCTCTTTGCTGATGCAGCGTGAGGTGCTGAACAACATGGTGGTCGAGGCGGATGGACAGCTGGCGCATTACTCGATGCCGGCGGGGCGTAAGGCGGAACTAGGTGTGACGTTGGAGGATACGAAGGATCTGGTGGATGTGGTGCGTGTGCTGCAAGGCGTGCGGGCTGCATTGATTTTTGAAGATCTGGAGGATGGCCGTATCAGGGTGTCGCTGCGCAGTAAGGACCCGGCAGTAAGTGTGGCAGCCGTTGCTTCCTTGTTCGGTGGGGGTGGGCATGCCATGGCTTCGGGCATCCGCATGCGAGGAACATTGGAAGAATGCCGCGCCCAGGTGCTGGCTGCAACCAGAAAGGAGCTGGGGTATGAGTGAGGATGCTCCCAGCGGGGTATTGCTGGTCGATAAGGACCCGGGTTTCACTTCGCACAATGCGGTGGCTCTCTGCCGCCGGATTCTGCAGACAAAGAAGGTCGGGCATTGCGGAACGCTGGACCCGATGGCTACCGGCATGCTGATTGTGGTGATTGGCAAGGCTACTAAGATGCAGGACCTGCTCATGTGTGAGGATAAGGTGTATACGGCGACCATGAAGCTTGGCGTGGAGACGAACAGCCAGGATGCTGATGGTGAAGTAGTGGCTGAAAAATCGACCGCAGGTCTTACAGAGGAGGCGGTGCGGGCTGCATTTGAGCGTTTCCGGGGTGAATTTGACCAGGTCCCTCCCATGTATTCGGCGGTGAAGATTAATGGTGTGCCTTGCTACAAGCTGGCGCGCAAGGGTAAGGAAGTGGAGCGCAAGGCGCGTCATGTGGCGGTGCTGGATTACGAAATTACCCGTATTGATATGGAGGCGGACGAGGTGGATTTTCGCGTGCATTGCACCAAGGGATTCTATGTGCGGACTTATGCTCACGATATCGGGCAGATTCTGGGCTGCGGCGCTCATCTGACTGCTTTGCGCCGCTTGAAAAGCGGGAAATTTGACATTGCCGATGCGGTGGATGTACCCACGCTCAAGGCCGCTGGCCGGGAAGAGCTGCTGGCGCGCCTGCTGCCTGTCGAAAAAGTACTTGCTGACCGCGCGTGATGAAAATCCTGCATTCCATTGAAGAACTTGACACCCTGAATCAGCCGGTTCACTGGGCTATGGGATTTTTTGATGGGGTGCATCGCGGGCATCGGCAGGTGATAGAATCTGCAGTTTTACCTGGAGCGCTGCGGGGTGTGCTGACTTTTGCGGAGCATCCGCTGGCTGTTCTTGCGCCGGAGCGGCAGCCGCGCCTTATTACGCCTGTATCGGAACAGAAACGGGCTCTTCTGGCTGCACTGGGGGTGGATGTTCTGCTGGAGCTGCCTTTTACTCTGCAGTTGGCTTCCATGGAGCCGCAGGCATTTCTGGATGCTTTGCGCCAGCTATGCCCCATGGCGGGTGTTTCCGTAGGAAGCAACTGGCATTTTGGCCGGGGAGGTTTGGGGAATGCTTCTTTTGTGCGTAGCTATGCTGAAGCTCATGGTTTGCAGGCCTGTGTGCAGAAGATGGCTGCTTACAATGGGGAGAATATCTGCTCCAGCCGTATCAGGTGTGTGCTGGAGGCCGGGGAGCTGGCGCAGGCAGAGGCGATGCTCGGGCATGCGTTCAGCGTGGCTGGCGTGGTGGAGCACGGGCAGCATCTTGCGAGGAAACTGGGGTTCCCGACGGCTAATATACAGGTGCATCCGCAAATGGTGAATCTTCCTGCCGGGGTGTATGAAGTGCAGGTGGAGGTTGATGGTGTGAGACACCAGGGGATTGCTAACCTGGGGGTGCGGCCCACGATTCAGGAAGAGTGTAAGGTGGTGCGGCTCGAAACGCACCTGCCCGGCTGGCAGGGTGATTTATATGGCCGTATGCTGCAGGTGGAAATGAAGCGCTTTCTGCGTCCGGAACGGCGCTTTGATTCGGTGGATTCGCTTAGAGCTCAGATTAAGTGCGACCTTCAGATGCTGTGATTGACGGCATGCTGCTGCCCCAGGGTATGTGAGGTGGCAATGGCTCGGGTAATGTAGCCCAGACCATTTTCTACAGCCTGCTCAAGCGGCTGGCCTTTGGCCAGGAATGCGGTGATAGCGCTGGAGAGTGTGCAGCCTGTGCCGTGGGTGGATATGCCTTCTGTGCGCGGATGACTCCAGCGCAGAGTGGGCTTGCCCGGCTGGACGAGAATGTCGGTGCAGGTGCTGCCGCCTACGTGCCCGCCCTTGGCCAGAATGGCGCATTGATAGCGGGCGCAGAGGGTGTGGGCTGCGCTTTCCAGCTCTTCTATGGTTGTGATGGGGGCGGTGCCGGCAAGTTTGGCCAGTTCATCTCCATTGGGGGTGAGCAGGGTGGTGCGCGGGATGAGTGCTTCCTCGTACACGGCAATGGCTTCTTGCAGAATGAGCGCTTCTCCTGCTGTGGCTATCATGACGGGGTCTACCACGATGGGTCCCTCAAAATCCTTTAGCGCTGCTACGGTGGCGCGCACAATTTCCGGGGAGTAGAGCATGCCGGTCTTGATGGCCCGCACCGGGAAGCTGCTTAGGCAGATGCCGATTTGTGAGGCTACAAAGCCTGGCTTCATGGCGACGATGTCCTCCACAATGCCGGGTACTTCGCTGACGACGCATGTAACGGCTGTGAGAGGGTAACAACCCAGGGCAAAGCCGGTTTTGAGGTCAGCTTGCAATCCTGCGCCGGCAGAGCAGTCGGAGCCGGCGATGCTGAGGTAGACAGGCGTTTCCATGGACTGTCGTATCAGGTAAAGGCTTTCTCAAGGGCAGAAGCGGCCTGAAGCAGGCGCGTTTCAGCAAAGTGGGGTGCGAGCAGTTGAATGCCAACGGGATGTTCACCTGCTGCAACCGGGCAGGGAATGGAGATGCCGGGCAGACCTGCCAGGTTGGCGGGGATGGTGTAGATGTCTGCCAGATAGGTTTGCAGCGGGGTCATGCTGTCGTCGTTCAGCTTCGGTGCACTGGTGGGTGCGACGGGGCCCAGAATGAGGTCAACCTGTCCGAAGGCGGCGGTGAAGTCACTGGCAACCAGAGAGCGTACTTTCTGTGCCTTGGCATAGTAGGCATCGTAGAAGCCGCTGGAGAGTACGTAGGTGCCCAGGATGATGCGGCGCTTGACTTCCGGCCCGAATCCGCTTTCGCGGGTTTTGCTGTAAAGATCGTCAAGGCCGTTGGTAGCGGAGGCGCGGAAGCCGTAGCGGATGCCGTCGAACCGGGAAAGGTTGGAGGATGCTTCTGCACAGGCGATGATGTAGTAGGCTGCTACTACAGCTTCGGCGTGGGGCAGGGAGATTTCTACAATCTCTGCACCGAGTTCGGTGAGCTTCTGCACGCTTTGCTGCAGGGCTGCGGCTACGGCCGGGCTGTTGCCGCTGGAGAGGTATTCCTTGGGCAGACCGATGCGGAGGCCTTTGATGTCCTTACCGAGTCCGGCGGTGAAATCCTCTGCCGGTTCTGTGGAGGAGGTGGAGTCCTTGGCATCGTGTCCGCAGATGGCATTCAGAATGGTGGCGGCATCTTCTACGTTCTGGGTGATGGGGCCTATCTGATCCAGCGAGGATGCAAAGGCTACCAGTCCATATCGGGAGACTCGCCCGTAGGTGGGCTTGATGCCGACTACGCCGCAATGGGATGCAGGCTGGCGGATGGAGCCGCCGGTGTCAGACCCGAGTGCTGCAATGGCCATGCCGCCGGCAACGGCGGCGGCTGAGCCGCTGGATGAACCACCGGGTACATGCCCGGGAGCAGCCGGGTTCTGGGTTTCGCCGAAAGCGGAGTTCTGACCATAGGAACCCATGGCGAATTCGTCCATGTTGGTACGCCCGAAGGGAATGGCACCGGCTGCGTTGAGCCGGGTGATGGCGGTGGCGTTGTACGGTGAGACGAAGCTTTCCAGCATGCGGGAAGCGCAGCGGGTGGGCTGGCCCTGCATGGCAATGTTGTCCTTCACGGCAATGGGGATGCCGCCAAGGGGTTTGCTGAGGTCGGCCTGTGCGGCGGCTGCTAGTGCGGCTTCTTTGTCCCAGGAGAGGTAAGCATTGATGGAGGGATTACGCTCCTCCATAGCCCGGGAGACTTCCTCGACGAGTTCGGTGGGGGAGATGGAGCCACCGGTAAGTTGCTTGCGCCAGTATGAAATGGTTCCGTTGAGCATGGCTGGTTCAGAAAAAAGTTGTTTTAGTGGGCGGATTCCACCACTTTGGGGACGCGGAACTGACCGTCTTCCTGTGCCGGTGCGTTGGAAAGTGCTTCTTCGTTGCTGAGGCTTGTGCCCGGCACATCGCTTCGCAGAGCATCAAAAACGGGCAGGGGATGGTACATGGGTTCTACTCCCTGGGTATCCCACTGGTCAAGCTGGGCGACATAGGCCAGCACCTGGTTGAGATCTGATGAGAAACGCTCGGTTTCTTCGGCGGTGAGTTCCAGCTTGGCAAGACGGGCGATATAGGCCACGTCGATGAGATTGCTCTGTTCCATAACGGATGAAAATCAGGACTGGGTGAGAATATAGATGGTCAGGGTGTACAAGCCCCAGATGGAGCCGACGAGTACGAGCAGGAGTAGCAGGTTTTCCAACAGCATGCTGCGGTTCTGAGGTGCAGCTCCGCTGATGGTCAGGTGTTTGCGGTGCATGCCCTTGCGGCGTTCAAGTACGTCCTCCGAGGGCCCCAGGGTGTTGGCCGGGTAGCGTCGCTGATAGGTGCGACTGGTGTCCTGGCCGGTAGTCTGGCGCATGTTGCGGCGCAGTTCCAGCTCGCGCAGTCGGTCGAATGAGGAGTTGTTGTACGGCATGGCGGGTGGGTTCAGCAGTAATGGAGAATGAGAAGATAGACACCCCAGCTGAGCAGCAGCAGTAGAAAGAGGGGCAGGTGGAAGAAGAAACCATGAACCAGTTGTGCCTTAATGCTGGCCCAGTCCGGCCCCCGCCGTTCAGCTGCGCCTGGTTTGTGGCGGAAGATGCTGGTGTGCCGGTAGTGGGAGGCCGCGGCATAGGCTTCTTCGAAATCATTGGCTGCGCGTTCCAGTTTTGGCATGGCTTCGCGCAGGCGCTCGCTGAATCCTTCGGTGCTCCAGGTCTGAGGCTGCATGGAAGAGAGAATCTTCAGGTGCTGGGTCAGGCATTCCTTGACCTGCTTGACTTCTCGCGTCTCCCGTTCCATGGATTCAAGCTCTTTTTCCAGCCGGCGTATGGCGTTGTGCAGCTGCATGCCGACTTCATTCAGACTTTCGTTGAAAAGGGCTTTCTTTTCGTTGCTCTCCTCTAATTCGCGCCGCTGGGTCTCCCACTGTACGCGCTGAGCTTCGTAGAATTCTGCCTGCTGGCGGGCCTGTTCCATTTGCTGCCTGACCTGCTCAGGGGAATGCATCTCCCCATCAGCAATGCGGGGATTCAGCTCCATCTGGCGGTACTGACCTGGCTGTTTAATCATGGAACAGGATAAAATGTTTCAGAAAAGTTAAACGTTTCGAGGGGAGTTGTCAAGCTTATAAGCTGTGTTGTCTAAACTATGAACGGCAGAGGCGACGGGCGTCTCTGCCGTTTTGGTTTATACGGGCGACGGGAATCGAACCCGTGTCTCATGCTTGGGAAGCACGCGTCCTACCATTGAACGACGCCCGCAGCTTGCAGCGGCGGGATTCTATCGTGCTGGGCGTGCTGTGTCAAGTAAAATTAGAAAAAATGCAAAAAAGAGTAATTTGGTCTTGTCATAAGGAGAGGAATGTGCTAGTTTAATCCCGATGCATGCGGGTATAGCTTAATGGTAAAGCTCCAGCCTTCCAAGCTGATCATGCGGGTTCGATTCCCGCTACCCGCTTAACCTCAAGTTGAAGAAAGGTATACTGCTATGAAGAAAGCGCTTTTCATTACTCTCCTGGCTGGCGTTTTTGCTAGCGCATCCGCTGTTGCTGCTCCTGAGCAGGTTCAGCAGGGTGATCTTGCCAAGATGGCAAAGAAAGAATCCAAGACATCAATTGATGCTCTTTGTATGGCTGTTTACGAAGCCGTGAAGGCTGAGCCCTCCAAGGCTGTTGAGGTGTTTAAGGATGTAATGATGCAGCGTGATAGCTGGTCTGCCACGGATACGTATGCTATTCTTCGTTCCGTGCTGCTGGCTGCCCCTACTCTGGAAGAGGGGTTTGTGCAGAATGCTGCTGAGTATCATAATAATCCCGGTAGTTATATTCCCGTAGCTGTTGATTCTGCGGGTTATCAGCTTCTTTCAACGCTCTATACGCTGCCGCAGACTCAGCCGGTTGCAGCGGCTGTAGCGCAGGGTGTGGCTGGTAGCACGATTACAGGGCAGTCTGCGGGTAATGGTGTTACTTCTGATTCGTTGGAAGCATACGTTCCTGTTGCTCCTACTACGCCGCCCGCAACATCTTATAATAACTAAGAATTCGAGAAACGAATATTGCAGGTATGAAGTCTCTTTTCTACAAGCAAATGATTCTGGCTGGTCTGTGTGCATGCAGTGCCAGCGCTATTTCTTTGTATGATACGGCTCCTATCGTGGGTTTGCCGGAATCTCATACGGCCAAGTACAGTGCCTATGCCCGTGTTGGTTATGACAGCAATGTGGATACCCGCCATTCTGATGAAACAGGTAGTGCTTTCGCTAAGGCTGGTATTAATGCTTCTTTTGCGGACTATGAATCTGTGGATAAGATTTCGTACCGCTTTAACCTGGGTATGACTCACTATTTCACGTCTGAAGATTTCACGAGTGCAAATAGTGGTAAAAAGGATTTTGCAGATATGGGATTGACAGGTACGATTGTACATTCTTTCAATTCCCGCTGCACATATTCGGCTGCGCTGAATCTTTCTTACAGCCCTGAGCCGGATTACTCTACCGGTATTTCTGCAGCTCGTCGCCAGGGCGAATGCTTTAACTGGGCTTTCAATAACAGTTACAGCCAGGCCATTGATGCACGCTGGAGCTGGGATATCAACGCTGGTTATAGCGGCGTTCTTTATAGCGAAACCGAGTATCAGTCCGACGACCGCCAGTACTGGACGGCCGGTGCAGGCCTGGTTTATCGTTCCTCGGAGTTGCTTAGCTACAATATCCGTTTCTCCTACAAGAATGACCAGCGCGATTATGGTTACAACTCGGATAACATGACGGTAATGGTCGGTTTCGACCGTGCACTTGATCCGGTTTCCAGCTGCAGTGCCAGTATCGGTGTGCAGCAGAAGTTTGTCCATAGTAAGCAGATTTTGAGCCCCAATATCCGCCTTGGATACAATCGTAAGGCTGCGGAAGGCTTCAGCGTGAATTCCTATGCGATGCTTTCCAATGAGAATGTAGATACATATCGTGGACCGAACGCTAACTATCTCTCTGACCTGACGCTCCGCGTGGGTGTGGATGGCATATACACGCTGTCGCCGGATGTTTCCTTTACGTTTGGTATCTCTGTGATGCGTTCCCAGTATTCGGAAGGTACCTATGGTATGGATGATGAAACAAATACCTCGTATCGTCCGCATGTCGGGATGAAGTATAAGTTCTCCCAGCAGTTGACCGGTGATATCAGATACGAGTACACATATTACCAGACTGATCGTAAGAAGGGTGATTACACCCGCCACGTTATCTCGACCGGTTTGTCATACACATTCTAAGAGACATGATGATTTTTCCGGAGGGGTCCTGTGGATGAGCCACGACCCCTCCGTTTTTGACACCAGATACAGACTATGGAAAAAAGCATAGGTGCACAGATGCAGTCGGAGGCGGTATTGCACGCGCAGGACTATATGCAGGTTCTGCGAAGCAGATGGAAGGTCGTGCTCCTTGTTTTTCTACTGGTATTTGTGAGTAGCGCCATCATCACCAAGATGATGACGCCGCAGTATACCAGTGGTATGACTTTTGAAATCAAACATCCGCGAGATCTCATCAACGTGGCAGTTGGTGGCGAGGGTAATCCCATCGCTGCTATGGCTGACAATAATGCGTACATGCAGACGCAGTTTGAAATTCTCGTCTCTCAGCAGAATCTGATAGCAGTTGCCAATAAGCTGGACCTGCCGAATGAGTGGGAAATGGATGAAGTGGGTGCCGCCACCAAGCTTACCCACATGATTGAGGTCATGCCGCGCCGCAATACCAATCTGGTTGATATCAAGGTGGAGATGGAAGACCCCCGCGTGTCCCAGCAGATTTGCCAGGCAGTGGTGGACTGTTATAAGGAAATCCGAGAGGAAAAAGAGAATGGCGTTATCAATGAGGCTATCAACAAGCGTTATGAGGTTCTGCGTTCTCGTCAGGATGAGCTTGAGCGTAAGGCTGACGTAGTGCGTCAGTACATTCGTTCCGGTAAGTATATCCAGGGCATGTGGAATGACTATGCCGGGCGTGCGGCTCCCATTTCTGCCGGAGCAGAGGAACAGACTCTTCAGCAGCTGAATAATAATCGCTTGCAGATGCAGGCTGAGATTTCTCAGATGACGGTGCATATCGGTAAGCTGCAGGGACTGAAGGATGCCGAATTGCTCAGCTATGTCACCCGTACCGGTTTGCTGACCGCTGAATCCTATTGCTCCGCCAAGGTGCGTGAACTGAACAACCGCTACACGGAGGAGGAGAATAACAGAACGCAGATGCTGCTGAGTGGCTACGGTGTGCGGCATCCGAATGTGGTTCGTCTGGATGAACAGCATAAGGCAACTCGTGAGCAGCTATATGAAGAGCTGGTTGGAATGCGTGACTCGATGGTGGATCAGCTCGATGTCAAGAAGTCTGAGCTGCAGGATGTGGAGCAGCGCTATAGCCAGGCGAGGGATCGTCTGCGTGACAAGACTCTTGAGGACCAGAAGGTCAAGAATGCTTTGGAGGAGTATGCTGCAGAAAAGGCTCGTTACGACAAGCTTGAAAACGATTACATTGCGGATAAGATGCGTCTGATGGCCCCGCGAACCAGCCTTGAGGTATACAGCATGCCGGGCCTGGCGACGGTACCGAGCAAGCCGAATTATCGTCTTAACCTCATTGTTGGCGCTGTGCTGGGTCTTATGGCTGGTGTAGTTGTAGCGTTCATGAGCAATTACTTTGACACCTCCATCAAGACTCTTGAGGATGCAGAGCGCACGCTGGGACTTCCGGTACTGGGTGTTATTCCGCAGGATGCGGGTCTGCTTATCCTGCAGGGTGGAGACAGCCCGGATGCCGAGGCATATCGTATTCTTCGTACGAACATCGAGCTGAAGCGCGAATTGTTCCGTACGACAACGATCGCGGTTGTGTCGGCTAATGCAGGTGAAGGTAAGACAACGACGCTGAGTAACCTTGCATTTGTGTTTGCTCAGGCTGGTTACAGTACGCTGATGATTGATGCCGACCTTCGTCGTCCGCGCCTGGCGCGCTATGCCGAACTCAAGAGCGATGTGGGGCTTTCAACCTACATAGCCAATGGTGCAGACTTGAAAGATGTGGTTTTCCGCACCGAGCATGATAATCTCTACATGCTGCCCAGCGGTCCTATACCTGTTGACCCGAGTGGCCTTATCGGTTCGCATCGCATGCAGTCTTTGCTGAGTGAGGTTTCCAAGCGTTTCGATATTGTGTTGATCGACTCGCCCCCTGTTCTGGGCGTAAGTGATGCTTCCCTTCTGGTGAGCCGTGCCGATGCCACCTTGCTGGTACTTCAGCCCCGCAAGATGCCCATTAAGGCATTGCTTCGTGCCAAGTCCCTTGTGCAGAATGCCGGAGGTAACATTATGGGGCTGGTGATGAATAATGTTGATATTACGGGTGATACGCAGTATCAGTATTATACGACATACTATTCGTACTACAGCAAGGGTGATAACAGGCCGGAGCCGAAGCCGCTGGCAGTTCAGCAGAAGGAACAGGCAGAGGAGCGTGTACTGGAGCCTGACGCTGGGGAGGACTTGTATTAAGAAAAGGAGATGAAAGAGAAGGTTATACAGATTCTGATGGTTCTTGTTATGGGGCTTCTGGCTATGCCGGCCCTTGCCCAGGATGCTGCAACAGAGCCCCGTGCTACGAAGGGGGGTACAGTTGTGCTTCAGTTCAAAAATATTCCGAGTGAGGATGTCGGCAATGTCAATGGTGAGTACCCGGTCAGCCGTGAAGACGGAACAATTTCTGTTCCCTATCTCTCGGGGCGTGTGAAAGTAGTAGGGCAGACTGCCCGTCAGGTGGAGAATGCGCTTCGTTCGCTGTATCTTTCCCAGCAGATTTATTCTGACCCCATCATTATGGCCAACGTCGGCCCGAAGGGGGAGGTTGCTGTGGATACGCGCTACATTCAGGTGGCTGGTTATGTGAGAGAGAAACGGAATCTTCCCTATCGCGAAGGCGTGACTCTGATTCAGGCGCTGATTGATTGCGGTGATATAACCGATTTCGGCTCACGCAAGATTCAGGTGACCCGCGGTAAGGTGACCCGCACGTATGACTATTTTAGTGCGAGGGATCGTGCTATCAAGCTTTTGCCGAACGATTCGGTCTATGTGCCGCGGCGTCCTGCATTTGAGGGTCGCCCGGACAAGATAGGGCCTTAATTGGAAGGTGATGAGTTTCCAGCTCCGGCAGAATATGCCGGAGCTCGTTTTTCTGTATCATCCTGCGTATGGAGCTGTTGCCTGAAAGAAAATTGCTTTTGCTGAGTGTCGGTTATGGAAAAGGACATCATTCGGCAGCTGCCGCTTTGGCTGAGCATTATGCAGAAGCAGGATGGAACACGCAGGTGGTGGATGTGTGCGAAATGGCCCAGCCCGGAGTATTCCGTCTTACGCAGATATTTTATGATTTCTGTGTCCGGCGTGCGCCCTGGCTCTGGGGTATTACGTATGCATTGACTGATAGTGCTGATTGGAGTCGCCTGATTCACAGCCCTTTGTTGCGGCCCGTGGTGCGGTGCCTGCACAAGGTGCTGGAAGAGGAAAAACCTGATTTGGTGATATGCACCTATCCCTTGTTTGCTTATATGCTGGATGAGTTGCATCTCAAGGGTAAATTCAGCCGGCCTTATGCCGTGGTGGTGACAGATGCGCGTGAAATCAGCCGCCCCTGGGTGCGCTCTCATGCCATGCTGGTGACTGTTCCGGATACCGGTTCCAGGAATATGGTTGTGGAGCGTTATGCTATGGAACCTTACCGGGTGGTGGATGCCGGATTTCCGGTAAAATCTGGTTTCAGACCGTCTGTGACGCGGAGTGTCCCGGGCAAGGATAGCTTGCGTGTTCTGTATGGGGCGTATCGACAGATAGGAGGTGTCATCAATGACATTGCCATACTGCTTGCCGAATTTCCCCGGATAGAGCTGGTGGTTCTTGCCGGCTCTTACTGCAGGAAATTACAGCGGGTGTTCAGAAGACAATGCGAGACCGGACGCCTGCAGGTGTTGAAGGAAACATCCGATATGCCGCACTTGCTTTCCGAATGTCATTTTTATATAGGTAAGGCGGGTGCAGCTACAATGTTTGAGTGCTATGCGTGCGAAGTACCGGTCCTGATTAATTTTACCTTGCCGGGACAGGAACAGGGTAACCTGGAATTGCTTCTGGAGGATGGGGCAGGGTGTCATGTGGAATCAACAGCTCACCTAGTGGATGTTATAACCCGGTTGCTCGAGAATAACGCCGCTGGCTGGCAGAGCATGCGGCAGCGAATGGTGGATGCTCGGCGGCAGAGCGGGGCGGCCTGCATCAAAAGAACTATTACTCAGGTGCTGAATATATGAGTTACTTGCTGATAGATAATTCTAATACCCGGACCAAATTTGTCTTACATGTGCCGGGGCGTGAAATAGAGCTGCGCGTGATGCCGACAGCGGATATCTCCGTGCCCTCTGTGCAAAAAGTGCTCGAAGGCTGGTCGTTTGAGTCGGTCTGCCTGTGTTCGGTTGTTCCCTGGGCGGTGACTCCTTTGCGTGAGGCCTGTGGTGGAGCAGAGGTGCAGATGCTGGATAGCAGCGTATCTGATGCGGTGGATTTTTCAGGCTACGCGGGCCTTGCAACCCTGGGCGCTGACCGGGTGGCTAATGTGCTTGCTGCTGTCAGACGGGCAGAGCTGCCACTGGTGGCGGTGGATGCAGGGACAGCTACGACATTTGATGTAGTTGTCTCGAAACAGGGTAAACCTCGTTTTGCCGGCGGGGTGATTGCACCGGGAATCAATGCTATGGCGGGTTGTCTGCATTACCATACAGCCCAGCTGCCCATTGTGAGAGACTGGCAGTCAGTTCCGGTTATCGGGGGAGATACGGCGGCGGCAATGGGAAGTGCTCTGCGAATCGGGTATCCAGCAATGGTGGACGCGATTCTGGATTCCATTGAGCTGGAGTTGGGGCAATCCATCCATGTTGTCATGACGGGAGGGGATGCTGCTGCGCTGCTCCCGCTTTTACGCAGACCCTGCCAGGAAGTCCCGCTTCTGACGCTTGAGGGGATAGCTTTAGCCGCAGGTATATGCCTGTGACATGATTTTTTTTTGCATATGGTGTTTTTTTGTTGCCAGAAGCTGGAGAACACGCTACAATAAATGCACTTAAAACCTGAACATCTTATGTCCGACAATATCGAATCCCAGGTAAAAGAAATCATCGCTGCTCAGCTCAGCGTTGACCCCGAAAAAGTGACCTCCGATGCTAAGTTCATCGAAGATCTTGGTGCCGACTCCCTTGACACCGTAGAGCTCGTGATGGCTTTCGAGGATAAGTTCTCCGTGGAAGTTCCCGATGAGGATGCCGAGAAGCTTAAGTCCGTGGCTGATGTGGTGGCTTACATCGAGTCCCACAAGGCCTGATAGGCTCACTTTTTAATAACGGGCGGTTCCTCCTCAACCGGTGGAGCCGCCCTTTGCCGTTTTTTCATGAATCGCAGCTCCATTGATTATGCTATGCAGCATACGAGGGTGCTTTATGTGCCCGACAGACGCATAGATTCCTTTGGTGATACGCGATTCAATTTCCGCCTTGTATCTGAGCCCATGGACGAGGTGGGAGTGTGCCGTATCCGGAGTGGGTGGGTGGAGGCTAACCGCCCCCGTATTCTGCGCCCTGCTGATTTGCGGGGGATTGAAACAGAAGGATTCAGTGCCGATGCCGCCCGTTTCTTTGAATGGATGGAGGCTCGTGGCGCGCGGCTCAAGGCCTTGTTTGAATACGGATTCCGCTTTGGCCGTTCTGATGTTTCGGAGGAATTGGTGCATGACGCGCCGGCAGAAGTTGCGGAACGTGTAGTAAAGGAATCCCTGAGTTCCGGAGATCCGTTCCGGGCGGTGATTGCCGGGGTGGACGACGCATGGGAGGTGTCGCTGCTCTACTTTATGATGGAAATGATTCAGAAATCTCATGAAATCAATATATTCGATTTTCGTCGCCGGGGCCTTCTATAGTCTGCTCAGCCCTGCATTTTCGGCAGAGAATTATTCCCTTTGGCCCCGCCGCCCGGATGAGCTGGAGCAGGCGCGCCGCCTGATGCAGGAGCAGAAGGGCGGAGAGGCTGTGCTGCTGCTGCAGCCCTTTGTGTCAGATGGTGGTATTGCAGGTCGCGAGGCACGGCAGATTTGCGGGCGTGTCAATGTGCCGCGTTATCTGTCCCGCATGCATCCTGGTGCCAGAGTTTATACGGTTCGTCGGGGGGATAATATGGCCCGGATTGCAGCAACGCAGAAATGCCCGCAGGACGTACTTATGATGCTCAATGGGATTGTGGAACCCTCTGCCCTGCGAATCGGGCAGAAACTGGTTGTGGTGCCAATGCGTTTGCGAATGGAAATAAATCCTCTGCAACGCGAGGTTTCTGTCTGGGATGGTCAGCAGCTTGTGGCGGATTATCCCATCATCAGCATGGATGATATTCCGCGCTCCCGGCAGCAGACCCAGAAGACCAGACTGGCTGCGCGGGAGGGGTATATAAACGGGCTTGCTGTTCCTCCAAGGGCGGCACAGTATGCGGCATCGGAACGGGTGCTTGTGCTGGAAAATGGAATGGCGCTTGTGGGCGGGCAGAATGGTCGGGGCAGTATCTGCCTGCGTATGGATCAGAAGGATTTGAATGAGCTTGCGTTGATGCTGGATTGCGGGAACGAAGTGCTGGTTTCCTACCCTGAGCGTTGAAATATGCTGTCATTGCGAGACAAACTGTCTTTCAGGACAAAAAATATGCTTTTCATGTGAGCCTCTCTTTGATATAATCGCGCCCGATTGCGGGTTGTAAATAAGTACCCGTTGAACCATATAAGCCATAATAAGCCATGAATAATACATCTGCATGCAAGTCCACGTCTGAAGGTAAAATGATGACCGGGGCAGAGGCCCTTGTACAGAGCCTAGTGCGTGAGGGTGTAGATGTAATCTTTGCATATCCCGGCGGTGCCAGTATGCCTATTCATCAGGCGCTGAGCCATGAGCCTTCCATTCGTACCATTCTGCCGCGTCACGAGCAGGGCGGTGCCTTTGCTGCAGAGGGTTATGGCCGTGTTACGGGTAAGGTAGGTGTTTGTATGTCTACCTCTGGGCCGGGAGCTACCAACCTTATAACGGGTATTGCTGATGCTATGCTGGACTCCATTCCCATGGTTGCCATCACAGCCCAGGTAGGTAGTGGCCTCATCGGTACATCTGCATTCCAGGAGACGGATGTTTTCGGCATGACGGCCCCCATTGTGAAACACAGCTATCTGGTGACGCAGCTGGAGGATATTCCCCGGATTGTGCGCGAGGCCTTCTATGTGGCCCGTACTGGCCGTCCCGGTCCTGTGGTGATTGATATTCCCAAGAACTTCCAGGAAGGGAAGTTTGTACCTGATTTTGATGCCCCGATGGATCTTCCAGGCTATGAGCCGAAGGTGGCTCTGAATACGGCCGCTCTGGATGAGGTCCTCCCCCTTCTGCTCAATGCAAAGCGTCCTGCTATTTATGCAGGTGGTGGTGTGGTGATTTCCAACGCGGCTGAGCAGCTGCGCGAGTTCGCTGAGCGTACTCAGATTCCCGTTGCCACCACACTTATGGGCGTGGGTGCCATGCCGGAGAATCATCCCCTCTCAGTGCGCTGGCTGGGTATGCATGGTGCAGTCTATGCCAATAACACCGTGAATGAGGCAGATGTTGTGCTGGCCATAGGTGCAAGATTCGATGACCGTGTGACCGGTGCTGTCCGTACTTTCTGTGAGCATGCCCGTATCATTCACGTTGATTACGATGCAGCCGAACTGAATAAGAACAAGAAAGTGGATTATGCCATCCGTTCTGATGCGGCAGAAGCTCTGGCCTACCTGAACAGCAAGCTTGAGGAAATGGGTATTGCTCCGCGCGAATACGCTGTTTCCAATCGTCCGGAATGGTTTGGCATTATTGAGGCCTGGAAGAAGCAGTATCCTCTGTGTTATGAGAAGAAGGAACGCGAAATCGCTCCTCAGCAGGTGATTGAAGAGCTCTACAACCAGCTGAAGGATGAGGATGCCATTATCTGCACCGGCGTGGGCCAGCACCAGATGTTTGCTGCCCAGTTCTACAAGTTTGACCAGCCGCGTCGTCTTTCGACTTCTGGCGGTCTTGGTTCCATGGGCTATGGCCTTCCTGCCGCTATGGGTGCACACATGGCATACCCTGACAAACCTGTGGTGAATATTGATGGCGACGGCTCCTTCCTCATGAACGTGCAGGAACTTGCGACCATTCACATTGAGAAAATGCCCATTAAGTGCATCATTCTCGACAACCAGCATCTGGGCATGGTGGTGCAGTGGGAAGACCTGAAGTACGATTCCAATCGCGCTCAGACCTTCCTGGCCGACCCTGCTGATGAATACGACCGCACACACCGCACCCCGGAAATCCTGTATCCCAACTTCCCGGTCCTCTGCGCTGGCTTTGGTATCAAGTGTGAACGCGTGGTGGACCCCGCCGAGCTTGCTCCGGCCATTCAGCGCATGCTGGAATCCAAAGAGGCCTATGTGCTTGACGTCATGGTTCCGTATGATGTACACGTACTGCCTATGATTCCCGGTGGCATGGGATACCGCGATGTGCTGCTTGAGCGCATTGCCGGTGATGGCAAGGGTCGCAAGGCTTCTGAACTAGGGAAGGAAATTCCCTCTGCGCTGTAAAAGGCGAATCAGGTAACTCACATATCACCGGGGTGGTATGTGAGTTGCAGTATATAATCATGAGCATCAAATAGAAGAAAGAATGGCTGGTTCAATTGTCGGTAAAGTCCTTGCTTGCATCGTACTAGTTGTTCTGTGTTTCATCATAGGTGCGCAGGCTGCAGAAAGTGCTGTATCCTCAATGGTGATTATTGCTGCTGTTGTGGGTGTGGTATTCATGCTGATTATGGGGCCGCGCAGCTGGATGCTGCTGTTTCTCTTGCCCCCAATCATTCAGGTGCTCCCTCTGCCGTATTCAGTGGCGAGATTTAACAACCATTATCTTGTTGCCATTGTTGTACTTGGCTACTGGATTGTCATGTGGGGAATGGGGTATGTGAAAATGCGTTGGCGTAGCATGTGGTTGTTGGATTTGCTGACCCTTGTGATTTTGGGCCTCATGGTAGCATCGTATGTCAGAAAACCTGTTTCAGTAGATGCATTGGGGCTAGATACTGACAATATTGGCGGTCGTCCCTATATTTTAGCAATAGGTGCATTTATTTATTACCTGACTATCAGTTGCATTCCGATAAAGAATGCCCAGCTGGGGAAAGTGTTGAACTTGAGTATCTGGGTGACGCTTATCTGCGTGATTCTCGTTACAATCAAGGGCCTCGCAGGATATGGTGCAGCGGGGTATGATGGTATGGTAGATAGTATGCAGGGGTCTCGCTTCGGGGCTTTCTTGACGCTTGGTGAATACGCAGTAGTTATGCTATATGCTTTGTTCCCCTTGGTCAGATTCATCACTAACCCGGCTTTGTTGTTGGGAATGGCTGCATCTTTCGGGATGATATTGCTTTCAGGATTCCGTTCATTTTTTGCTATCAAGGTGGTTGCGCTTGTATTTATGTCAATCGTGAAGAAGGAAGTCTGCCTGATGGTGGGTCTTGCAGGACTCTGTTATGCAGGTTTGATTTTGGTGAGTGCGGGCGGGGGATTGAGTGTATTACCCTATGGTGTCCAGCGTGTAGCCGGTGCAATACCAGGTGTGATTGTGGACTCTGAGGCGCAACGAGATGGTGATTCCTCATCTGATTGGCGATATGAGATGTGGGGCTGGGCATTGGATCCCAGAACGAGATTTATTAAGGATTACGTGTGGGGGGATGGAATAGGGTTGTCCAAAAAAGAGAATGATCGTGATGTGAGAGCAATCATGCGCGGGGAAATCTTGTATGGTGACCAGAATCAGTTTGCAAGCAGCAAGCAATGGCATAGTATGATTGTGACAACCATTCAGAGTTGGGGCTATGTCGGTCTTGTTGCTGTTTTCCTGATAGTGAATTGCACAGGCTTGCTCATTATCAGGATATGTATGTCGCTACGTGGAACAGCAATATATGTTCCGGCTCTCATCATGTTGATGCCGTTTACTTCTAATCTTGTGTTCTTTTATCTGGATGCTGGCACCCTCGAGAAGTTCTTCAATTTCTTTGCCTCAATAGCCCAGGCAAAATTCTTCTATTGCGTAGCCCGGGAGGAAGGGTTACTCATTCCCTGGGGGCAGCGTAAACGCTATATCCCCAAGATGATTCAGGATTATGAGGATAAGCTGCGCCCGGCACAGCAGCAATGATGTTCCAATAAAAACCGCCGCTGAGATCGACCTCTCAGCGGCGGTTTTGTAATTAGCGGTAGACTTCTCTGAAGCCCTCGTGCACAGATTAGTGGCGGAGGGAGAGACGCACGAGCAGATCCTTGTACAGATCCGGGTTAGTGCGCTTGGCATAGTCCAGAAGCTTACGGCGGCGAGCCACCATCATGAGCAGACCGCGGCGGGAAGCGTGGTCGTGCTTGTTAGCGATGAGGTGCTGCGTAAGGTGGGCAATGCGCTTGGTAAGCACTGCAACCTGGAAACCGGTGGAACCGGTATCGTTCTCGTTCGTCTTGAAGTCGTTGACGTTGATATCGCTCATTTTGTTTGTATCTTGTGTTAGTGGTTGATTTTTCGTGGCTGCGGCAAATCGACCTACAAGGTGAGTGGATAATAGCACTAATCCCTGCATTTGCAAGCCTAAAAGCAAAAAAATTACCCTCTATTGCGTGATAGCGCATTTTCTGCTTGCTGACAGGGGTGGCTGTGATAAACTGGTCGAGTGATGGAACTAATGCCAGGATTCGATTCTCCGCGTGCTATATTCTGCACCATAGCATGGGTTGCTACCCTGCTGGCTGCATTCACGTTCATTCTCTCCTTCTTTACCGATTTTGACGGAGCCGGGGATGCCGCCACAACCGGGGCTGATACCGGTGTATTTTCATTCCGCTCCATTCTGGGCTTTTTCCTGGGGTTGGGCTGGGGCGGCTACCTTTGCCTGCAGGCTGGTTGCAGTGTGGCACTTGCCGGTTGCATCGGGCTTGTTGCCGGTGTTGTCATGTTCCTGATCATAGCAGCTGTTATCCGGCTGATATACGGGCTTCGCTCGGATGGTAACATTACGCCCGACAGCCTGGTAGGCTTGC
>CAJGDB010000011.1 GCA_904502165.1 uncultured Akkermansia sp.
CAAGGCAGGGGAGTGGAAAGTGGTGCTGGATTCGGACGATGCCCGCTTCGGCGGCTTTGCCCGCCAGGATGCCGGCGTGCACCACTTCACCGATAAGAACCAGCAGCTTTCCCTTTACCTGCTGCCGCGCACGGTGATGGTTCTGGCACCGGCATTCCAGGGAGGCAGACCATTCTGATGTGATGATTGATTTTATCATTGAGTGGATTGTTGATTTGCTGGCGCATGCGCTGGGGCGTCTGCGCTGGTGGGTGGTTCTTCCCATCCTCCTGGTGGTTGCGTTGATTATCTTATGTTGTGTGGTATGATTGTGCCTCTCATTATCAGTATTGTTACCGCGCTGCTCTGCTGCGGGTGTCTGGGGTTTTTCTTCTGGCAGACGGGGCAGGTGCTGGCGGGAGATACGGGCTGGGCGGAGGCATCGTATCCTCTTGTGCTTTCGCAGATGGGGGTGTTGTTTTTCGGGGTTTTTGCCATAGGAACATGGAAGTATTACAGGGATCAGTCGACGGAATCCAGGCCGCTTGCTTACATGATTTTTGCCTTGTTCCTGGAAGTGGCGTTGTTGCTGGGTGTCAAAACAGGTATTGATATCCATGACCGCATCGTCCTGCTGGATGAGGGGGTGGAGACCCAGGCCGTCATTACTGGCCGCAAACGCTCCGGAAGTGGCAGAAACCGTTCGAGCAAGCCTCTCTACCAGTTCACCACGCCCGATGGCCGGAAAATCAAGGGTTCTATCAGTTTTGAAATGTCACTTTCCCTGCCGGTTGGGGAGAATGTGCGCTATTCCGTCCGCTCGAATGATGTCACCTACCGCATCGGCTCGACCGTGCCCGTGCTTTACATGGCCAATGACCCGGAGCGCCACGTAGTGTGGACCTTTGGCGAGGTATGGTGTGCTCCGTTCCTGATGGGTGTGCTCAGCCTGACTTTGATAGGGGTGACGGGCTTTCAGATATACAAAATGCGCAAACGCCCGGCCGGGCGCTCCCGCCGTTTATTGCGCAGGCGCCGGCGGTGAGCTTATTGGTGTTGACATGCTGCCAGGCCTTTGCTACGATGCATCCATGAGCATCCGCCGATTCTTTTATCTGTTTCTGCTGGCAGGATTCGTGAGCTTTGCCGGTACCGCTCCCGCACAGGCACAGGAAGAGTCTGATGAACTGGTAGAGGATGCCGATTCTGCAAAGAAGAAAGCAAAAAAGAAAGCTGGCAAGGGCAGTAAAGGGGCTGAAGCTCCGGCCAAGTCTGCCGTAGTGGCTGCGTTTGAGAATTTCAAGGTGCTGAACGCCAGACTCAATCAGAAAGCAGAGTATTTCATTTACTTTTATACCTCCAGCACATGTGTGCATTGTGTGAATTGCATGCAGATTGCTGCAGAGCAATATAAAAAGATGAAAGCAAGCCGTAAGGTGGAGCTGGTTGTCATCTGCACAGACAAAACAGAGGCCGACGCAAAAAAATATCTCAAGAAGAGCAAAATCAAGGCACCGTGCATCATGTTCGATGCCCTGAAAGCAACCCAGTTCAAAGGATTGCCCGGTTGCGGCATGCCCATTCCTCCGGCCGTCAGTATTGTCTCCAAGGATGGTACTTTACTGCAGAATGAGCTGGGAGGCTCGGCGGTGCAGAGGGCGCTGACTGATTGGCGCGAACTGACCATTGGCAAGTAAGCGAGGGATTTCTGCTGCGGAAAATGCCGCAGAAGAGCCCTTTAGGCTTGTCTTTGTGCGTTGATTACGGCATAATGAACGCACGGCGCGCGTGGGTGCCGTAAGGAAAAACGAAATCGCAACCCCTCAGAGGAGCCATGATTCGCATATACACGCAGACGGAGAATGGGATTTCCCGTACGGTGGGCCTGGAGGACCAGGAAGACCGCCGCGGGGATGTATTCTGGATTGACCTCCTGACCCCGGATGCGGAAGAACTAAGATATGCAGAATCCCTTTGCCGCATCGAAATGCCCACCAAGGATGAAATGCGGGAAATTGAGGCTACATCGCGTCTGTATTGTGAAGATGGCGGCCGTTTCATGACCACGACCGTGCTGTCACGCGTAGAGACGGATGAACCTATCATTTCAGAAATCACCTTCATTCTGAAGAGCAAGGTGCTCATTACCATCCGCCACACGGATTCCTATTCCTTCCGGGTGTTCTCCCACCAGCTGCTGCGTATGAGCCAGACGAATCGCGACCTGGTCTTCATCGGGCTGCTGGAGACTCTGGTTGACCGACAGGCTGACGTTCTGGAACGCTTTGGCACGGATCTTGATACACTTTCCAAGAAGGTGTTCGGCACGCATCATACCCGCCGCAAGCAGAAAAAGGAAGACCCGGATACCGATGACCTGAGAGATGCCCTGGAGGAACTGGGGCGCGTGGGTGACCTCATTACCCGCCAGCGAGATGCCCTGGTGAACCTTCTGCGCCTCATCACCTATGCCGGCAACGAGGAGAGCTGCGTGGGGGATGATAATCTCTACATGCCGCTGCGCTCGGTTTCCCGAGACGTGAATTCCCTTTCAGAATACGCCGCATTCCTGTCCAATAAGATTAACTTCATGTTGGATGCCGTGCTCGGTCTCATCAACATTGAGCAGAACGATATCTTCAAGGTTTTCACCATCATGAGTGTGGTGTTCCTGCCGCCCACGCTCATTGCCAGTATGTTCGGCATGAACTTCAAGTTCATCCCCTTCCTGAACACCGACTGGGGTGTGTGGGTGTCTCTGGTGCTCATGGTTCTTTCCGGCGCTCTGCCGCTCATCATTTTCAAAATTAAACGCTATATCTGATTATGATTCCTACCCGCAAGGTTGTTACCCCTGACCAGGAAATATACAAAGCCGATATCCTCATCGAAGCCCTGCCGTATCTGCAGGCTTATCGTGACCAGACCATCCTCATCAAGTTCGGTGGCTCTGCCATGGATAACCCGGATCTGGTGAAGTCGCTCATGCGCGATATCGTGGTGATGGAGACCATGGGGCTTAATCCGGTAGTGGTGCATGGTGGCGGCAAGGCTATCTCCAAGGCCATGGCAGATGCCGGACTGGAGGCCCGCTTTGTGAATGGCCTGCGCGTGACTACGCCAGAGGCCATTGACATTGTGGAGCGCACGCTGAGTGGCACCATTAACCCCGGTCTGGTGGAAATGATGCGTGGACACGGCGGCAAGGCAGTGGGTATTCCCGGAACAAATGTCTTTGTGGGTGAAAAGATTGTGGAGCATGATGCCGAGGGGAATCCCGTCGATATAGGCATGGTGGGCAATGTGATTGGCTGCCAGCTTTCCCGCGTGAAAGAGGCGCTTTCCCTGCAGCTCACGCCGGTGATTTCCCCGCTGGCACGCGAGCTGGGTACAAGCCATTCCCTGAATGTGAATGCCGACCTGGCCGCCGCCGCGCTCGCTCGTGAGCTCAAGCCGGTGAAACTGGTGTACATTTCGGATGTGCCCGGTCTGATGAACGACCCGTCTGACCCCAGCACCATCATTCAGAGCATCAACCGCAAGGAAGCCTTTGAACTTATTGAGAAGGGGGTTATTTCCGGCGGTATGATTCCCAAGGTGAAGAGTGCGGTGGATGCCCTCAACGCTGGTGTGCGTAAGGTGCACTTCATTGATGGCCGCCTGCGGCACACCCTTCTGCTCGAAATTTTCACCCCTGAGGGTATTGGTACTGAAATTGTACGCGAACAGCGATAATTGCACCTGCTGTGAAATCTCCTGCATCCATAGGTATTCTTTCGCCTTCGCGCACCGCACCTTGCCTGCTGGCTCTGCAGCAGCTTATGGATGCCTGTGCTGCCGCGGGGCTGAATGCCTACGAGCTGGGGAAAAACACCATCAGCGATCCGGTTCTGGGAAAACCGGAAATGATTCTCTGCCTTGGCGGCGATGGTACGATGCTTTCGGTGGCCTTGGCTGCCAGCAGCACCGGCTCTGTCATCGGCGGCATCAATATGGGGCATCTGGGTTTCCTGAGTGCCTGCAGCCGCGATGAAATTGAAACTCTGGTGCAGGCCCTTGCCGACGGAAATTACGAGGTGGATGAGCGGGCTATGCTGGAGGTTCGTAAGTTTGATGCTTCCGGGCAGGAGGCTGACCGCCGCTTCTATGCACTCAATGAGCTTTCGCTCACCCGTGCCCAGACGGGTAAGATGATTGATGTGGATGTGGAGCTGGACGGACGCCTGCTCAACCGCTATCATGCAGATGGTATTCTGGTGGCCACGCCGACGGGTTCAACGGCTTATTCCATGTCTGCCGGCGGACCTCTCATGTGGCCTGCAGCCGGTGTAACCTGCCTGACCCCCATTTGCCCGCACAGCCTGACCAGCCGCCCTATTGTGCTGCCTGATTCGGTGGAAATTACTCTGCGTCCGCGTGAGCGCCGTGGCCGGGCAGGGGAATCGCTTATCTTTTCACTAGATGGCCGCAATACCTACCCCATTGCCCTGAATGAGACGCTGCGTGTGCAGAAAGCACCCAACCCGCTGAGACTGCTGAATCTGCCCGGCAGCGATTATGCGGCCCGTTTACGTGCCAAATTGCGCTGGTGAATTGATACCACCGCCAGAGTTGCTTTCAACGAGTTTTCCGGCCGGGCAGCAGAATCATGAAAAGCTGGAGCATCCACCCGTATGGGGGAAGAAGAAGCATGAGCCCTAGAATCAGCATTTTAGGGCAGAGAGCAAAGCCAATGTCGTTCATGCGCCTCCAGATAGCCCCGAGGAAGAAGGAGATGAGCAGCAGGTGGATGAGACAGGAAATGAGGATGCTTCCGGCAATTTCTGCGTAGGCTGCCTCTGTACCCCAGAGCAGGTAGCCGATGCCGCCACCCGCAATGGCCACCCAGATTTTGGGCAGCAGGTAAACCCACAGCCAGTATACAAGGAAATCACGGCGGCTGAGTCTGCCTTGGAAGTTATAGAGTCTGGCAAAGGGACGAACCATCAGATAATGAGCATACAGTCTCCGTAGGAGAAGAAACGGTATCGCTGCTCCACAGCCTGCCGGTATGCCTCCATGATGAGCTCTTTACCGGCAAAGGCGCTGACCAGCATGATAAGGGTGCTTTGCGGCAGGTGGAAGTTGGTGAGCAAAGCCCCGACGGTCTTGAACTCGTAACCGGGGTAGATGAAGATATCGGTATCTCCGCTGGTGGCGGGCAGGGGAGTGCCGTGCCGGGTGGCCAGGGTTTCCAGTACGCGTACGCTTGTGGTGCCCACGGCTACAACCCGTTTGGCTGCCGCAATGGCATCGGCTGTTTTCTGCGGCATTACAAAGCTTTCGCGGTGCATGTGATGGTCAGCAATGTTCTCTACTTTGACCGGGCGGAAAGTGCCTACACCCACATGCAGGGTCACAAAGCTGTGCGGCAGACTGCTGAGGATTTCCGGGGTGAAGTGCAGGCCTGCCGTGGGGGCGGCAATGGCACCCTCGTGCTCGGCGTAGATGGTCTGGTAGCGTTCCTTGTCTGCCGGTTCGCTTTCGCGGTTCATGTAATGCGGCAGGGCCAGGCGCCCGTAGACCTCCGGGTCAATGAACTTATCCCAGCGGATGTAGCGGTAGCCTTCATCATCAATACTCTCAACGGTGCCGGTGGCATCGCCCACTTGCACAGTGCGCCCTACCTTCATCTTCTTGCCCGGGCGTACCAGGCATTTCCACACCAGTTCCTGCGCGAGTCCGGCTCGCACGAGTTCGATGCCTCCATCGTTGCTGAAATAGCGCGCAGGTACCACTTTTGTGTTGTTGAGTACAAAGTGGTCACCGGGTTGCACATATTCCAGGATATCGTGGAAATGGCGGTGCTCAATGAGCCCGGTATCGCGATGCACCACCAACATGCGGCTGGCAGCACGATCCGGCAGAGGACGATCGGCTATCAGCTCTTCAGGCAGGTGGTAATCGAAGTCGATGGTGCGCATGGGGCAGCTATCAGCAGGGGAATATTCCGATGCGGCGCAGCACTTCGTCGCGGCCGAGTGTCTGCATGACCACATCGATGCCGGGGCCGGCATGGCAACCGGTGAGCGCCATACGGAGCGGGAACATCATGGCTCCCACCTTCACGCCATTCTCCTTGGCCAGCGGTTTCACAATCTGGAAGGCGGCTTCTCCGCTCCATTCTTCGATACCCTTGGCGGCTTCTACAAAGAGGTCCAGCATCTCGCGGGCGTTTTCCTGCAGCTTGGCCATGGATTCTTCCTCGTATTCCAGCACCTGCACCCATTTGACCCAGGCAGGAGTTTCGCTGAGCAGCTGGACCTTGGTCTGTACGGAGGGAAGCACCTCGCGCAGTTGGGCATTATCTTCCAGCCCGGCCTGGGTGCAGAAGGGAATGGCAAGTTCCACGAACTTCTCCGGGGCCAGTCGCATGATGTGCTGCTGGTTCATCCATTTGCACTTGGTGATGTCGAACTTGGCGGCTGCGCGGTTCACGTTTTCCAGGGAGAAGAGATTGATGAGCTCATCCTTGGTGAATACTTCCTCATCGCTCTTGGGACTCCAGCCGAGCAGGGCAATGAAGTTGACCACGGCATCGGGCAGGAAGCCTTCTTCCGGGTAGTTGCCCAGCTGGGCACCGACGTCGCGCTTGCTCATCTTGGAACCATCCGGGTTCTGGATGAGCGGGATGTGGGCGTATACGGGCGGCTGTACACCGAAGGCATCAAAAAGCTGCAGGTGCTTGAAGGTGTTCATGATGTGGTCTTCACCACGGATGACATGGGTAATCTTCATCTCAATGTCATCCACCACGTTCACCAGGTGGAAGATGTAGGAGCCATCCGTACGCTTGACCACCATATCAGGGGTGTTATCAACGTTGTTGTAGTCAACGGAGATATCGCCGCACACCATGTCATGCAGGGTCATGACTCCTTCGCGCTTGAAGCGGAAACGCCAAACCGTGCCCTCGCTGGTGCCGGGGATTTCGTCGCCGTTCTTATCGCGCTTGTTGGGGGCGGGGCATTCGTAGACGCGCCCCATATCGACGAGCTTCTGGAAGTATCGGTCGTAGATATCCTTGCGCTGGCTCTGGAAGTAGGGCTCGTAAGCACCACCCTTGCCTTCGCCTTCGTCCCAGTCAAGGCCCAGCCAGCTCATGCCGGTGAAGATGGCCTTCATGGCGTCTTCCACGTGGCGTTCCTGGTCGGTATCTTCGATGCGGAGCACGAATGTGCCACCCATCTTGCGGGTGAAAAGGTAATTGAACAGAGCGGTACGTGCACCACCGATGTGCAGGTAGCCGGTGGGTGAAGGGGCAAAGCGTGTGCGTACGGGCGTAGACATGCGCGCCTTATACACCGAATTGAGGCAATTTTCAAGTCCAATCAATGACAATGTGACCAATATGGTGGAATAATCTGCTGTGTGGTTATGAAAGAACGCCATCCTGACGAGGCTGGATGGCGTTGCAGAGGTGGTTGACTGGAAACTGTGGGGGGATTTTATTTCCGGTGTGCAGTATAGCTGAGCATGTAGCGCAGCACAAAGATGATGATGCCGAGCAGCGCAAGGGAGAAATCGACCAGCCCCAGGAAGAGGCAGATGAAGCCGATGCTGTTGATGATGCCCGAAAGGAGGCTGCTGATGCGCCGGGAAAGCACGATTTTACCCTTGCGGCGCTGGCAGGCACGCCGGGTGTGGATATGCCCCCAGGCAAGCAGGAAGGTGGCACAGAGGGAGGTGAAGGTGTTCACATGCCACCAGATGCTGGCTGCGCTGGTGCAGGCGAGCAGAAGAGCGGCCGTGTTATAGGCGCAGAGCAGCATGAGGAGCAGCATAACCAGCCCGGTAAGGGTGTAGAAAACAAGGCAGGAGGAGGTGGAAAAACCTTCCTCTGCAGCCAGAAGCGATTCCCGCAGACTCTTCCGGGCAAGGAGATAGGCTGGCAGAGAACAGAGGAATACGATGGTCAGGAGCAGGGTGAGGAGAGAGTACATGGTTTGTGTTTAGGGAAGGGGCTGAAGGGTAAAGGCATCGCAGCACTGCTTGAGCAGGTAGGGTTTACCACCATGCTGCGCCGGATAGATATCGTGGTATTCCACTTTGTTGCCGGTGAAGCTGACCTGTTCTGCCGAAACGGCCGAGAGCAGGGGCACCCGATGGGTGATGAAGTGGTTGCCGATGATGCGTACATTGCTGTGGTAACGCTGTTTCTGGGCACCAGGGGCGCGGACCTCCGGGCAGATGGCGATGAGAGCATCGGTGAACTGGTAGAGCCCGGTCAGGCCATGGCGGAAGGTGTTGCCCTGGATGAGAACATCGCGGCAGGCTCCGCTTTCGTACCAGCCCTGGGCATCTCCGGCCAGCAGGATGGCAGAGCCGTGGGTGTGGTCGAAGTGGTTGCCGATGACACGCACCGGCCTCGGGGTGGTGAAGAGCGCACCCCGGGCGCGGTTATGGCGCACTGTGTTGTAGCTGAAATCAACGCTGGGATGCCAGTCGGCATTTTCGACGGCATCACCCGCGCCAATGCCGGCGGGAAGCTCCTCGGTGAGGGTCACGCGCACATGGCGGGGATCGATGACTTCCACCTTCTCCACCTTACGGAGCTGTGGGTTGGGCTCGAGCGTGGGGCCGTGAATGAACTGCAGCTGTTCACCCGGGACCATGACCTCGAAACCATAGGCCTGGCCGTGCATGTAACGGGCCAGGAAGGTGCGGGGAGATTCTACTTTCTGGATGCCCAGGCAGGTGGCATGAACGTTGATGGCATCATCCATCATGGCTTCGTAGGTGGCGCCCTGTACGCTGATATGGCCACGGCAGTTGGAGAAGTGGGTGGCATCTGCCGCAGTGGTGTGCATGCGCCCTTTGGCGCGGATGCAGCCGCCGCCGCGGATGGTGATATTTTCGCTGCGCTGGGCAATGAGGGCCATTCCCTGGCTGTCGTGGAATACAACATTGTTCAGCGTAGTATCTTTGGCTCGGTAGAGGAGCATACCGGGATGCGGGCGGTAATAGGTACGCAGGACGAGAGTCTGGCCCACGGAAAGCCCCTTGAGGCTGGCATCTTCTGCAAAGCGCACGCAGTTATCCGGTAGTTGCTCAGCTGGGGCATACCAGGCCATATCGCCGGATTTGCCGGTGGGTACCATGCGGCCATCCGGCTCGAAAGCCAGCATACAATGCAGTTTGTCTTTGCGCCCGTTGTTGGTAAGAAGGAAATGGCCGTCCTCTACGGTGTAGCGGCTGGCCGGGCTGAGCTGCAGGGTGGTCTTACCATCCTTGATTTCTGTGATGGTCCCTTCTGCAGAGAAGGGCTCTGCGGCATCAAGAGAGATATTGCTGAGGGTGATCCCTACGCTGTCCATCACGACAACGGGGAGCATGCGGCCGTGGAAGATGAAGCTGGCCCCGGGAGAGAAGAGCTCCACATTGTGTAAGCCGACCAGAGGCAGGCCGACCGGATGTTCGGGCTGCTGGTCGTGGTTGGAGATGAAGAGCTGCATGCGTTCCGCTGTGGCGGCATGGAAATGATACTCTCCTGCGGGGATGTTGATGCGGGTGACCTTCTGCTTGCGTGCGGCATCGATGAGAGCATACATGGCACGTGAGCAATCCTTGCCACCGGGAAGCACGCCATAGTCCGCAGCATTGATTTCTGTTGCCATGACGGAGGAAACCGCCATTGCAGAGACAATGACGGTGTTCATGAAGATGTTGCCGGAGAAAGAGGTGGAAATCATAACGAGCAGGAGCTGCCTTGTTTCATTAAGGTATCCAGGCTGATTCCGGAAAGGTAGTCTTTAATGACATTGTGTAGCCCCTCCCATACCGGAATGGTAAGACAGTTCTGGCGCACCGGGCATACATTCTCCTCCATGGCAAGGCAGTGAACCGGGGCAAGGCCGCCTTCTGCTGTGCTGAGGATTTCATAAACCGGGTAGTCCTTCGGCTCGCGGGTAAGTGTATAGCCGCCGGCCTTGCCGCGCATGCTCTGTACCAGCTTGTCGCGGAGGAGCAGGGACATGATGCTTTCCATGTACTTGGGCGTAATATTCTGGCGCTCCGATATCTCGCGCAGCGCCACAGGGCCCTGCTCACTGTTCTGTGCAAGATCCAACATTATGCGAAGGGCGTAACGGCCCTTTGTAGAAATCCTCATCATATGCTTGTCTGTATTCTATAGTAACATGCTGTGGATTGTCAAGTGAAAATTGATACTTTTCTTGTAGGAAAACAAACTTTGTCCCCTGATAATGAGCAACGCCGCAGTCCAGGAATGCGGCGTTGCAGTAAAACAGCTTTATAGATATATAGGGAAAATCAGGCCAGAGCCTCAGTCACACGGGCAAGTACTTCGCGCAGTTCGTCGTCGACGCGGAGTTTTTCTTCGATGGTACGCATGGCATGCAGCACGGTGCCGTGGTCGCGGCCTCCGAAGGCTTCACCGATATCTTGCAGGGAGGAATTGGTATGACGGCGAGCCAGGAACATGGCAATCTGGCGAGGGTGGGCAATAGCAGCGGTGCGGCGGCGGCCGTTGATATCATCCACCCGCAGGCCGAATTCGTTGGCTACACGCTGCTGGATATCGGCAATGGAGAGCCCGGAGGATGCTCGCTTGGACATGAGGTCTGCCAGGTTCTCGCGGAGGAAGGCAATGCTGGGACAGCAGTTGTTAAAGGAAGCAAAAGTGCTGGT
Source organism: uncultured Akkermansia sp. (assembly GCA_904502165.1). Taxonomy (GTDB): domain Bacteria; phylum Verrucomicrobiota; class Verrucomicrobiia; order Verrucomicrobiales; family Akkermansiaceae; genus Akkermansia. The sequence goes on from CAJGDB010000011.1 coordinate 10,669, forward strand.
GCGGATGAGGGCTCCTTCAAGAGCTCGTACAGACTGGGTGACATTGCGGGCAATGAACTGCACTACCTCGTCGCTGAGGAGGTTCTGTTTCCACTTGAGCATCTTCTGGCGCAGAATGGCCATGCGCATCTCATAACAGGGAGCAGTAAGCTCTACAGTCATGCCTTGGGAGAAGCGGGTCTTCAGGCGGTCATCCATGCTGGTAATCTGGCATGCCGGGCAATCAGAGGAAAGCACAATCTGCTTGCCGGATTCAAACAGGGCATTGAAGGTGTGGAAAAATTCCTCCTGTGTCTTGTCTGCGCGGGCCATGAACTGGACATCATCGATGAGCAGCACATCTACCTTGCGGTATTTCTTGCGGAACAGCTCAAGCGCATCGCCACGCTTGCGGATGGCCTCGATATAGGCGTTGGTGAACTGCTCACTGGTGACATAAAGCACCTGCACATTCTCACGTCGGGCGCGCAGGGCGTTGCCGATGGCGTGCAGCAGGTGGGTCTTGCCCATACCGGAGTTGCCGTAAATGAAGAGCGGGTTGAAGATGCGCTCCTGTGAATTGACCAGAGCCTGCGCTGCGGCATAGGCAAAATGATTGCAGGAGCCTACCACGTAGTTGTCAAACGTGTAGTCGCTGTTCAGGTTGCTCTGCAGCTTGGTGCTGCGGGGGGATTTGCTGGTGCTGCTGCGGCGTGTGGTGGCAGCTGCCGTTACTGTAGGGGCAGGGGAGAGGGCTTCTTCCTTCCGGACTTCCTGAGTGTGGGTGCCTGCTTCTACAAATTCCAGCTCGCGGGGGGACTTCAGCACATTCTCGGCTGCGGTCTCGATATATTCACTATAATTAAGCTCCAGCCATGCCAGCATGAGCCCTTCGGGGTACTCGATGATGAGTCTGCTGCCGGTGTCTTTCACCAGGCGAAGACCGGAGATGAAATCGATGGCATACCCGTCCGCCTGCCCGTGTGTACGCAGATTCTGCATAATCTGCGCCCAGAGAGCTTCACTCGCCTGTTGTTCCTTTTCCATCGTTTTCTGTTCCGTCTTGTTTCGTAGGTTCTGTAAAGTTGCTTTCAGACTCCCGCTCGGGGAGTGCGGGGTGCAATATGCCACGACCTCCTCATCATCGAAAGAAAAAAATCTGCATCTGGTACTGCGTTGCACCCCGAAAGCTGTGTTCCATGAGCGTTCCACGATATTTATTTTTTTTTGGCATAACCATTCTTCTTTGTTAAGTTTTCTTGATATTTTTGTGAAGCAGTAAAAATGAAGCGAAGAGGGGTGTAGAACATGGGTGTCTAAATGCTACAACTTGTTGTATATAAATATAGTGAAGTAATTTTAGAAGCGTTATGAAAGGACAAAAAAGAGCCGGTAAGGGCTCTCTTTAGTGCCTATAAACAAGGCTATTATGCAGAAAAATGCTGCCATCCGGAGGCAAGATTTCCGCGCGCTTCCGGGGTCAGTTCTCCGATGTTATGGAGCGTGTCTGCAAACGCAGATTCCGCAAGGGTTTGAACCGCCTCCGGGGGGAGAGCAAGGAGGAGTTCGTAGTCTTCTCCGTGTGAAACAGCGTCGCGGGTAGAAAAACCGGAGCGGCACGGCAGCTTCGATTCATCGATGATAAAACCGCATCCGCTCGCGGCAGCAAGACGCGGCAGGTCGGTTCCGAGACCATCGGAGAGGTCCATCATCGCCGAAGGGCGTATACCGGCTTTTAAGAGCCCTCTGGCGAGCTCTACGCGAGGTTCGAAGTCAAGATGCCATCCTGTAGGGAAAGAGCCGCCCAGCAGGCCTGAGACGAATAACTGGTCACCAGGGTGGCCTCCTGAGCGGAGGATGGCCTGGCCGTGTTCTATTCTGCCAGTAAGGGCCACATTGATGACCAGGCCGTCATAAGGCAACCCGGAGGTCTCGCCCCCGGCCAGGGAAATACTGAAGCGGGATGCCAGTGCTGCCATTCCGTGGTAGATTCCCTCGAGCAGTCCGACCGGGCGCGACGCGTGGCAGAGGATGGTAATGAGGGCGTGTTCCGGAATACCGCCCATGGCGGCAATGTCGGACACGGCGCGAGCAAGCGCCTTGCGCCCGATGCGCTCCGGCTCTGTATCCCGGGTGAAGTGCAGATCCTCTACCACCACATCTGTCTTCAGCAGCGTATCCCATTCGGCATCCCGTGCCACCACGGCACAGTCATCACCCGGCCCGGTGAGCAGGTTTTCATTCGTTGTCAGCAGCGGCAGCAGCCGTGACAGAGTGGCATTTTCGCCCAGGGCAGACAGGGGGGTATTCATACGGGAATCAGTTCGGGGAACAGAAGAATCAACAGGGTGCTGCAGGCATTGAACACCGTGTGGATGGCAACGGGCAGCCACAGAGAGCGGGCTTTTTCATACGCCAGGCATTGCACCACGCCAAAGATGGTGAGCGGAATGAGCTGGAGCAGAGACCCATGAACCGCCGCAAACAGGAGCGCAGAGGTCAGCGTGGCTATCCACCGCCCGTTCCAGCGTTTCAGAATATTGTACACAAAGCCTCGGAAACAGCATTCTTCCGTAACAGGCGCAATAAAGACCGCCATGATGGCCACATAGCCCTTCTCGAAACTGCTGCCATCCATCATCAGTTGCACCACATTCTGCAGGGGCGGGCACTGGGTGAGGTGGGAAATGAGCCTGTTCACCTGGCTGAGCTCGATGAGGGCCGAAGCAATCCAGATGAAAAAGAGAGCCTTTACAACCCACCAGACTTTCAGAATCAGGCTGCTCTGTGGCTGCTCGCGGCGCGGAAGGGAGAAATAGACAATAATGAAAGGCATGTAGAGGCCTATCTGTACAACGCCGGAAAGCAGCATTTCCATGGGTGACGCGACTGCTGCCGGTGCCATGATATCCTGAATGGCCGACATGGCGAAGGTGAGCATGAAGAAGGCGGTGTAGATATAGGCAAAGGCATTCGGAAAACTGCTGCCTGGGAATTGCGGCACTGGGGGTACCGCTGTTTCACGCCGCTGTCTCATTGCCTCAAGCAGGGGAAGAAGGCATGCTCCGGTGGTGCAGAGAAAGATGACACAGATGATAATCTGCTTATAAAGAGGAAGCGAACTCATGACATTGGAGAATGGAAAGCCACGGCACCCATATAGCCGGGCATGGGGGTAAAGAGTGTGACGGAGGGAGCAGGGTCGAAGAGGCAGCGGATGCGACCGTTGTTGTACAGGAATGGGTAGGAACGGGCATTCCACATGGTGTCGCCCGCGAGCTTGACAATAGCCTCAGCCGCGCACCAGCAGGCGTAGAATTCCTCTAGTGGACAATCACGCGAGCAGAATGCTTCACTCTGTTCCGGGCACATCATGCGGGTGGCCAGCGCAGCCAGATTCCTGCGTGGCCGCTTCTGTTCCACATCCACCCCGATGGCCTGGTGGTGAAAGGCCAGGCAGAGGCAATCCCCTGAATGACTCAGATTGAAAGGCTGGGGCGGGAATTCGGGCTTTCCGTGCTGAGTGTAGGAAAAGACAATTTCCTGGGCCGGGATTCCGCTACGGCGTTCCAATTCCCGCCTGAGCAGGCTGCGGATGGCGGCATAGTGTCCCCCTCTCTGGGTGGCCTGGAGCTGTTCATCCGGCGGAAGCAGGGGCAGCTCGGCTGTATCAGCCGGTAAATCAGCCAGATTGTATACAAGGTAATCCATTCAGAGCCTGATGATGCGGAGCGTGTTGGTTTCTGTCTCGTACACGCCTATGGTGGGAGTCCCATGGCGTCCGTATACTTCACCCGGATTGGCTAGCAGGGTCTTGCCGTTTTGTTTCATGGCCGGAACATGCGTGTGGCCGTAGAATACGGCATCGTACTGCCCTGTTTCAGCCGCTCTGGCGGCATCCCAGGGCAGGTGGGTCAGGAAAAGCCGCCTGTTATCCAGCACAATATCTGCCGTAGCCCCATGCAGGGTCGTGTAGTCCCATTGCTCCGCCAGTTGCATGAAGGTGCGGGTGTTCCACTCATTATTGCCGAATACCAGGTCGATACCATGGGGCCACTCTTCCCTCAGCGTGCGGAACGTCTCTGTACCCGCCATGTCCCCCAGGAAAAGCAGGTGCCTGCAGCCTTCCTCCCTGGCAGAGCACAATGCCAGCAGCAGGTGGGTTGTGTGGTCGTGTATGTCGGAGAGCAAAGCAACACGCATGGCGGGAATCAGTACTGTTTTTCGACAATGAACACAGGAGAGAGGCGCAGGGGCTTCTTCAGTTCAACTCCCTGAGCAGAGGCTGTCATGGCACCATCTTCTGAAAGATACCAGAGCAGCTTGTCCTTGTGCAGAGGCGTGAAGAGGATTATCTCCCCCTTTTCATTGATGTAACCGCAGAAGCTGGGAGTCACCTGCATGATGGAATTCAGGTTCTTCCGGAGTTCTTCCTGGAAATTCACCTCGCGGTGCTGGGCAAACCAATGAGCATAGCGCCGTTCTGCCGCCTGGTGTCGCGCAGAAAATTGCAACCAGCAGTCGCCGTCGAGCTTCACCTCGCAACTCTTGCGGAGTTTCTCGAACTCCTCAAACACCCGGCGGGTTGCAGGCGCATACTGCATACCGCTGAGTATGGGTTCCTTTGCGGCATTGTTGGCCTTGATGAGGTGGTGCAGCACGTATGCCCGGGCCAGGGCCGGAATATCTCTGCCTTCGATACGGAATACGCTGGTCAGCAGTGCCGGAAGATTGGCATTGGTGTAGAACCCGGTGCGGTTGTTCAGCCCGAGTCGCTGGTGCAGTGGCTGCGGGTCCAGCGTGCGGGTTACAACGGCTGTGGGGTTATGCCACTCTACGTTCTTTCTGGCAATTTCGTCGCGCTGCGGGTCAAACTGAGAGCGGGGGAAACAGGCTCGCCCATAGCGGACAACCACCGGTTCCTCTGATAAGCCTCTTTCATTGGTTGCCGTATCAATATGTTCGTAAAGCCGTGTTGCCAACGCTGAGTTTGCCAGCAGTTCATTGAGCAGCATCAGCTGTTCTCTCGATGCAGGAAAATCTGCGCTGAACGAGGCTTTGCCCTCAATCAGACTCTTGCGAGCCGCCAGCAGCAGGCCAGGTTTCACGTTCTGCCCGTGTTCCTGCATCAGCATTCTGAGTTTTTTGAGCTCCGGCAACCTGCCGATGATGGACAGAATCTTCTTACCGGAGGCGTAGTGCTGCGGATTCCAGCTGGTCAGAAGTTTGCGGTAGCTGTCGTAGTCGTGCGCCGACGGCAGGAGCTGCAACAGATTCTTCAGCTGGGAAATTTCGGTGAGGATATGCTTGTTGTTCTCAAATTCCTGCACCGTCGGTTCTATGATACTCCGGGAAAGCTGGAGGGCCTCTGCCGCGTCATCGAAGATATTGAGCCTCTTCTGGAGAATTTTCTGCCGTTTTGCCAGCTCGGCAAAGTCTGTTTCTGGTTCTCCAGTCAGTTCCTGCAGCGGGGGCAGGGGCATGAGCAGTTCTTCAGAAAGCGTCAGGCGCTGCTGGTTCAGTTCGTCTTTTTCAGCTTCGCACAAAGCCGCCCAACGAGCCATATACGGCGCCCCATCCGTTCCAAGTTCCTTGAGCTTGCGTTCTATGTCTGCACGGCGGCGGACTCCCATCTTCACGACGCTCTGGTCACTTTTCTCCAACTCCCTGAGCAGAGAATCGCATTCGCGGATGCGTTGTTCCTGCGCGCGGAGATAAGAACGCAGCTTATCTGCTTCGCTGCCCACACGGCGGTCCAGCGTCCGGTTGAGCCCGGTATCATGAATCTTAAGCAGGTTGAGAGCCGCCGCCCGGGAGATAATGCCGGAGTTGGCCTGGTCAAGTTTTTCTGCAGCAGCCCCAGCGCGTTTGTAGAGGAAGAATACAGAGCCCGCTATCAGCAATAGAATCAGCAGAAGTATACCCAGGATGATGAAGACTTTGCCGAGCGGCTTGCGACGCCGCTTCAGCTCACGCGTTATGTTCGTGCGGAGCTGGGAGAGTGTTTTTTTCTCCATGATGCTGAGCATGTGCTCCTGCACCCGCTGGAGATAGTGAATGCGCTTGCGGAGTTTCCGTATGCTTGAGCCGCGCATGGAGCTGAGCATCTGCGGTGAGGTAAGGAAACTGGAGATGATGGATTGCAGTTCCTCGTAGTCCCTCTCTTCGAAAGTGAACGGGCGGTCAGTGAGAAAACGGCGGTATTCCTCCTGTGCCTTGGAGTGGTTGGGATTCTGGCGCAATGTATCCTCGAGCAATTCTCCTGCTGCAGCCCGGCGGCCACTACGGGCAAGCTGCCGGACCTTCTGGATGACTGGATCTGGGCGTCGACGTCGTGCCATGATTCTTACTTACCACTCTGCAGGTGGAAATGCCATTGCAATTCTCCTGCATCGCCCATGCTGAGCTTCTTGAGAATGAGCAGTTGCTTCTTTTTCTTATCCTCGTTGAAATCGTGGATTTCCTGCTTGTATGCCTCCTTGAGGGAATCTGATAGCACGCGGCAGATATGCAGGGAAATATATTCAGCATTGGACGTATTGAGGAGCAGGTTCTTCAGCTCGCTCCGCATCTTGCCGGCGGCACCCGTGCCGGACCGCGCATGGTCCGCAGAAATCAGCAGCGCCGGGCTGTTCTTCATGATTTTCTGCAGTTCTGCATTAAATCGGCGGTGGGCAAGCATGGTAATGTATTCATCGCACCATTTCTCCCGCTGCGATTTCTTGCTGTCTGGCTGACTCAGTTTCCGGGAAATGTAGAAGAGGTGTGCCAGGTTCAATTCCTTGTTCCTGACGGAATCATCGCCGCAGCAGGGCATGTTGGCCACCTGTTCAAACACATGTTCCAGGCGGTTGGGGAGATTCGGCCTGTGTTCCACCTCACAATGCAGGGCCTCGTTCACTATCTTTGCCTTCTTCCAGACAAAGGAAGAGGAATCATAGGATTCAATCACCCTGTTCGGGTGGCGCTCAAGTATGGCCGGCAGGGCGATGGAGAACTGGATATGCTCAATATCACCACTGCTGATTTTCCAAGGGAATTCCTTGCTTTTTTTCTTGAGCTTCAATTGGTATGCGGGAGACTCGGCAGAGGGTGTTGCCACGCTCAGGTCCTCACGGCTTATATCAAAGTCAAGCTTCTCCGCATTCGGGAAGGTGAAGGGCCTGTTGATGGGAATGGGAATGGCGATTCTCGGGGCCAGAATCACGTAAGTGAGGGTGTCGCCCCTGCCGGGAATCGGGAAAGCAACGACCGCCTCCCCATCCTTGCATCTGATTTTCTGCAATTTGTTGTTGCGTATGGTGATGGTGACCCCGGGGAGCTCTGCTTGCCGGCCCTCCTTGTGTTCGGGGGTAATGAGGTATTCTCCCTCCTTTTCTGTCGGGGTGATGTAGAGATGATATCCCTTATTGCTGAGTTTCAGACTTCGGGCTGCCTGCAGGCTGTCTCCCTTCTTCATTGAGGAGATGCTGTATATGCCGCCATTGACAGTTAGGGGAAGCTGGTTGAGAATCTGTACCAGGGCATCGGGTAGTTCCTGTCCGCATACGGCAGCACTTGCACCAATCACCTGGGGCTCGGCCTTGGCTGCCTCTTCTTTCTTCTGTTCGCCAGCCTGTACCACATCTGCCGTTGCCAGCTCCGTATGCGGAGTCTGGTCGATTTCTCTGCCGGGGGTGTAGTCCTTGAGCACGGCAAGGGAGAAGAATGCAAACAGACCGCTTTCCTCTTCCTTGATTTTCTGCCATTCCTCCTTCGTCTGGTAGCTGATGCGCTCCTGCCATTCGTCCGGGGTCATGGCCTGGGTGACTTCCATCAGGTACAGACGGCCCAGGCTGTTTTCCGGCAACTGAAGCAGGCGTTCACACTCGCAGATGCGCTTGATGGCGGCTGCGTGGTTCACGCCCTCCTCTGGAATGCGACTCAGCAGAGCTGCGCTTTCCAGCAGGAGCGAGTCTTCCTGCGTTGTTTCCTGAATCTGCATCAGCTCCTGCAGCAGGTTGGCTGTGGCGGCGTGGTCATAGGGAGCGTTGAGGAGAGCCTCCAGCCGAGCATAAGGCGCAGCGTTCTCGTTCCTTGAGTTCAGAAGAGATTGGTTGATGAAGTCATCCAGCATCTGTACCGGTTGCGTAAGCCCGAGCCATATACCGACTGAGATGCCTGTGAGCAGGGCAACTGAGCCGAATACAGCCAGCGGCATCAGGTAGGGATTGCTGCGCGGCATAGCCACATCATACAGCATCCAGTCCGGTTCTTCCACGTAATGGTAATGGTTGATGGAGCGGGGAATGATTCTTGCCGGAATCTTCTGCTCCTGCTGCGTTGTACCATTTTCTGCGACTATGCCGGGGTTCTGGGGCTGGGAGGCATGGGGTTCGGGCTCGACAGCAAGCTCCATTTCTGCCGTGATGCGGAGCACGGGATGCCCGGTGCGTACCGCTCGCTGCACCAGCGGAGATTTCTCGCCTACCACCATACGCAGCGTTTCTGCAAAGGAATCGGAATCCTCCGCCTCGGTCGTATAAGTGCATCCCCAGCCCAGGCTGTGGGTGAGCCAGTCGCTTTCGTGGAAAAGCCCCAGCACCTCGTGCGAGGGGATGCCTGCCGGAATGGTAATCAGGCACTCGCGGTTATAGGGAGGGGTATAGAATGCCCGTGCATTGGACTTATGCCCGGTCAGGTGTTTCCATGTCGGCTGGGCGGTGGCGTCCGGCAGATACTCCGGTTTCATGGGCGGTTCACCTACGATGAAACGCGGTTCACCCTGCCATTTCTGCACCCAGAATCCGGAACGGAGCAAAGCCAGGGAGATGCCGGCCGGGGTGGGGCGCAGCTCGTTATTGAGCAGGCTTGCCACTTCCTGTTGGGTGAGTACCAGGTGGTGGGCTGTGTGGCAGGCTCTTCCGCTGTAATCAGCCCCGGCATTCTGAACGCAGGTCAGTACATGCCAGACATATTCCCCCATGCTGATGATGTGGTAGCTGAACTGTGGCCCGAGCGTGCAGTTCCCCCCCTTGGGCTCACGCAGAATACTCATGGCCGTGAGCTTCGTGCACAAGGCCTTGGGCATGTTCTCTGTGCGTGCCACAGTACCATAGCCCGAGCCGGAGGAATCGAGCAGGTGCTGGTAACTCGTGTGGATGAGCTGGTAGGACATACACTCAGTTATGAGAACTGGGAATGAGGGAGGGAGCCGTATGATGCAGTACCCAGAGCAGGGGCTCTGCAACACGTATGGGATGCACACTGCCATTGGCCGGGCCTATCAGCATGGTGCCGCTGCGTTCATCGCGGAACTCGACAGGAGATTCACCCAGGGCACTGGCTGCAAAGTAGCGCACATTGGAGGAAATAGCCTCTGCGTTGGTGCAGATATGGGGTGCGATGTTGAAGATGAACTGGCGTAGACGTGTGGAGTTGACGTTGATGTGTTCCGGCATGAACATGCCGTTGCGTATGGCAGGAAGCAGTGGCTCCGGACCGAGCAGGTGACTCCAGGTATCACATTTGCCGATGATGATGGCCATGGGAATATCCAGCTTCTCAGAGGGCGGTAGATTCAGTCGGGTACGCAGTCGCATTTCTGATTCTGCCAGCAGCATGGACTGTCTGCCGGGGCGGTACAGATTGCTGCGGAGCTGGGGGTCGGTGCTTTCCTGCAGCAATTGGCGGAAGCCAGGGTTAGCTGTGGGGTCAAACAGGAAGAGAATGCCTGCGGCTACGGCAAGATGCTGGCTGCCCGGGGTAAGGGCATCATTGCTGCCGGGCTGAAAGTCCTCGCCCGCGTTGTCGTAGAGCACAATGGAGTGCGTTTCGGAATCCTTGTTGAGGTTGTAGATAAACGGGCGCGGCATGTTCACGTGCATGCCTTGTCTCCAGATTTTCTGGTACAAACGTCCATGCATGTGCGTCTTGGCGAGATAGGCTTCCTGCGGGGTCTGCGCGGTGAAGAGCCGCATACGCATCTCGTTGAGCGGTTCGTTGGTGACGGGGTCTGCATCCCGGAAGGGCATGCCGAACTCACGCGGGAACAGGGTTTCGAGCTCACGCACCAGGGAGGTGAGGTAATAACTCTTGCCAGCAGCAGGAACACCTACCAGAGAGATGATGTGTTGTTTGGTATCTGAGAAGAAGGGAGGAAGCTTGCGGTGGCAATGCGGGCATGCGTATTCGCTGCAGGAAACGCCACGGCTGTCAAGCGGCAGTCCACTCGGGTTGAAGTTCTGCGGCACAAAGCGCAGCATGGCCGTTTCTCCCAGCTTGGGGTCACCCAGCAGGTCGGGATGGCTGGCAATGCTCATGATTTCTGCCTGTGAGAAGGTTTCCCAGCAATTGGGACAGCGCAGCTCTGCGGGGGTGATGGCGGTATCCTCGCCCGGCAGGGGGGATATTTCGCCTGAGTTGATGGCGTGCTCAGCCACCGGAACTATGTCCTTCAGATAAAAGGCACAGTGGTCGAGCCCCTGGAAGGTGGCCAGCACATCTTCCGGCAGCTCCGGCGCTACCATGGGCAGATCGAGCAGGGAATACGGGCCATACCATTCTGCCTGGGAGGGATTGTAGAGAAACCAGACGCTCGTATCATACTGGCTGAAATCGGGGCGGGCGGCATCATTGCCGTACCAGCAGATAAAGCAGCCGCAGCCCAGAACAAACAGGTACATCTTCTCCGGGCGGATGATGACATCTGCCTTCATCTGCACCCCATTGAGGGAATAGCCGCTGATATGCCCGTGCGGAAAGAAACGGCACACATCATCCCGCTGGGCAAAGGAACCACCGTTCTCTGCCTTCATCTTGATGCGGAATGTGTTCTTGTCTCCGGCTCCTATGGTCATGAAAGTGCCGTCCGATGCACGGAGTTTGGATGCGATGCAGTCGTAAATGTAAAGTTGCTTGTTCATGAACGGGTTTTTCCCGCGCACATTATACTCTCAAGCAGGAGAGGAGTCAAGAAAAGAGCAGATTGGTCATGTCAGTTGAATATCCCTGTCATGATGGGTTGAAGCAAGGCTGTAATTGTGTTAGTATACCCGCATGCAGACCACATATACAAAGGAGGAATTGCGTGCTGCCCTGGCACCGCTGCGCGGAAAGCGCATGGTGCTGGTTCCGACTATGGGCGCCCTGCATGAAGGGCACGCCTCGCTTCTGCGACAGGCTCGTCAGCTGGCTGGCGCAGAGGGTTGTGTCGTTGCCACCATATTCCTGAATCCTGTGCAGTTTGACAACGCCGGAGACCTGGCGACATATCCCAGAACTCCGATGCAGGATCTGGAGATATGTGACAAATGCGGAGCAGATGTGGTTTTCATGCCGTCGTCGGATGCTATGTATTGCGCGGACCGCTCCATAACCATGGAGGAAACGCATCTTTCCTCTGTGCTCTGCGGTGCAAGCCGTCCGGGGCATTTTGCCGGTGTCTGTCTGGTGGTGAACAAGCTGTTCAATCTGGTGCAGCCTACAGATGCCGTTTTTGGTAAGAAGGACTACCAACAGCTGGCTATCATCCGCCGCATGGTGCGCGACCTCGATATTCCGGTTACCATTCACGGGGCTGAAATTGTGCGGGATGAGGATGGCCTGGCCCTTTCCAGCCGCAACGTGCGCCTGACGACGGAGCATCGTGCCGCCGCTCCGGAAATCCGCCGCTGTCTGCTGGCTGCTCGTGAGGCCTATGCCTCCGGGGCTGAGTGCGCGATGGTCTGTGCCTCCGTGCGCGAATCTCTGGAAAACATTCCGGGAGTCCGTTGTGATTATGTGGAACTGGTAGATGCTGAAACGCTGCACGCTGTAACGGATACGCACAGATTGGCTCTGCTGGCCGTTGCTGCCTGGTTCGGCGATGTGCGCCTTATTGATAATATTGAACTTTCACGCTCATGATACAGGCATTCAATCTTCATCGTTCCTACCGTATTGCCAGGAAGCAGATTGAGGTTCTGCATGGCCTTGATCTCCACATTCGCCGGGGTGAGAAGGTGTTTCTCTGTGGACCCAGTGGTGCAGGTAAGACGACGCTTATGTATACCTTGGCCGGGCTTGAGCCTCCGCAGCAGGGTAAGGTGGTGGTTGATGGTGAGGATATCTATTCTCTTTCCTTGCGTCGCCGTGCGTTGTTCCGCAACAAGATGATGGGGTTCATCTTCCAGAATTACATGCTGATGCCTGAGCTGACCGCTCTCGAAAATGCCTCTTTGGCTACGGCTGTAGCCGGCACTGAGGCTACGGAGCGCGTCAAACACCTGCTGGAGCGAGTCGGCCTGGCTGACCGCATGGACCATCTTCCCAACGAACTATCCGGTGGTGAGCAGCAGCGCGTGGCCATTGCCCGTGCTCTGGCGCATGATCCGGCCATCATCTTTGCAGATGAGCCCACGGGCAACCTTGATTCCCGCAACGGCGGGCAGATTCTGGACCTCCTCTTCGGGCTGGCAGAGGAGGGAGGCAAAACGCTCGTTACGGTGACGCATGATGCCGATATTGCGGCCCGGGGTGACCGCACCTTGATTATCCGTGATGGTGTGGTAACATCAGAACACTGATTTTCTGCTCCACGTAAAGCAAAAAACGCTGCTGCCGGATAACCGGCGGCAGCGTTTTGCTTAAGGTTCTTTGCAGGGTATCAGGGAAGCGAGGAGATGACCTGCTTCCACCCCAGCAGAGTGGCCCCATGCCCCTTGTGAAGCAGCGTTCCCTCCTTGCTTACAAAGATAGCGTGGGGAATACCGCGCGGAGTGGAGAAACCGGGCAGGCCTAAAGCTGCGGCCTGCTCAAAATTTGTCAGAACTGCCGGGAATGCCGCATTATACTTTTTCAAATAGGCCACGCCGGCGGCAGGTGTGGCATCATAGCAGAGCAGGATGATTTCTCCACCTGCGGCCTTGATAGCCGGATATTCCGCCACCACCTTCGGCATGATGGCGCGGCAGGGCGGGCACCAGGAAGCTGAGCAGAGGTAGATGTAGAACCGGGCATCTGCTTCCGGGCGGGTGTCTGTCAGATAACTGACGGAGGGAGATGCCAGCACCTCAGGAACTGAAGCCGATACTGCAGGTGCAGCCTCCTGGGCCTGGAGCAGACCGCAGCAGACGCAGAGCAGGGCAAGCAGGAGCTTCTTCATCATGGTTCAGATGCGGATAATGTAATCTGATTTGCGGGGTTTAGCAGCAACTGTGCCACCCTCTGCCTCGTAGCCCAGAATGCAGACAGCCAGGCCTGCCATGTGGTCGGAAATTCCCCATTCCTTCTTTAACTTTTCCCCTTCAGGCAGCTCAAACATCTGCCTGCCGCGGTTGATCCAGCATGAACCAAGCCCCACAGCGTGGGCTGCGTTAAGCAGATTGGCCATGACCATGCAGGCATCCTCATGCCCGGTGGTGCAGGTAGTATCCTGGAACACGATGACGGCCGTGGGTGCTCCGTAGAAAGGATCACGCGTGGTGCCCATAATCCGTGCGTTCAATTCTGAAAGAGTGGCAAGCAGGGAAGGCTCCTGCACAACCACCATGAGCGGGCTCTGCTGCCCGTGTCCGGTAGGGGCATAGGTAGCGGCCTCCAGTATATCCTGCAGCTGTTCCTCGGCTACCTGCTGTGTGGTGTACTTACGGCAGCTGCGGCGTTCCTTCAGGTCGATAAGGGTTTCCTTCATGGCTTTATTCGTCGTCTGTTTCTTCTTCCTCTTCGGCAGGTTTGGCGGGTTTCTTGGCACCAATGGCATCTGGCCATGTTTCGAGAAGGCTTTCACCGCCATCGGCAACAACCTTGCCCGTGGGGTCAACAATCGTAATCCGGGGAGGTGTGGCATCCTTGTATCCGGGCAGCTGTTCTTCCATCTTGCCGAATTTGCGGACCATAGGCAGCTTTACCTTCATTTTCTTGAGGGTCTTTTCTGCTTCGTCGTCCTCAATGGAGGCGTCGTCAGAAATGAGGAAAGCACACACCTTGGCCGATTTGAGGCCTCGCTCAGCCTCGCTGATTTTGGTCAGCATTTCCTCACCAGCTTCGGTCATGGTCGTATACTGGATATACATGTAGAATTTACCATTGCCCTTGATTCGGCCGCATACCGGCTTCAGCTTCTTGACGGCATTACTGACAGCCTTCTTATCAGGCTTGTCGTCTTTCTTGGCTTCATCTTTCTCGTCGTCCTTATCTCCCTTGGATTTCTTCCGGGCTTCTTTCTTGGCTTCCCGTTCCTTTTTCTTGAGTTCGCGTTTTTCTGCAGCAGAGAGCTTCTTGTCATCCTTGGCCTGTGCAGGGAGGGTACCCAGGCAGATAAGAGAGCCAAGGAGAAGGGAAAGATAGAAGAATGTATGCTTCATGACCTGCGTATTGTATCAGTGAATGGTTCAGCCGTCAATGTTACTTTTTATTAGCCTCTGCGATGTCTTTCCATTCGCCAAGGAGTTCTGCACGCCCTTCTGTCACGACAGTACCGCTTTTCGTGACAACGGTGACAGTTTCCTGGCTGCCCAGAGCCCCTATGCCGGGAAGCTCGGAGACACCAGCCGTCTTCTTCAGCGCAGCGGCGACCTTCAGTTTGTTTTTCCGCAGGGTCTTCTGGACATTTGTTGCAGAGTCATCACCATTGATGTAGATGCACTCAAATTTAGCCTTCTTCATATCCTTGGCTTCCTGCGCGAGCAGGGCGAGAGACTCCTCGTTGATGGTCGGCTGATAGAAATATATATAAAAATCTGCATTAGCAGAGGCTTTACCTTGAAGGAGTTTGATTTTCTTGAGAGCCTTACCTACGAGCGGCTCACCGGAATCGTCGATGATCGCGTATTTACCGATGGTGTGTTCCTTCCACGATTGAATGATGGCACCATGCCCGGAAGTGATGACCGTGCCATCTGCCTTCAGAATGGCTGCAGAGGGAATACCCCGGGATTTCGGCATGTCCGGGTACTGGGAGCCACGCATCATACCCGGGAAGGTGGCATTATATTTCTGCAGGAATTTTTCGGCTGCTTCCTGGGTCTGGTCATGGCTCATGAGGATGAGCTCAACGCGGCCGGAGGCCTTCATCTGCTCGTAAGCCCTGGCAACTTTGGGCATTTCTGCATTGCAAGGCCCGCACCATGAGGCTGATTTGAGGAAGATGAAGTAATCAGCCTTGAAATTGGGTGTGCTCTGGTTGAAATAGGTGTTCTGCTTCAGAATGGAGGCCACGACAGATTCCTCCTCTGCCTCCTCAGTTGTTTCTTCCTTTGCGGAGTCCTTTTTGCTGCGTTTGGCTTTCTTTGCTTTCTTTTCCTTCCTGACAATTCCGGAATCACTATCTGTTTCTGCATGCACAACAGGAAGATTAAGGGCGAAGAGCCCTGCCAGCAGGCTCAGCATGAGGAGATTGGTTTTCATAAGTCGGATTTAGCGTTTAATGCTCAAAAAGTCAATAAAAATTTCACATGAAGGAATAGGCATCAATATCAAGCGAGATGGAAACACCCTCTCCGCAGTTCATGCCGGTTATTTCGCGGCTGCAGATATCGGACAGCAGGCGGGCTCCCGGGGCCTTCAGTGTGCACTGGTAGCGGAATTGACCGTATGCCTTGGCCAGGGGGGCCGGCAGAGGATCGCTTATCTGCACCTGCGGGGGCAGGGCATTCATCAATCGTTTGTGCAAGGTTTCCATGGCAAGGGCTGCAACTTCCTCCTGCTCGCTCCGGGTGGTGATGACGGCCATGTGGCAGAACGGCGGAAAATTCATCTGCCGGCGTAGTTCCATTTCTGTCTCCGCAAATCCATCTGTATCATGCCGGCGGGCAAACTGAATGGCTGCTGCCTGCGGTGTGTAGGTCTGAATGATGACTTCTCCATCCAGCTCTCCTCGTCCGGCCCGGCCTGCTACCTGGGTGAGCAGCTGGAAGGTGCGTTCTGCAGCCCGTGGGTCCGGAATGTTGAGCCCAAGGTCGGCATTGAGTACCCCCACCAGCGTTACTCCGGGGAAATCGAGTCCTGTCGATATCATCTGGGTACCCAGCAGGATATCGGTCCGGTGCGCCCGGAAATCTGCCAGAATATCCCGCAGGGCATTCTTGCGGGTCGTGACATCGGCATCGACGCGTTGAAGGCGAGCCTGCGGAAAGCAGCGGCGCAAAACAGCCTCCACCTTCTGTGTGCCATATCCCTCCAGTGAAATGTTGGTGGTATGGCATTCAGGGCAGCAGGGCGGAACCATCTGCCGATAGCCGCAGATATGGCAAACCAGGCGGTTTTCTGTGGCGTGGTAGGTCATGGGCAAGGCGCAATGCTCGCAGTTGGCTGTGTAGCCGCATTCCGGACATTGCAGGGCTCGGGCAAAGCCTCTGCGGTTGAGCAGCAGTATCACCTGTTCTCCCTTGAGCAGACGCTCGTCAATGGCCATACGCAGACGCTCGGAGAGGATGCCGAGATTGCGTTTATCTTTGGCCTCAGTCCGCATATCGAGCACGCGGGTGAGGGGGAGTCTCTGGCCATCGGCCCGTTTATCCATACGAAGCATGGTGTACTTGGACTGCTGTACGTTGTAGAGTGATTCCAGCGAGGGGGTGGCAGACCCCAGCACAATGGCTGAGCCTTCGAGTTTTGCTCTCAGGACAGCCAGGTCCCGGCCATGATAACGCGGGCTGTTTTCCTGTTTGTAAGAAGAATCATGCTCTTCATCCACAATGATGAGCCCGAGATTTTGCACCGGGGCAAAAACCGCGGAGCGCGGACCTATGGCAATGCGGGCCTTGCCTCGGCGTATGGCGTGCCATTCATCGAAGCGTTCACCATCGCTCATGGCGCTGTGCAGAATGGCCACGCTGCCAGGTGAATCAGCAAAGCGCCCCTTGAACCGGGCCATGGTCTGCGGTGTCAGGGAGATTTCCGGCACCAGGATAAGAACTCCCTTTCCCTGGGCCATGGCCCGCTGAGCAGCTTGCAGATAAACTTCTGTCTTACCACTGCCGGTCACTCCTTGCAGGAGGATGGGCGCGCTGTCTGCTGCGTCAAAGACAGCATTTATCCGTTGCAGAGCCGCAGCCTGTTCCTCATTCAGAGAGAGGGGACTGGTCTGGGCAAAGGTTTCGTTCCCAGCCGGATCACGATGAACCTGTTCTTCCTCAATACGCACATAGCCGGCTTTCTCAAGGGCTCTGCATGGTGCCAGCGCAGGCGAACCGCCCAGGGCAGAAAGCGTCTCTCGTTTTTCATCGCTGGCATGCAGATACCGCAGAATGGCAGCCTGTCTCGGAGCTTTGCGATTGATTTTGTTGAGTTTGTCATCGTCTGGCCAATCCTGCAGAACGATCACTTTGCGGGTCTTTTCTTCGTGCCGTTCCTGGCGCACCGGCTCCGGCACAATGCAGCGTATCATCTGCTCTACCGGCACGGCGTAATATCGGGCAGCCCATTCAGCCATATCCATGAGAGCAGGGGTGACCGTAGCTTCCTCACTCACCAGGCGGAGCAGAGGACGCAGTCTGCCTGCCCATTCTGGTTCTGGTTGCACCAGGGCCATGACGGTGCCTGTGGTGCTGCGGTTTCTCAAGGGAACCTCTACACGACTGCCGCGGGTCACTCCCTGCATGGTGGCCGGGATGGCATAATCCAGCACCATGTCATTCATGCCATCCACCAGCACGCGTGCTGCTGGTGCGGCTGCAGGCAAATCTGCAAAAAGTTCCTGCATGAACCGAATGAGATATCACGAAAGCGGAATCAGGCGGCGTCGGCCTCTTCTCGGGAGAGTATGTGTACGACAACCTTGGTGCCAGCCTTTTCTCCTGCAGCCTTGGCAAGGGAACGGATGGCTGAAGCGGTCATGCCGTTGCGGCCGATGACGCGGGCCACATCGGCCTGTTCGAGCACAAGACGGAAGCGCAGGATATCTCCCGCAGGGCTGGAGGCTACACGCAGTTCGGCAGTCTCCGGATGCCGGATAAGCGGGGAAACAGCGGCAAGTAAGTATTTACCAATAGACTCTGTGAGCTTGTGCATAGCCTTACTTTACTGAATGAACTGCGCCGTGTCAAGAACCTATCGTGCGTGCCTGACTGGAGAACGCTCTTGCCCGGAATCACAAAAACACCCCGCAGGGAGATGCGGGGTGTCCGTATGTGGAAATATGTCAGGAATGGAGCTTTAGAAGCTCTCTGCTGCGGTGGGTGCAGCAGGAGCGGCCGGAGCCTGCTCTGCGGGCACAGGCAGTTCCTCTGCCGGTTCCTCAGCATCTTCTTCTGCATCACTTTCCTCGGGCATCAGCTCAAGCCCCTGCTGCTGAAGCTGCTGGAGAATCTCCGGCGGCAGCTGGTTAAGGCTGCGGGCTCCAGCACCCATCTGCGGCTCCGGGGCCTTGGAGATGTTGTTGAGCGTAATGGTGAAGATGAGGGTGGAGTTGTTGCCGATGGGGGCAGGACCCTGGGGACCATAAGCCAGTTCAGAGGGAATGCAGACTTCCCAGGTAGAACCGATAGGCATGAGTTTGAGGGCTTCGGAGAAACCGGGCACCACACGGTCAATGGGCATGTCGATAGGGGCGGGGCTCTTGTCGAACACCGTGCCATCAATAAGCTTGCCTTCGTAGCTTACATTGCAGATAGCACCGGCACCATCCGTTGCGGGGTCGTATTTGCGGCCCTCACCAGGGGTGATGATGGTGTAGAGCAGGCCGCTCTCCGTTTTGGTCACGCCTTCGTTCTTGGCATAGGCTTCCTGGTAGGCCTTGCCTGCAGCCAGGTTGGCCTGTGCCTTGGCGGCTTCACGCTGCTGCATGGTCATCACAAAGGAGTTCATGCCGGCCTCGATGATGGCCTGGTCCATGCTGGGCTGCTGGCCGGTCAGGCTGTCCTGGAGAGCCTGGAAGAAGGTATCCTTGTCAAAATCATCAGCCGTAAGCGTGGTGGCCCCGGCAGATACTTCCTGGCCGAAACGATAGCCGATAAAGTAGGAGAAAGCCCTCTTGGCATCCTCTGCGGAGATGGTGGTCGGGGTTACAGGGGCGTTTGCAGCCTCAGTTGCCACAACGGCCTCGGCCGGTGCAGGGGTGGTAACGGCGATTTCCTGGTTGTTCTGCGAGAAGCAGTATGTGGTCGTGGCACCAGCGATGGCCAGACCTGCCAGAATCATAATGTACGTCTTCTTCATATGTGTGATGTACTGTTGTCGATTATGTGTCTACTATGAATACGCGGAAAAGTCAAGATTCTTGCGTGTTCACCGGAAATTGTTGGGTGTCATGAATTATTTATGACTGAACAGGGGAGTGAAGTGGATAGCCCAGTCAAGATGATACCCGGGATACGGCTGTTCCACTACAATGGTATTTTTGCCCTTTTTGAGTGTCAGCTCTGTCGGGTCAAGCATCCACCATACTTCCTCCAGATCCAGCGGGTCGCTGAACCCCCACACCTTGGCTGCAAGTGCACGCTGGCCGGCAAGTTTGTACACCTTGGGGTTGTTTACCTCCTGACCGTTAATCCACACCCGGGTCCCAGCCTGCGACCATTTGCCGTTTTCGGGTACGCCAGTCCAGCGGCGGTTAGAGCGTTCCGGCGCATCGAAGCCAATCATGAACGGATACTTTCCTGTCTTTTCTACCTGAATTTCAGTGACTGCCCAGACCGTTACACCTGTCTTGGCGTTGCGATACATACCCTGGTTGCCCGAGCCATCGCGCGTGCGGAAGTAAAGGTTGGAGCAATTCACTTTTTTCGTTGTAAGGGTATCCAGTTCATTGTTCAGAACCTTATTGCGGACATTTTCTGCCGTTGCGGAATCCACCGGTTCAACAAGAGTCCAGGTTACCGAGCTTTCCGGCCACATGGGGAAATCTTCATTCTTGAAGATACTCTGGCGGATATCAGCCATGCGTTGCTCGAAGAGATGATAGGCTTTGCCCGCCTCTGTGTCGATGGCCGGCATTTCCGGGATAAATCCATCACCTTGGCCAGCGCCGCCAATCCAGCCTCGCTCTGCCATGGCGCACATGGCCGGCCACATGTTGCACATGCCGGGAATCCATTCCTTGTTGTCTACCTTGCCGTCCGGCCAGATACCGAGGACAACACCCAGGCAATTCTCATCTCCCTTTGCTGCACCGCAGGGGCGCATGAAGAAATAGCGGCGCACCATCATGGCCGGGGAGTACACATTGGAATAACCGACGGCATAGTCGAGCGTTCTGCCGGAGATATTCTCAAGGGATTTGACACAGCCGGCAAAGCCCTCGGCCCAGCGCTTCTGGATGGAATCCGGGTGTACCTTCAAATCGCGTCCACCAGCCCACTGGGCATGGTCTCGGTCGTTAGCCTTGAGGACCTTGCATGCCATGTTTACAAACTGTTCAGCATTGGCAATGTGGACTTCGTCTGCCCCGAAACTGATGATGGGGCAGAGCGCCTTCGGTATTTCCTTGCAGAATTCATTCAGCAGTTCTGTGCAAATCTTCATGCCTTCCTCAGATTCCATGCGGCAGTTGAATGCCTTCGGGAAATAGGAGCTGTGGCCGGGCATATCCAATTCCGGCAGAATCAGCACATGGCGTTTTCTGGCATATTGGATGAGTTCACGAATCTCGCTATACGAGTACGTGTCATTATGGTCTCGCTCGCGGGTCTTCGGATTGTTCAGAATGGGGTATTTCTTGCATTGTACGCGCCACCCGTGGTGATCCGTCAGATGCCAGTGGAAAAGGTTGACTTTCAGGCGGGCTGCAAGGTCAATCTCTTTCTTCAGGCGGTCAAGCTTGCGGAAATTGCGGCCGCTGTCCTGCATGTACCCGCGGTATTTGAAAGCCGGCCAGTCCTTGATTCTGCACTGGGTGAGAGTTTTCTTGCCGTGTACCAGCTGGCGGAGTGTCTGCAGGCCATAGAAGAAACCGGCTTCTGCATTGGCTTCGATGGTGATGCTTTTTTTGCCAACCTGCAGGATGTACCCCTCGGCGGAGGCTTCTGCATCCAGTTTATCACCCGCTTTCTTCAGGGCTACTGTCATGCTGCCCTTTGCGTTGCCTTTGATATCGTGCAGAAGTCCTTTCCAGGCAATTCTGACGGAATCGGCAGCATTTCCCTTGAGTTTCCATCCCTCTGCAGCGGGAATTTTAATTTTAGCCTCTTTCCATTCCACTTCGCGGGGGAAGGGGATGAGCGAAGCCGGAGCTTCTTCTTCCAGCTTCAGGTCATGAGGCGATTTCCATTCAGCCATAGCAGAACCGGCAAGCACCAGGCAAAGGGTCAGATTCAGGAAAAATTTCAACATATCAGAGCTATCTAGCATATCTCTGGCCGGAAATCAAGCAGGAAATTGCCTCAGACGAGTGGGGTGACAGGCTGCTATACCTCATCAACAGGTTTAAAATCAGCGAATCCGGTAGCAGCATCCACTCGCGTAGGGATGACTCGGATTTTGGCCCCCGGGTAGAAGCAATGGGCATCGGTGCTGGTCCATCGTTCTGCGTGGCGCTCAAAGTACCAGGTGCATTTTCCGGGTAAATCCGCGCCCGATACGAAGCCCTTGACATTCAGCAGGGGTACTTCAACTGCAAGTCCCTGGGGCCAGCAGGCCAGCACCACGGCATCCCAGACACGAGGGTGCTCCTTCTCGCATTGCAATTCGAGGAAGCGGGACATCATGCTCTGCTGGGCTTCGCTTTCTGCGGCAGCTGCATTGCGCTCTGTCTCAGAGATATGGTCTGCAACGGCAGCGAGTGCAGCCATGCCGGGCAGGGGGGCAGAGGGTGTGCCGCTCAGACGGCTGAAGGAGCGGTGTACCACGAGGTCTGCATAGCGGCGGATGGGACTGGTGAAATGGCAGTAGTCGCCTTTAGCCAGGCCGTAGTGCCCCAGGGCATCCGGTGAGTAGCGGGCGCGCATCATGGCACGCAGAACGCGAACCTTGAGAATATCCTCATCCGGGTGGCCTTCCAGCCGGGCCATGACGGCATTGAGCTCCTCCCTTGTCTCCAGGGAACCGGCCTTGATGCCATAAGCCTTGAGCTCCTGGGCGAGTTCGTTCAACTTTGCCGGATCCGGGGCTTCGTGCACGCGGTAGATGGTGGGCAACTGGTGGGCATTGAGAGCCTGTGCTACGGATTCGTTGGCTGCCAGCATGAATTCCTCCACGAGCTGGTGGGCTTCATCGCTGGTTTCCACCTCGATATCGACCGGAGCTCCATGTTCATCGGTGATGAGCCGTATTTCGGGCATATCGAGCTGTAATGCCCCGGCCTCGAAACGCTTGCGCCGCAGCAGGGCGGCCAGTTTGCCGGCCTCCTTAATCATGGCATCCACCTCGTCATCTCCTGTGCCGGAGCCGCCCTGCAGCACGGCAAGAGCCTGCGGGTAGGCGAGACGCCGGCGTGAGCAGATAACCGCATCCCGGAACTCTGCTTTGAAAACCTTTCCCTGGCGGTTAATCTGCATCAGGCATAGGCGGGTCAGTCTATCCTCTCCCTG
>CAJGDB010000012.1 GCA_904502165.1 uncultured Akkermansia sp.
ACCGCTGCACACCGTGAATCTGAGCGAGGAGGAGGAAGAGGAACGCAACCCGGGATTCTTCACCATTCTGCGCCGAAGCGGCCTGCTGGGGCCGGTGCTCATCTTCATTCTCATGCTGGTGGGCATCATCATCCTCATGGTTGGAGCACTGCAGCTGTTCTGGCCGGTGCTGCTGGTGCTGTTCATCTTCTGGCTGCTCGGCAAAGCCCTTCGGTAACAATGGAACTGGATACCTGTAACCCGGATAGCCTGCAGGCGGTACAGAATTTCGGCGAGCACCCGTTATTCTATTTCTGCTGCGTCTTTGCAACCGTGGTGGGTGCCATTGCCGGTGCAACGGCCTCCAGCCGCGTGCGGATGGACATTGTCGGGGTGCTGGTATGCGGTACCATTGCCTCCCTGGGCGGTGGTACCGTGCGCGATATACTCCTGAGCGGCATGGTCAACCACAATGGCACACCTGTGACCATATACTGGGTCGTCGGGCATGATGTCCAGTTCCTCTACATGGCGCTGGCCACCTCGCTCATCATGTTCTATGTGACCCGCTTCTGGAATCCGCCGGTGGGTACCATCCGCGTGGCGGATACCTTTGCCATGGCCTTCTTCACCCTGCTGGGGGCAGCCAAGGCCTACTACCTGGGATGCTCCGGGATTGTCTGTATCTGCATGGGGGTGTGCACCGGTGTGGCGGGCGGTGCCCTGCGCGATGTGCTTACCGGTAATGTCCCCTATGTCTTCCGTTCAAAAGAAGTGTATGCCTCTGCTGCCTTCGCGGGCAGCCTGCTCTTCGTGGTGCTGCAATACTTCAACTGCCCCTACCAGGTATCCTATATTCTGGGAACGATTGTAGCCTTCTCCGTACGCATGGTGGCCGTTTACCTCAACTGGCAGCTGCCGTCCTACCGCTCGCTGCTGGACTCCCACCACGAGCAGTAGACTCAACCCAGGCGGGATTCAAAGTCGGCATAGCCGAACTGGCGCACCGTGCGGATAGCGCCATCGGCTTGCAGCACGGCAATGTCCGGGTGCGGCACGCCGTTGAAATGGGTGGTCTTCACGATGGTGTAGTGGCTCATATCGTCCAGCACCAGCTCATCATCCACCTGCAGGGGGTGGTCAAAGGAATAATCGCCCAGCACATCACCCGCCAGGCAGGTAGGAGCCCCCAGGCGATAGGTAAAGAGCTTTTCACCTGCCTCTCCGGCGGCAGCATAGGCCTCACCGGGCAGGCAGACAGCCGGCACGCCGGTACCACCGGACTGCACGGCGTATACATCCGGGCGGTAGGGCATTTCCAGCACATCGGGCATGTGGGCGCTGGCGCTCACATCCAGAATAGCATGGCGGTAGCCCAGGGAATCAAAGATATCGAGCACGCGCGCACGAAGCACCCCGGTGTGGATGGCCCAGGCCTCGCCAGGCTCCAGGAACACCTCGACCCGGTACATGCTGCGGATTTCGCGCAAAAGGTCAATGAGCGCGGCGCGGTCGTAGTCCGGCTTGGTTATCCAATGCCCGCCACCGAGGTTGATATAGCGAATCTGCGGACTGGCCAGCAGGCCGCCGAATTGTTTTTCAAAGGCGCGGAAGGTATCAATGAGTTCACCCGCCCCCTGTTCACAGAGTGTGTGGAAATGCAGCCCGCTGATGCCGGTTAAATCCACCCCGCCCAGCTGGTCTGCCGGGATTCCGAGCCGCGACCCCGGTATGCAGGGGTCATACAGCGGAGTGTGCCCGGTGGAGAAACAGGGGTTGACCCGGAGCCCCAGCTGCAAGGCCCCGCTCTTCACTCGCGGATGCTCCAGGCACAGACTGCGCCAGCGCTGCCACTGGGGAATGCTGTTAAAATCAATATGGTGGGCAAAGTCGAGCAACTCAGCCAGCTCAGCCTCGCGATAAGCCGGGGAATACACGGCCACGTGCCCACCGAGATGCTTTGCACCCAGACGGGCCTCATACAAGCCGGAGGCACAGCAACCGGCTGCATACGGACGCAAGGCAGCCAGTCCGGCGGTGGTGGAAAACGCCTTGAGTGCCACCAGCATGCGCGCACCGGATGCCTCTGCCACTTCCTGCAGGATGCGGGCGTTGCGCTCCAGCGCAGCAAGCGAAATCAGAAACCGGGCCACAGAGCTTCAAAAAAAAGAGGGGTTAGCTACGACGACGGCGGCGGCGCACGCGCTTATTGGTCTCCTCCTGGCTTGCGGCATCAACCGCAGGGGCTTCGGGAGCAGCCTGCGCCTCGGGGGCAGCCGGAGTCTGCGCGGCAGCGGCCTGCTCGGCAGCCAGACGCTCTGCGGCGGCCTTTTCTGCAGCAGCCTGCTCGGCAGCGGCTTTTTCAGCAGCGGCCTTTTCCTCTGCTGCACGGGCTTCGCTGGCCGATTGCTCAGCCTGTACCTTCTGCCCGACGGACTGAATGGCGGGCAGCAGGGCATCGAAGCAGCGCTTGGTTTCAGCCTTCACCTCCAGCTTGGGACTGCTGCCATTGAGCCCCTGGCAGATTTTGGCAGCCACCACCCAGGACTGGAGTGCCTCCTTCGATTTACCCAGGGAGTTATCCAGATTGCCCAGAGAGGTGAGAAGCTTGACATAAGAGAGAGACATTTCCGTCGACAACCGCTTGAGACGCTGAGCCAGAGTCTGGCCTTTCATGTAGGTGGCACGGGCTTCCTCGGGGTCTTCCATCGCGCGCAGGCAATCGCCCAGGCAGCGGTAGGAGTCGAGCAGGTCGGCTGCTGCCTTCGAAATCTCAGGAGACACCTCACCCTCCGGAAGCTCCTCCCCTTCCTTCGGGCCTACCTGGTTGTACAGACCTTCGTCTACAACGAGAGCAGCTTCATACCGGAGCAGAGCATCGGCGGCCTTGTTCTGGGCAAGCAGGCACACACCAATGCCATTCTGACAGGCGCTCAGCAGACGCTGGCAGGCAGGGGTGGAACGCAGTTCCTCCGGCAGGGCCTCTACCTCTGCCAGAGCATTCTCGTATTCGCCCTGAGCCTTGGCATACGCCCCCAGGTCACGGGTGGTGGTGGCAATCTGCAGAGCCAGGCGGGCGCGTTCCTCGCTGGGAGCCTGCTTCTGCAGTTCGGTGTAGTAGGCACGCAGTTTCTCCAGCATATCCTTCACCATACTGTTGAGCTCGGGAAAGGTCTCAGGGCTGGTCACTTTGGAACCCAGGGTATAGACGGCATAGTTGAAGAGAGCTTCGCGGGTTTCGGCCAGCATATCCACCTGCGGCTCAGGTGCAGGTTCTGCCACAGGGGCAGCAGCTGTTTCTGCGGGAACTGCGGGCTCCTTCTCTTCGCAGGAATTCAGGATAAAGGCAAGCCCTAATGCCAGCATGGCGGCACCGCGTGTGCCCGCCTGTAACGCGTGGGAGGAAAATTTCATACTTTTCCCATTGTGCCTGTGCGAGCGCGTAGCGTCAAGCTCATTTTCCCTGCCAGAGCCAAATTTTGCGGTTGCTGACATGTTCCGTCTGCGGAAAATGAACTTTTTTGCAGAAAATGCAAATTTTTGCTTGTCTTTTCCCTTGCACATTGGCTAGAATGAGGAGCAACGAAACGCCATGAAACACTTTAATCTCCTCAAACGTATTGCCTTGACCTGCGGCATGGCTGCCGCAGCAGTGCTGGTCACTTCCTGCACTATCACCACCACCCAGCCTTCCAGCATGCGTGCCGAGCAGCTGCGTGAGGGCACCAATGTGACCATCTTCAGCTACAACGACGCAGCTGATCCCCAGAACCGCCTCTGCACGGAAGCCGGCCCCATGCCGGATAATGTGCGCCGCGCCATTGACACCTGGCTGCGTAACTCCACCATCAAGAATTTCACCTACGCCTACCCGCAGTACTACATTGCCATGACCTCCCCGGAGGGCCAGCAGCGCGTGTGGGGTATCTGCTCTGACGGCAAGGCCAACCTCGTGGGCATCCTTATTCCCCGCGATGGTGTTGCCGCCTGGCATCTGCCCTTCGTCGGCGCTTACAAGATGTATGTGTGCGACGGCAAGCAGCGCCGCGACCTTTCCGATGCCATCATGACCTACCTGCATGAAGCCAATTACGATGAAGCCCGCGTAAAGGCCCGCCGGGACACCGGTCTGACCGATGCCAAGTACCTGATTTCCAAGCCGAAGACCCGCGCCGAGGTAGAGGCTGAGCGCGCTGCTGCCGCAGCTAAGCGCAAGGCCGAGCAGGAAGCCCTTGATGCTGCACGCGCCGCCAAGGAAGCTGCTGCTGGCGATGAGGAGGAATCCGAAGACGAGGAGGACTCCGAGGAATCTGAGGATGAAGAGGAATCCGAAGACGAAGAATCTTCCGATGAGGAAGAGGAGTCTGAGGAAGAAGAGGAAGAAGAAGAATCCTCTGACGAAGAAGAGGAAGAAGAGGAGTAAAGCTCCTGTACCTCCAATGGCTTTCCAATCCCCCTGCTGCATGGCGGCAGGGGGATTTTCCTTTTGGCCTGCCCAAAAACTGCATCCGTCACACGGCTGCTTCATTCATGGCAGAAAGTCAGGGCTACACCGAGACTGCTAATCAGTTGGGACATGACATCGGCATGCTGTTGAAACACTATCGCCGTGCTATCACCAAGTCGGAAGCCGAGGCTTACTACAACATCACTCCTGATTCCGTGTGAGGTGTAGGGATAATTCTGTTGTTCTCATTCCAAAATTTTGAATTTTAGTCTCTTTTATCCTTGACGTGTGTGGGGGGGGGGCATGTTACATTATTTACACCCCAAGAGAGCAGTCTTTTGGGGCGAAACAGTTTCCACCAGAACCAAATTATTACCATGTCCGATAAAGTATCAGTTGAGCAGATAAAGGCGTCCATAGATAATCAGACACGTCACTTGCCCTCATCCAACTTAAAAAGCAAGAAGAGGTCAAAGGCCTTATTTATTGTAATTGGAGTAGTTCTTTTTGGTGGCATAATTGGTTTTCTAAGTTATTACTTTTCACCCCACCAATGTGCATTAAGAGAACTGAAAGAACTTGGAGTAATAACCACAGAAGCAGATGTTAATAAAGCAAATAAGCGTGGCGAAACTCCGTTGCATGAGGCTGCTTGTAATAGGCCCACGGGAATTGTCAAGTTTTTGATAGAAGCAGGAGCGGATGTTAATCAAGCAGACAACGATGGCGCAACTCCGTTGTATTGGGCTGCTCAGAAGGGTAACGCAGAAGCCGTCAAGTTTTTGATAGAAGCAGGAGCGGATGTTAATAAAGCAGAGAACGATGGCGCAACTCCGTTGTTTCGTGCTGCTCAGAAGGGTAACGCAGAAGCCATCAAGTTGTTGATAGAAGCAGGAGCGGATGTTAATCAAGCAAACATCTATGGCCACACTCCGTTGTTTCGTGCTGCTGGTTATAAAAACCCAACACCCGTCAAGTTATTGATAGAAGCAGGAGCGGATGTTAATCAAGCAGATAAGGATGGCAGTACTCCTTTGTATTGGGCTGCCCATAGGGGTCACACGGAAATCGTCCAACTGCTGATAAAAGCAGGAGCGGATGTCAATAAAGCAAATAAGGATGGCAGGACGCCTTTGTTTTGGGCTGCTGAAAAGGGTCACACAGAAATCGTCCAACTGCTGATAAAAGCAGGAGCGGATGTCAATAAAACAAATAAGAATGGCAGGACGCCTTTGCATAATGCTACTTACAATGCTCATACGGAAATCGTTGAACTCTTGAAAGCCGCAGGAGCAAAGTAGTAACACGAGCGAATAGCAATCTTCCCATCACCCACCCTTGGTTTTATACCTTGGGTGGGTATTTTTCTTCCCAACATTCCCTAAATAATTTATAATGAGAGAATAGATTACATACAAATGGAACTGGAATAATGGCAAGGACTTTGCTCGTGCTAATGGTGTGAGCATGGATGCTACTGATACGCTTATCCAAGGTGATACTCTGAAACAGCGTAAGACTGCTCACAGTTCTTTCCTCAAAGCACTGGCAACGGAGACAGGGATTGTTCTTCCGAAGAACTGCATCCGTCACACTGCTGCTTCATTCATGGCTGAAAGTCAGGGTTACACCGAGACGGCTAACCAGTTGGGACATGACATCGGAATGCTGTTGAAGCACTATCGCAGAGCCATCACCAAGACGGAAGCAGAGGAATTTTACAACATTCTACCCTAATTTGCCTACAAACTTAACAGGATGAGTTTTAACTTGTAATATTTAGAAATTGTGGTAGCATGACCACAACTCATTCATTGCTCATGAACTCTTCTCTCTCATCCATATTAGGAACAGAAGCAAACACCACTAGACCTTCTCTGACCGAATC
Source organism: uncultured Akkermansia sp. (assembly GCA_904502165.1). GTDB lineage: Bacteria > Verrucomicrobiota > Verrucomicrobiia > Verrucomicrobiales > Akkermansiaceae > Akkermansia. The sequence goes on from CAJGDB010000012.1 coordinate 6,315, forward strand.
GCGAGATTTTATCTATAGTGTCGTTCAAAAGATAGATGAAGAGGTGAATGACCATCATCTGGCATTGTTGCAAGATATACAAAATGAATGTGAAAGCATAAATGTCAGACAGGCTAAATTTGAGAAATTGCTTAAGTTTACAAATGGAATGATGACTTCTGAAATGAGGGCAGAACATAGGCAACTTGAGCAAGATGTAAAAGATATTCAGAAAAAACATAATCTTGTTGATAAAGAGGTCGCAACTTATAGAGAGAGCGTAGCCGAACAATACCTTATGACGCTTCTCAATCCTGAAATTGAAAAAATAAAGAAATCTTTGACAAGCTATTTGCCCAATGCGGCTTCATGTATCAATGATATATATTATAAACTTTTGAACTTGGATTCGGATTTACTCAATAAGATTGAAGCTATTGATAATACTTCTGCTCCTGAAGAACCCACAAAACAGGGAGGAAAAGCGAAAGTTGGCTGCTTATTTTTGTTGGCGGCCTTCATACTCCTTATACCTTTCAGTGTTATCTCGACATTTCTAGTCGCTGGGCTATCAATGATAGTGTTTGGTGATGGCTCTCCATATCTGTTAATTCTTGTTTTCGCAATTGCTGGATTCTTTTCGTGGATAACTACGAAAAAGATATTTACCTACCTTTCTGTAAAAAAAGCAGCTAGGCATTACGAACAAGAGAAGCGCAATTGGGAAATTGAGGTTAAAAACTTTAACGAAGAAAAGAGAAAAGTAAGAGAGGAGACTGTTCAAAAGTTCAAGTCTGTTCACTCATGCTTGGAACGATATCGTAAAGGCGATACCTCTGTCATTGAAGAGTTCATATCAGCTTCACTAGAGCAATTGCCAAGGGTGCATCAGAACTCCCCTGTGATATCAGTAAACTTTTCTAATTCTTCTGTTATTGTTGATTATCTATTGCCTGATATCGATGATATACGAGATTTGCCCATCGATGTTGCTGTAAAACGAGGTGCTATTTCTTTAAATTGCATCAAAGATTCACAGTTTTCCAAAGTATACAATAAACTTGTATACGATATTGTGTTAGCTGTAATGCATTGTGTATTCCAGCACGAGGAGGTTGAGTGTATCGAATCTGTAACAGTCAATGGCATTTTGGATACGGTCGATAAGTCTGTTGGTAAACCAATTCGTATTTGTGCTTGCAGTTTACAGATGAACCGCGAGGAGTTCAGTGAATTAAACCTTGAACTTATTGATTCCTACGAATGTTTCCGTCGCTTTAAGGGGGTTGCAGCAGCTAATATAGCAGATAAGGTGGCAATTAAGCCCATTCGACAAATTCAAGATAAGGATGCAAGATTTGTAGAGGGATACAGCGTTGCTAGTGGATTACAGCGAGGCACAAACCTAGCAACGATGCCTTGGCAGGACTTTGAAAACTTAATCAGAGAACTCTTTGAGAAGTTGTTCAGTAAGCATGGAGGCTCGTGTAAGGTTACTAGGGCATCACGAGATGGAGGAGTGGATGCAGTGGCGTTCAATCCTGATCCCATCAGCGGAGGTAAGTTCATCATTCAAGCAAAACGATACACAAATCTCGTATCTCCGTCAGCTGTTCGAGACCTCTATGGCACCTTGCAGCATGAAGGAGCTAACAAGGCCATTCTTGTAACAACTTCTGATTATGGTGGTGATTCTTACTCCTTCGCGAAGGACAAACCTATACAATTGCTCAATGGAAGCCATCTCCTGCACTATCTCAAGGAAGAACTGGGGATGACCGATGTGTATATTAACCTTGATGAAGCAAAGAAATTCAACAAGGAAGCGTAATCAATAGGTCTACTGTAAAAAAACGGAGCGTCTGAGTATGCTGACGCTCCGTTTTTTCAATGGCTAATAACCGAATCAGTCTAGATTATATGTGATAGGATTGATAAAATCATTTTCTTGGGGAGTGTAATACTCCAGTCCTTGAGATTTTGCTACATCTCTTTCCATCAATCCATAGAATGTAGCAGGTAATAAACCTCCACTGGGTTTGTATGCATATACAGGGTCGCGATAGTTTTTGCGTGTTGCTAAAGTTTCCTTCAAGGCAGCAAAATTAACTCCGCCCATGATTTTATCCTGAGGGAACAGAGCATCGTATTCTTTTGATGTTATATAGTGCATGTTTTTTTCCTTTGCAACTGTTCTTTCACTTAGGATGTAACATGTCATACCATAATTATCTTTAGACCTAATGTATACTGGGTCTTGGAATGATTTTTCAACTTCTCGCCTAAGTGCAAATGGGTCATAAGTTGCCTCATTTATCACATCAACTATAGAATTGGGGTCTGCAAGAACCCTTGCTAACGCGTTTCCTGCGTTATCTACTCCTGTGCAGCTAGCCATAGCGAACGCTATCAGGGCGGTTTTAGAAATTATTTTTATGTATCTTTCAACCATGGTGATAATGGTAACATTTTTTTGACTAAAAGCAAGGAAACATTTTATGGAGGTGTTACGAGTGAATTATACATCAATCAGTTTATCTTCTTATCTGTAAAACAATATCTCTAAATAACTTATAATAATAGAGCAGATTACTTATAAATGGAACTGGAATAATGGCAAGGACTTTGCCAATTGGATGACCAAGCAGGTGGCTTACAAGGCCTTATCCGAGTTCTGGTGGTGGTATGGCGATGTGGTGAAGCCCCTTAGCACTTTCACTGATGACGAGCATGAATTGTCTGCTGTGGATGAGATAGGTAATCACTCCTTTGATGGCCTGCCCTTACCAAGGATTCTTTCTCAAATTTCGCACAAACCCACTGGCAATGAGCGATTGACGCAGTGCGTCAATGTAGGATTGCCAACAGAACTGTCAGAATTGAAAGCAGACCTACGCTCAGACGAAATGTAGAAATTTTATGATGCCAAAATGTCTGAATTTGAACGATTTTTGCATCGGCAGTCGCAACGCCGTCGCGAAAAATCTCCTAACTGCCACATTTTCAACAGTTAGGAGATTCGCTTTGCTAGTCTCGCCAGGATTCGAACCTAGACAGAGGGAATCAAAATCCCTAGTGCTACCTTTACACCACGAGACCACGCAGTGTGCACAACCAGCGTGGGCCGTGCGGAGGTACTTGTACCATAGTCGTATGCAGCTGGCAAGTCTAAATTGTGTAATGCCGGGGTATAAATGAGAACAGCCAGACACCGGATTCACAGGAGATTCCGTGTTGAAGAGCACGACAGCCGACCGGAGTGGAACGCACACAGATTGCGCTTGCACGGAAGGAGTGTCTGGGCTAGAATGAGCAGGACGACTATGGATTACGCCCCGCTCATCGAGAAACGCCGTGAACGCCTGGCAGAACTGGAGGTGCAGATTGCAGACCCGGAGTTGTTCCAGGACCGGCAACGAGCCGGAGAACTGATGCGCGAACACCGCCGCACCCAGGAATTGCTGCGCGACTGGGATACGCTGCAGAGCACCTTGCAGCAGATTGAGGAAAACCGCGAACTTCTTGCCGCGGATGACCCGGAAATGGCAGAGCTGGCGGCAGCGGAACTAACAGAGCTCGAACCCGGTGTAGCAAAACTGACGGAGCAGATTCAATACAGCCTTCTGCCGCGGGATGCAACGGAAGACCGCGATGCTCTGGTGGAAATCCGGGCTGGCACCGGAGGCGATGAAGCGGCGCTCTTCGCGGCAGATCTGCTGGGTATGTACCAGCGCTATGCAGAATCGCGCGGCTGGAGGGTCGAGGTGCTGGATGCCAGCCCGAATGACATTGGCGGGTTCAAGGAAGTAACGGCCCGCATTTCCGGCGAAGAAGTTTTCCGCTTCCTGAAGTATGAGAGCGGGGTACACCGCGTGCAGCGTGTTCCGGCAACCGAAACTCAGGGGCGCATTCATACCAGCACGGCCACAGTGGCGGTTCTGCCTGAAGCAGAGGAAATTGATGTGGAAATCCGCCCGGAGGACCTGCGGATTGAAACCTGCCGCGCCGGCGGCGCGGGCGGGCAACATGTGAACCGCACAGAATCAGCCGTGCAGATTTTCCACCTGCCCACAGGCATCATGGTACGCTGTGAGAATGAGCGCTCGCAACTCAAGAACAAGGAGACCGGCATGCGGATTCTCCGCGCCCGCCTGTTCGAAATGAAGCAGCGCGAAGCTCAGGAATCGTATTCCGCTCAGCGCCGGGCACTCATCGGCAGCGGCGGCCGCGAAGAAAAAATCCGCACCTACAATTTCCCCCAGAATCGCTTCACCGACCACCGCATCGGGTACACAGCCTATAATCTCGATATCGTACTGACAACCGGTGCGCTGGATGATGTCATTTCCCACATGCAGCATGTGGAGATGGAGGAGCGAATGGACGAACTCAAATAACAGGCCAATGAAAACGGTGCAAGAGGTACTCAGCAGCGGCACGGCTTATCTGGAAAGCCGCGGGGTGGATGCCGCGCGGCATTCCATGCAAAGCCTCATGGTACATGTGCTGGGGTGTAATAAGACCTGGCTCTACCTGCATTTTGATGACCCGCTGCCGGAGGATAAGCTGGTCCCCCTGCGCGAGCTGCTCCGCCGCCGTGGGCAGGGCGAACCCCTGCAACACCTGCTGGGCAGCACCGAATTCTACCGCCGCGAATTCCGCACCGATGCACGCGCGCTGATTCCCCGCCCGGAAACGGAGGAACTGGTGGAAATGGCGCTGCAGATGGCACCCCGGCAGGAGGGGATACGGGTGCTGGATATGGGCTGCGGCAGCGGCATCATCGGTATCACCCTGGCGCTGGAGCTCATGCCGCTGAACCCGGAGGTGGTCATGGCCGATATCTCTGAAGCCGCCTTGTCCCTGACGCTGGAGAATGCCACGAGCCTCGGGGCAAAAGTACGGACCTACCGCAGCGATCTCTTTGCCGCCTGGGACACCCCGGTGGAGGGTGCCCTGCAACCGCCTGCTACACGCTTCCACCTGGTGCTGGCAAATCTGCCTTATGTGCCGGAAGGAGAGGTGGTTTCTGCCGAGGTGCAGCACGACCCCGCCACGGCACTCTATGGCGGCCCCGATGGCCTGGATGTAGTGCGCCGCTTCCTGCGCGAAGCCCTGCCCCACCTGGAAAGCAAGGCTCTGGTCATGCTGGAGGTAGGCCACGACCAGGGGCACGAAGTATGCCGCCTCATGGAGCAGCTCGGCTACACCAGCTGCCAGGTACTGACGGATATGAGTGGCAAGGCTCGTTTCCCCGCAGGCTATGCCCCCGAACTGACAGAAGAGGAAGACCCCACCGATGGAGGCCATTGAATACCATATCCTCCCGGCTGTACGCCAACTTGCCGCCCGACTGGCCCGCACAGCGCGTTTCACCCTGCTGCTCTGCGCCCTTACAGCACTGGCAGAACCCCTGCTGCTGGTTGGCCACCTGCTCCTGCCGGGTATTGCCTGCGGCATGGTATCCACCTTTCTGCTCTATGTGAGCCTGAGCCTGCTGGTGATACTGACCGCCTGGTGCCATAGTGTCCTGCTGGCCGGGCGCGGGCTCACTATCACCCGCTGGCTTGTGTGGACAGGGGCGATCCTTTCACCGCTGGCCCCTGTCTGCTACGCTTACTCCCTGTGCTGCGGCAGGCTGCTGCTTTACCGGCAGGCAGAGTTGCCCTTCATTCTGGTGCTGCTTCTGCTGCTCACTGCGCTGGCAAACCTGCCCCGCATGGCGGCAGCCCCCTGGCACACCCAGCTGCGGCTGGTGCTGCTTCCCCTGCTGCTGCTGCTGGTGCTCTGCACCGATGCACCGGGGCTGATACTGGCCTGCACAGCACTCAAACTGCTCAGTTTCCTTGCAGCCAGCACGCCTCTTCGTGAGCTTGCGACAGCAGCCCCCCGCATCATCAGCCTGCCGCCGACTGGTGATACGGATTCCCAGCCGGAGTAACAGCCACGCGCAGATGGCAGAGCCAGCGCGTATCAGCCCTCTCCCTCTTCTTCATCCGCCCGCGGAATGCGCGGAGTGAAGCGCATCAGTTCCGGGATGAAAGTGAGCGGAATATCGCCCGTAGGACCATTTCGGTTCTTGGAAAGCGCCAGGTTGGCATCAGAGCCCACGTTCTCACGCTCCTCATCATCCTCGGCATAATAAGCCATGCGGTACAGCAGGCCAATCATGTCGGCGTCCTGCTCAATGGCACCGGATTCACGCAGGTCACTCATCATGGGCACACCCTTGTTCTTACCGGGGCGGTTTTCCGGACCACGGTTCAGCTGGGCCAGGGCAATGATGGGCAGGTTCAGCTCCTTGGCCAGACTCTTCAGACCACCGGAGATTTCGGCAATTTCACGTTCACGGCTGTTCTGCGCCTGCTTGGTGTGCGAGCGCATGAGCTGGAGGTAGTCGATACCGATGCAGCACAAATCCGGGTGGTCGCGCATGACGCGGCGGGCCTTGGCCCGCAGCTCGGCAATGGAGATGGCTGCGGTGTCATCAATGACAATCCGGCTGGATTTAAGCTCATTGATGGCGAACTTGAGGCGCTTGAGGTCCTCCTTCACCACGCTGCCGCGCTGAGACACCAGCGTCTGCTTACTCACACCGCTGCGAGCGTAGAGCAGACGCTCCACCAGCTGCACGCTGGGCATTTCGCAGGAGAAGATGAGAATGGGTTTCTTGACATTGAGCGCCAGATGCTCCATGATGTTGAGCAGGAATGAGGTCTTACCCATGGAGGGACGCGCGGCAATGATGAAGAGTTCACCGCCCTTGAGGCCGTTGATCATGGAATCAAGGCGCGGATAGCCCGTTGTGAGCCCCAGCACCTCGCCCTTGCTGCTCATCATGCGCTCCATGTTGGTAACAGCGGCGGCAATATCGGCACTCAGCTTCCATTCGCCACCCTTGTCCGTACTCTGGCGGATTTTGAGAACGGCCTGTTCTGTCTCGTCCAGCAGGGCATCAACCTCGGCATCGCTCGTGTAGGCGGATTCGCTGGCCTGGTTGGCCGTCAGAATGATGCTGCGGCGGATGTATTTCTCCTTGAGGGTTTCAAAATGCAGGTTGAACAAGCCGGTATTGGTGGCGTAGGAGAACACATCCATCAGCCCGGAAGCACCGCCCACGGACTCCAGCTGTTTCTTGTCTGCCAGCTGCTGCATGACCGAGGTCACATCAATCGGGATACCCTTATCATACCGCTCGCGGAAAATCTCCCACAGAATGCGGTGGGCCGGAATATAGAAGTAATCGCCCGTCATTCCCTTGGACACGCACTGGGACACGATGTTGCTCGGGTCAATCGTCATCATGGCCAGCAGACTCTTCTCCACCTGCGGAGCCTGGGGCATCACCACATTGGTGCCTGTCTGGACACGGGCTCCGGCTTTCAAATCGGGTTTATCAGTCGTTTCTGGACTCATGGCATGTTATTGGGTGGGCGCGTGGCATGGTACTATTTCTCCAAACGCATTGCAAGTTCAAAAACAAAACAGGACGGATTGATTACAGGGGGAAAATGCAGCATTTCCATTCTTTTGCCTTGCATCGGGGTGGGGATGCGGGTAAAATTACTATGTAAGCAGGGGGAATGACCCCTCTGCATACCCTTTTATACGATTATGAAAACACTCATTACAAACGCCCGCATCATCTCCCCCGGCATTGACCTTGCTGGTGGCTCTGTCCTTGTAGAAGGCAGCAAAATCATCGCCGTGCTGCAGCCCGGTGAAACAGCTGAGGCCGACAAGACGATTGATGCCGGAGGCAATATGCTCATGCCCGGCTTCATCGACATTCACTCCCACGGCGCCGGTGGCTGCGACACCTGCGACTGCAAGGTGGAGAGCATCCGCACCATTGCCGATTGCAAGATGAAGGAAGGTGTGACCACCTGGCTGCCCACAACCCTGACCCTGGGCACCAAGACCCTGGCCGATGTCTGCACCGTCGTGAAGGAATACGCCGCCAGCCCGAATGGCTCCAAGACCCCCGGCGTACACCTGGAAGGGCCCTACATTAACCCGAAGCAGTGCGGTGCCCAGAACCCGGCTTTCGTACGCCCGGCTGATTACGAGGAAGTTGAGATGCTGAACGGCATCTACCCGGTGCTGCTCATCTCTATGGCCCCGGAGATGCCAGGCTCCATCGATTTCATCAACAAGGCTACCGCGGCCGGCATCACCTGCTCTGCCGGTCACTCTGCCGCCAGCTATGCCGATTTCAAGAAGGCCAAGGCTGCCGGCCTGAAGCACCTCACCCACTTCTGCAACCAGATGAGCCCGCAACACCACCGCGAAATCGGCCTGGTGGGTTCCGGCATGCTTGACAAGGATGTGAAGATTGAGGTTATCTGCGACAAGATTCACCTCTGCGAAGATATGCTCAAGCTCACTTTCACGAACAAGAGCATCGACCAGATGATTATGATTACCGACTCCCTGGCCTGCTCCTGGATGCCCGATGGCCCCGGCCAGCTGGGTGGGCTGCCCATCATTGTGAAGGGCGGTGTGGCCCGCCTGGAAAGCGGCAATCTGGCTGGTTCCACCCTGCGTTATGCAAAGGGGCTCAAGAATATTCAGGAAATCACCGGCCAGCCGCTCAGCGAACTGGTAAAGGCTACCTCCTGGAACCAGGCCCAGAGCCTCGGTCTCTTCGACCTGGGCAAGATTGCTCCTGGCTACACCGCCGATATGGTGGTGCTGAATGACGAGTTCGACACCGTGATGACCATCATCGACGGCGAGCTCCGCTACCAGGCCTGAGCCTGAATCACCTTACAGGTGCGGGGTGCAGCTGCACCCCGCACCACCCTCTCCCCAACCTCGGTACACCCCCCACTCCACACACCTGCCATGCTCATCTCGCCGCTTGCCCGAAAGCTTTGCATTTCCAAGGGAATTGACCCGACCACCCTGCACGGTACGGGCCCCCGCGGCCGCATCATGGCAGCCGATGTGACACAACCGGTTGCTCCGGCCTCTTTCCTGGTTCACCGGGGTGAGACCATCGTGAATGATTTTGCCGTTTCCCCCACCGGGCCGGAGGAAGACGGGTACTATGTATACGACAACGTGGTGAACATGGGTGCGCTGGCCCGCATCAGCCTGCCCATAGCCGTGCAGTGCGAAAAACTGCTCGAGCAGCGCTTTGCTTTGTTTGACTTCATCATCCGCGCCGTCGTGAAAGCCTGCATGGCTCACCCTTCATGGAAGAGCGAAGAAACAGATGTGGATTTGCTCCTTTTTGCTGACTCCGGGCGCGATGTCATGGCCATGAGCAATGCTTCCGGCAAGAGCGTCTACCGCATTGCCAAGGAGCGCCAGAAATCTGCCGGGGCAGCGATTCCGCCCTCTTTCTGCCCGCAGATTACCATTTGTGATACCAACACCTCCCGCAAACAGGTTGAGGATTCCCTCGGCTGTTCACACCGGCCCCTGTTTGCCTTTGTCACGCGCGGCAATTACCCCAAGACGGAGATACGCGCCGGAGGAGACAATCTACGCTCTGTCGACCTGCCCTATACCTTCTTTATCTCCACCCAGGTGGAAGCAGCTGACGCCAACCGCATTGCCGCCCGCCTGGGTGCGCTGCTCTACAACCCCATCAACCTGCTGATGCAGAGTTGAGCCTAGCTGTTATTCTGTATAATACCCCGGCAGGCAGGCCTTATTTCCGCCGCCGGAGGAATACGGCCAGGTACTGCCAGTTGATGAAGCCGAGGTAACCGAGAATCATCACGTTGAGCCAGCGGGCCTCCAGCAGGGACCAGATGCCCAGCCCGAGACACAACAGCAGGCCCAGCACGCAGGGAATGGCGTAATTATTAATAACAGAACCCAGCAGCTTGCCGCCATCCAGCGGAAAGATGGGCAGCAGATTGAACAGGCTCCACCAGAAGCAGATACTCATGCCAACCAGGTAAAACTGAATCAACAGCTCAGGCACCGGGTGGGTATAAAGCCCCATGAGCAACTGCTGCTGCACCTCCAGCGGCAATGTCTCCACCCAGGGCAGCAGAAAGGCCAGCCGCAAGCCCAGCCAGGCATTACCCAGCTGCAGGCCGAAGAGCAGCCCCAGCAATGCCCCCAGGGCCAGCGAGGCCAACGGACCGGCCAGAACCATCAGAATATAGCCCAACCGCCGCGCCGGCAGCAGAACAAAATGGGTTGTCCCCCCCATACCGGCCACCTCGATACGCTCTACCGCCGCACCACCGGCACGGCCGGCTAGCGCATGACCAAACTCATGTACCAGCAGGGTAAGCATACCCGCCAGCACAAACAGCAGCACACGCCCCAGCTGCCCGCCTTCCTCCACCCCGAGGGCACCACCCAATATAGCCAGCACCACCCAGGAGACAGGTTGAATGCTGACCGGAATACCGAATAGAGAGAACCGGAGGGTCCAGGCGTGAGAATCAGGGCTCTTCATGGGTTCATTCTACTCCCTCCCCGGCCTCTTTTGCAATAAAATTTGATTTTTTTCCAAAAAAGACTTGCATTGCCGCAGACAAAGTAGTAATATCTGCCCGCACCCCGTCAGCGGGGAAAGCAAAATCCGGCGTAGCTCAGCGGAAGAGCGGATGACTGTTAATCATTAGGTCGTTGGTTCGATCCCAACCGCCGGAGTAAGGAAGCCCTGCAAGTCAACTTGCCGGGCTTCTTTGTTTTTCCTTGCCAAGCCGCAACAGGAAGTGTATGCTGGCTGCAACCAGAAAGTAAACATTATGGAATTCAATTTTGAAGCTCTTGAAAAGAAAGGGTTGAAGCTCAACCCGGCACCTGCCCCGGTCGGTTCCTACGTGCAATGCCTGCGCACGGGCAACTACCTGCACCTCTCCGGCGGCATCTCCATAAACGGCGATGTGGCCATCTATGGCAAGCTGGGCGCAGAGGTCAGCATTGAAGAGGGTCAGCGTGCTGCTCAGGCCGCCATTCTGAATCGTCTGGCCGTCATCCAGGCCGAGCTGGGCAGCTTTGCCCCGCTGCGTAAGATTGTTGCCGTGAACGGCTTTGTGAACTGCACCCCCGATTTCACCGACCAGGCCAAGGTGCTCAATGGTGCCTCTGATCTGCTGGTAGAGCTGCTGGGGCCAGAAGCCGCCCACACCCGTTCTGCCGTGGGTGTGCCGAGCCTGCCCCTGGGGGTAGCCGTGGAAATCAACATGATTGTAGAATTTGACCCTGCTGCCTGCTGAGCAGGCGCATCGTAAGGAGCGTATCATGGCTACGATTGTTCTGGGTATCTGCGGTTCCATTGCCGCCTACAAGGCTGCTTCGGTGGCTTCGCGCCTGGTCAGAATGGGGCACGAAGTTCACTGCGTCTGCACTCCTGCTGCATTGGAGTTTGTGACCCCGCTCACACTCATGACGCTCTCCCGCAATCCGGTCATCACCACCTTTGAGGATGAAACCGGTAACTGGGTTCCGGTGCATATCGACCTGGCCCAGCGGGCTGATGTGCTGGCCATTGTCCCGGCATCTGCCAACACAATGGCCAGCATGGCTCACGGCGCATGCCCCAATGCACTTACCAGCCTGTACCTGGCCTATCGCGGCCCGGTTCTCATTTTCCCCGCCATGAACGGCATGATGTGGGAACACCCCGCCACACAGGCCAACGCAGCCACACTGGCCGCCCGGGAAAACCACCGCATCATCGGCCCGGCAGAGGATGGCATGCTTGCCTGCGGCACCACCGGCAAGGGCCGCCTGGTAGAGGAGGAACTGATTGTCGAGGAGATTGTGGCGGCCCTGCCCCGCTGAAAGCTCCGGCAATATTCACTTTTACTCAAAAAAGCCTGAGACCCCCTCAGGCTTTTTTGCTGCTGCTTCCTTCGCATTCTGTATTTTGCATTCAGAAATCAGCATTTTTCCTTGCCTTTTCAGCTGTATATGGCATACTGACTCTACGCTTATGGCCTATATCGACATCATCGATTCTACCGGTGGAGACTTCCGTTATCTTCTGCAGGAAGATGAAACGGTTGTCACCATCGGTTCTGCTGAAGACTGTTCCATTTCCCTGCCGCACATTACAGATTTGCAGCCCCAGCACTGCACCATTTCGCTGCAGCAGGGCTGCTATGTGCTGACGGCGCTTCCCGGTGCCAGCATTCTGGCAGAAGGAGCCCCCACAGATGCGGTTATGCTGGTTCCCCATGCTGTATACAACCTGGGTTCGGCCATGCTGATGTTCAATGACGCCGCACCGGATGCCGCAGATGCAACCACTCCCCGGGAAATGGTAGAATCCGTTCCTGAGCCCGTGGCAGAAGTCACGCCCGAGCCTGTGGCAGAAGTCGCTCCCGAGCCCGTGGTAGAAGTCGCGCCTGCATCGGAAGCCGTTGAAGAAGCTCCGGTAAAGAAGGCAAAGAAGAAGCATAAGAGGCCCTCTGCTAATCCGCTGGTTGCCACCGCTTTCCATACTGAGGAAGATGGAGCTATCCACGTTATTCTCCGGCGGCTCTATGTCATTGCCATCCTGGCGCTGGCCTTCCTGGCGGGTCTCACCATGCGCTACTGGATGATTACCGGCGATTACCTTATTGACGAGCTGCTGAAGTAATACCGGATTCTTCCGTATAACATCCTTCCTTCCCCGGTCAGATGCTCATCTGCCGGGGAAAATCATCATCAGGCCAGGCGCGTAAGCTCCAGGCGGCGCACCATGCACTGGTTGAGCTCTCCGTTGGCATTGGCACAGCGGGGCGTATAGCAAAGAGAGAACACGTGCCGGCCGGCCGGCAGCTCCAGCCGGAGCGCGGCAGAGCGCGTGTAGGCATCCCAGCAGCCTGCCTCGGTATTGTGCGGCAGCAGCATCACGCCACGGCTTTCGCCATCCACCACCAGCTCGCGCAGGGCGCAGGTATCGCCATCGCGCAGGGAATTCGTGGCATTGCAATAGAAGACTCGGGCAGCGTAGGTCCCGGCTTCCAGCTCTATTTCCTGATAATCGAGGCGGGAGGTACAGGCGCGCGTATCGAGCCATGCCTGCCCCTTCTCCACCGCAAATTCTCCCTGCTTTCCTATACGGAGAGGTTCCAGCAAGCTGCGACCACCGGGGGAAACGCACTCAAAGGGGCGGCTGAAACAAGAAGAGGTCTGGGCATTCACTGCCTGCACCGTATATTCGTTGTAACAGACTCTGGAAGAAGGCAACGTACACTGGCAGTCCAGTGTGGCAGCAAAGGCCACACCATTGCGGAATACGTTGTAACTGGCTGCCCCCGGCACCGGGAACCAGCGCAATAATTCTGCGGTAGGATTGTCCCACCGAGGTTCAGGCAGGTCCTCACAGGCACTCAGAGAAGGCTGCGCAGAGACCTCATCACCTGCGGGCATCAGCTCCACCTCAATCATGAAGCGGCCCTCGGCATCCAGCGGAATAATGGGGGAATCCGGCTTACCGTTGACCGTGACTGACCATACTTCAGAGCCGTAGCCATTGACATGAATATCCAGCACCATGTTGCGGATGTGGAGTCCGGTGAGCCAATGGCTGCCCTTGAAACTCCGGGGTACACAAGGCGCAATGAGCAGGTTGTTCCCCTCATAACGCAGGCCGAACAGGGTGTGATAATACAGCCCCAGCATTCCTGCCACGCTCCAGAGCTGGCGCTCTGAGCTCTGAATCGTATCGCCGGACTCACCGGTCTCAGCATGGAAATTCTCCACATTGGAACCAAGGGCCATGCCTGCACGCAAAAGAGAAGCCATGGAGAATGCCACCCCTTCCTCATTCTGCATTTCTGCCTGGGCCATCAGCACATAGGATTCCACAAACGGCCAGATACTCCGGTTATGGTAAGCTTTTTGCTGACTCTGCTTGTACGGAGTGAACACCGGCGTGCCAAATGGTGAGCGCGGCAGGCTCTTCATCGCCTGGGCGGCATGGTCACCCGCCAGCCCGCAGAGCACCGCCAGAGCAGTAGCGAGTGAATCCACCCGCTCATCCAGATACCCTTCTGCTGTCCGCATCATGCCAAAATGCTCAGCGCCGGGACTGCGGAATTCATCTCTTATAGCAGCACCCAGCTCCGCTGCCTGACCGGCATAGACAGCTGCCTCCCCGTCGCGCCCCAGCTCGCGCAGCATACGGGCCAGAATCTGGCGGCAGAGGAAATGCAGCACATTCGTGCCGAAAGCATACGAAGCCGCAATATCTGCCGGGGTCATCCAGTCCGGATAGCTCTGCTCGCGCCAGTCAATGAACGAAGTCTCGCCCGGGCGCAGTACTTCATCTGCCGGCAGAACGGCGGCATCCTGTGCCAATGTGGCCTCCAGCACCTGCACGCACCAGCTCAGCCAGCGGGCATCTCCCTGCACCTGGTGCAGCGCCCATGCGCCCAACGCCCAGGATACGCGGTCCGTTGAGACAGGCCAGCCTCCACCGGTGCCGGTATCCTGCACAACCACGCCATGCTGCACGCGTGATTCCAGACTGGCACGGGTTGCCTGCGGTGCCGCAATCGCTGTTCCCAGAGCGGCCGCAAAGGCCATATCACGCGTCCAGACCGTAGACCAGCCGGCCCCGGCCAGCAGAAGTCCCTCCGGGGTCATGTCTGCCTGCAGTTCATGCACCGCCAGGACATACATGGCCTGCAACACCGGCAGGGTACTGCGGACACCGGCACACCCTGCCGGTAAGGCAGCAGGGACGCACACCTCGCGCGTGCTGTCGCCACGAGTGATGCGAAGGCAGGACGGAGATACCAGCTCTGCTACCAGCCCGGGCTGTTCCAGACGCGTGCTGGTGAGGCGGAATGAGCCGTTATCGTACAATACCTGTTCCTGCCCGGCAGACATCACCTTGCATCAGAGAATAGCACCCGGCACATAACCCACGCCCTCCGGGAAACGGGTGGTAAGCTCCTCCACCATGGCAGCGAAGGCATCTACCTGCTGGGCAGCCATACCGGTATCGCCGGCGTTGGCATCGTAAATCTCCTGAATCTCCTCGCGGGTCAGCATCAGGCGGCCATCGGCCCCCAGGCGATCCAGCAGGTCGTTGGTGGAGATAAGGCCGTTACGAAGGTCATTGGAAACAGCCACGGCGTGTTCCTTGATGACCTCGTGCGCTGTCTCACGGCCCACACCGCGCTTCACCGCAGCCATCATGATGGTGGTGGTCATCAGGAACGGCAGGTAACGATTCAGTTCGGTACGCACTACGGGCTCATACATACCCATCTGGTCCAGCACGGTAATAAAGGTTTCAAACAGGCCATCTGCAGCCAGGAAGGCATCCGGCAGCACGCAGCGGCGCACCACGGAGCAGGACACGTCGCCCTCGTTCCACTGGTCGCCGATAATGCCGCCAATCATGGTAAGGTGGCCCTTCAGAATGGCATGGAAACCATTGACACGCTCACAGGAGCGGGGATTCATCTTGTGCGGCATGGCGCTAGAACCTGTCTGCCCCTTGGCAAAGCCTTCGGTGCAGAGCTCATGCCCCACCATGAGGCGCCAGGTCTTGCAGAAGCTGCTGGGACCACTGGCCAGACCCACCAGGCCGGAAATGATTTCAAAGTCAAGAGAACGCGGATAGACCTGGCCTACATTCATCCACTTGGAAGAAATACCCAGGTGGGCGCAGATGCGGCTTTCAAGTTCACGAACGGTTTCCGGGTTCTTGGCAAAGAGGGAAAGCTGGTCGAGCTGGGTACCCACAGCGCCCTTGAGGCCACGCACACGGTAGCGCTCCATCATGCTGACCCAGGCCCAGGCCCAATGCACCACTTCCTCACCGAACATGGCCACACGCTTACCCATCGTGGTGGCCTGGGCAGCCACATTGTGCGTACGGGCCGCAAACACCATGTCGCGCCAGCCATTGGCGCACTTGGCCATACGATCCAGCACGGCCACCGCCTTATCGCGGATGATGTGCATGGAGCGCCAGATCTGCAGCTGCTCCACGTTCTCCGTCAAATCACGGCTGGTCATACCCTTGTGAATATGCTCATGCCCGGCGAGGTCACAGAACTCCTCGATACGGGCCTTCACATCGTGGCGGGTGATACGTTCACGGGCATTGATGCTCTCCACATCCACCTGTTCCTTCACGCGCTCGTAGGCATCTATGGCCTCCTGAGGAATGTCAAGCCCCAGGTCCTTCTGGGCCTTCATTACAGCAATCCAGAATTCACGCTCCAGCACAATGCGGCCCTCGGCGGACCAGATGGCTTTCATGGAATCAGAGGCGTAACGCCCGGCCAGTACATTCGGAATAGCGCTCATAATATGTGTTTTCGGTACAGGTGAAAGCCCTAGCATACCAGATATCGCCCCGGTTTTCAAGCTTTATATCTGCTCATTACCCCGCGCTCCAGCGGTTCAACACAAAAGAAAGCGGGAGCCGCCAGGCTCCCACTTTCTCGTTGGATAATTTGAAAGGCTCATTTCCTTCTACGGCGGGCGCAGAGCGTCATGAGCGCCAACAGGCTCAGGGTCGATGTCGTGGGCTCCGGTACGCTCAGCTGTAGATACACCACTCCCGCCTCAGAATCATACACCAGCAGGGTTTGTGAATCAACATAATCGGAGCCGGTGATATAGCGTTCTGCCTGGGTATAGTAAATGCCCGGATTATCCTTACCCGCTACCTCGCCGTCAAGGCCGAAACGCACGCTGCTCACATCACTGAAAAGCACCACTTGCTGATATGTATCAAGCGCACCATTCCATGTGGTTTTGAAGGTCAGCTGGTGACCCTCCATGACATCCAGCACCAGAGCGCCACCCTTCAGACTTGTATGCCCGTTGTTTGTTTCATAGGTAGCACCACCGGCCAGGGTAAGCCCGCCCGCAGCCTGCACCGCACCAACGGCCTGCTTGTTGGCAGCAATGGACGCATCAAACCGGCCGGCATACGTAATATCGGTGCTAATCGGAGTATAGGCGGTGGTCGTTGACTTCGCTCCCAGAATCATCTCCGGCTCCAGGCTGACATCGGCCTGCAATTGACTCAGATTGCTCAGGTCGTATTGATAATCCGTAGCGGCATTGCTCACCGACAAGACCGCATCTGCAGCCACACTGACCACGCCCCCCGAAACCAGCACGGCCGGCGCAGCTCCTTCATTTCCAGCCAGGGAACGCAGATGCAGCGATTCACCGGCCGCAATAGAGACATTACCGCCAATCTGAACGGAAGCCTTCTGCCCGGCCACATGGATGCTGCCGTCGCTATAGTTGCTGTAATTTACCTGAACAGACGCCTTGTTGCCCTCCACCCGGAAATCACCGGTATAATCCACGATGGTCTCAAAAGTGGCCGTTGTTCCCGAGCCCGTGGCATCGGACACCACCACGGTGCCGCTGCCGGTAAGCTCTGCGGAGTGAGAGTGAATCCCCGCTCCATCGATGGGCGTACCACAAAGCAGGAAGGTACCCTTTTCGTCCAGTGTAGTAGAGGCGGCGTTGTAGCCATTGTCCGCCATGTGCAGCACGCGCTCAGTGGCGTTCTTGTTGCCGGTAACGCGGACATCACCCTGAATATCATCCCCCGCAGAGGCTAACTTAGTGACCAGCTGTTTCTCCGTGGAGGCCGGGTCCTCTACAGTAAGGTGCAGATCAGCCGCCGCATTGAGCACAACCGCGCTTTGCCCCTCAGCCGTAGACCCCAGGCCCTTAGCGCTCTGCACCTCCACCACACCACGCGTGATGACGGTGCCACCCTTATATGAGGAATCATCACCATTGAGCACCAGGGTACCCTCGCCGGAATGCAGCACACCGCCATCGCCCTCAATGTCGCCACTCAGAGTGAAGGTGACCGCTTGTCCCACAGCAGAAATAAGTGCCGCCGTCTGGTGACTGGTTGAATCGTGCGTTGTCCACTGCGCATCGCCAGTTCCGGAAAGGTTAATATTGTTGGCCAGGCTGCTTATTTCATCATCATAACTACCTGTATAGGCAAGCATCAACGAAGAAGCGTCCTTCACCTGAACCACATCGGAGCCCACGGTGCCCCAGCCACGCAGGCGGAGCGTTCCCTTTGCTACCTCTGTTCTGCCAGTGTAGGTGTTCGTCTGGTCAAGATCCAGCGTACCCAGGCCCACCTTGTGCAACCCAGTAGCGCCTGAAAGCTCGCCGGAATAGGTTGCCTCATTGTAACCGGAAGCGGAAAGGCAGGTCACAGGCTTGTCCTTCGCCGTCGCCCAGTCGCTCGCCTTCACCAGCAGCATCTTATTGCGGTCAATATCCTTTCCGGCCTCATAGGCCGTGCCATCTGCATACAGAGCGTCCACGGCTATGGACTTCAGGTTATGCGTATCGATTTCCACATACTCCACCCCGTCCCTTATCACCGGAGTTCCCTTCTGGCTGTGAATGCCGACAAAATCTGCCAGTTTGTCCTTGAGCGCACCTTCCACGCCGATGGTCATGACTGCGCCCTGCCCACTCGCCGTACCATTGTTGTAGATATGGGTGCCATGCCCCAGATAAAGCTCAGCCCCTGCACTGTTCCATACGATTTCACCCGTGCCGGCCGCACCTGCGGCTACCTTGGACGAGTCCTTGATGAATTCTGACGCCGCACCGGTTCCCAACAGGTAGAGACGCCCCGCCTGCAGCTGAGTGCCGCCGGTGTAGGAGTTGCTGCTGCCGGAGATATAGTGAACCCCGGAGCCATCCTTGACAAAACTGCCGGCAGCGCTGCCGTCGCTGATCAAGCCGCTGAATAACGCATAGCCGAAGCCCGTCGTCCCAAGAAACTGGTCATAGGACTGCTTCTCATCCATGTATTCTTCATAATAGGCAGAACCTTCTACCGTTTTCAGCGTCAGCGTGCTGCCGTTCAGATTCACCGTACCGGCGCCGTTCAACGAACGCAGCGTCAGGTTGGTTTTCCCCAGGGCTGTGGCGTTCAGTTTCAGTTCTGCGCCAGCAGCCAGCACCACATCCGTCTCGGCGGCGGTGTTTCCCTGGGCAAACCCAAAAGACCCCTGCTGCACCAATATCGTACCGGTCGTCTTCTCATCGACCTTCTCCACCGAGCGGGTGATAAAATCACCTGACCCCAGCTTGGTGAGGGTATACCCCGCCAGCTTTACGGAATCCATATAGAGAGCCTCCTGCGCTACTACCTTAACGGAAGCATTGTCGGTGAGCTCCACATGCGGAAGGTAAATCTCATTTACATTGTTATTTGTATCATTCGAGGTCTGCGTGCTTTGCCCCATGTAGAGAGCCCCCTTGCCATCCACACCATTGCCGCAAATCTTCACATTGAAGTCCAGACCAGCCTTGCCGGGAGTAGCCGGATCCAGCCCCGTTATCGAGAAACCAGTGAAGTCGACCGTCGTGCCGTCCGTCGCGGTAATGGTGCGGACATCACCATTACCGACCGTGCCGATATCACAGGTTGAAATCTTAAGCGTAGCGCCTTTCTGGAGCGAAGCATCTGTCTCATCCGGGTTAGCAGTCCGAAGCTCAATATCACGCTCAAAGTTCGCACCGCGCCCAATCACCTCCACTACACCCTTGCCCTGGATTATGAGTGTATCAGGATACCTTTCATCGTCAGGATCTTCAGGCTGCATATCAATATCAAAATACCCGAGAGACAGCACAGCATGGGCCTTATCTTCCAGGGAAAATACGTCAAAACCGGTCACATAGTGGGACTCTGTGGTCGCCCAACCATCAGAATCATCGTAACCCAACTCATATATGCCAGCCTCAGCAAAATGAAGTATACTGGCATGGGGTTCATCACCAATAAGCTCGACATGGTTCGTCGTCTCCTTACCGCCATAAATACCACTCTTAAGATCAGCCTCTTCACCTATTCCCAGCTTGAAAGCTCTGTACAGATTTACCTGGACATCTCCGTCAATCTTGGCAGGTTGATAATCAACCACAAGTTCGCCATTCTCAATCCATTCGTTTCTCCACCCCAGACCTGCGGCATCTACTCTGAACGCCTTACCGCTGATGAGATCCAGCACGATATTACCGTTCACCGTACCGGCATTCGAGCCACCCACCAGTCGGGATTTAATCCAGGCTGAGCCTTCCATGCGAACATAGATATCGCCCTTGACGGTACCATGAGATGTACCGCCGAAAACTCGTAAGTCCGGTCCACCAAGAGTTCCACCGGTAAGCACCATTTCCACAGCACGAGTCTGACCCGCCGTAGCTATAAGGTCGTTACGATAACCAGCGGCAAAAATTTCGCCGATTGTTCCGCCGTATACATAAACATGTGCAGATCCGTACTGCGTCACAGCACTATGTTGTCTCCACGCAAATGTACTAGGATCATCAATATTGTAATAACCACCGCACGAACCACCAAAAATATTGTAAATCTGACCATCCTGCACCGTCACAAAACTCTCACCATGCTGATCAACCCAGCGGGAACCACCAATAATGAAATGTTTCGCCCAGATCTTGCTTTTCTGATGAGCAAGATCCTTGTCAGGATCCAGGACAGGATTTTTTATGAAGGCGTCTGAATTCACCAGTACATGGGTTGCGGCAGTCTGTGCTGACGGATACCAGGAGGCTAAACCACCAACAACATTCTTGACCTTTGAGATGTCATATATCCACACCTCATGATCGGCAGCGGCAGCTCCCAACCACTCAAGATGTCCGCCAGCGACATAATATCCTTCTGCTCCAGAGCCCAGCGTCACCGAGATAGCGTTCCCGCCATTAACCTTGTCGGCATAGGTCTCTTTCACAATGGAGCTATATTTGTATTCCTCATCCGCGGCCAGCTCAACCTTGGCATCTGCAGAGTCTCCGACATAAAGGCGAGAGAAAGCCGGGGCCATTTCTGTCTTACCCCAGCGCTCATCCCACTGCGGTATATAGAAGTTCCCATCGATAGTACCATCTTCTTTTTCCTTGCCGATACTCAACGTAAAGGAACCGTTCCCGACATACTCAAAACCTGTCACCATCCCCTTCACCAGGTCAACACCCAGGTTTACACCGTTGATATATACATGGTCTTGTGTAAACGTCGTTTGGCTCCCTCCCAACGCTACATTATTTGTTCCATTAGTTTTATCCGGATCAGGGCCAATCAATTGATAAGTGTATTTGCCGGCGGCTCCACCAGAAGGTGCAATCTTACCTATTTCAACGCTGGTTATACCATCCAGAGTGACCGCACCGTTGTTGATGAGCATCGCGTCAAACGTAATCGCTCCGGAAAGCGTGTAGGAAGCAGACTCCCCTACCACAACCTCCTGGCCTATTGTCACATTCTTCAGAACATGGGAAGAAGCCCCCGCAGAAGACAACAATTTAACGTGAGACAATGCCACATCTCCATTTGCCGCAAAATCAGTAAGCTCAACATTTGCCGCAAAATCAGTAAGCTCAAGCCAGGACAAACCGGCATTGCCCTGCACCCGCAGATTATTTGCAGAACCGGGTGCTTCCTCCGTTCCTCTGATACCGGCAGCGTCCATCGTCACGCCGCTGAGAGTCGCAGATTTATTAGCGGCATTAGCGGATGCCTTGTAGTTAGCCAGGATGAGTCCATCGGTGCCGGGTTTCACCTCAAGTTTGGCCCCAGCGTCAACGGTCACCGCCCCATTCACCGCAAGAGCCTTGCTCAGAATGAGAGTGCCGTCCTGAATATCGACATTCCCCAGAGCGGCACCCAGGGTGGCATTGTTGCCCAGCGCCAATGTAACATCAGCCTCATTAAGCTTGTGGATATGGGTACCGGCAGCCAGAGAACCACCAGCCTCATCAGAAAGCGTATACACGGTACTCTCCGCCGTGAAATAAATATCACCGGGCTCCACATTACCGGACAGGCATACATTACTGGTCCCCGCATTCAGGTCACCGAAGATAGCAGCCTTATACTCACCGTCTTCATTGTAATTGCCACCAGCGTTACCATTGCCGGTGGTCCAGTTATTATCCGTGTTGGTTTTTGACCAGTATCCGGTCTCCGAGCCAGTACCACCATCCCAGACATTGCCCGTCATGGTGTACACGTAGATGGAAAGCAAGTCGTTTTTATGCTCTATCTTGTACTGAGAGGAATGCAGGTCAACGCCATTGTGCTGCACGTTGAAGCTGAGATTGTTGCTGGATGATACCCCGGTCATGATATTGTAGGTAGTCATCGCTTTCAGCTCCTGAGAGAAGTTAAGATTCAGCACTACATTATCCAACTCGAGGGAACCATCCTTAATATTGAGCACCGCATCCGCAGAGGAGGCATCATTCGTGCCAACGATAGAGGAAATGGCAAGAATCGAACCGCTCTGCAAGGTAAGCGCCTTGAGGTTGACCACACCGGGTGCGTCCAAGTTCAGGGTACCACCGGGATTCAGGACTACACTGGCACTCGACAGGCTATCTGTATTCTGCAGGGTCAGAGTAGCGCCTTGCTCCACTATCACCTTGCCGGTAAAGCCGGCATTAGCACCGGAAATCACCACCTTCCCCGTCGCCGTCTCCGCCGCCGTGGTGCCATTAAGCGTAATCGTCCCGCTACCGGTGATGATTCCGGCTAGCTCCAGAGAGCTGCCTCCCCTGGTAGAGTTCAGGGAGATATCCTCATTCACAGACAACTTAGCATCAATGCTGTTACCATTCCCCGCATAGTTCACACAAAGTCCGGAACCAGTCAGAAGGACGCCGCCAGCTTCACCCGTGATGGAAGAAGTGCCGGAGAGGGACACCACATTGTTGGCAGACAAGGTCTGAGTAGTTGTGCCGATATCCAGACGAGCGCCATTCTTCAGCTCAACCGCCCCGGAATCGTCCGCCATGATATTGCCCGACTTCTCGCCCAGTTTCAGCTTGGCATTATCCAGAATCAGCGCACCATGCACCGCGCCGGAAGCATTCTTCACAGTCAATGAGCCGGTATCAACCTTCAGGTTTCCCAAATCCTGCATCTTCGTCACCGTGGCAGAGCTGGACTCCACATCGATTTCCACATTCGTGTAACCGGAAGCATCCTGCTTACCGAAGAGCTGCAGGTTATCAATGGTGCAGCCACTGCCAAAAACCAGCCTGGCCGCATCGTCCTGCACATGCACATCGTACTTGTGATTATAGGTGGCACCACCAGGGGCATCCAACGCCAGCGTGCCGGATAAAGAAATCTCCGGGAAAACGGAAGAAGACACAGCCACGGAATCAGACGAGGTCTGCACATGCACCGTTGCATCCTTACCCACCGTGAGGGAGTCTACCTGAAGTCTGCTGAAATATACATCACCCCCATTGACGATTAGGCCTTTGGCGGTTACCGTGCCGGAGAACTGCTGCTTCGCAGAGCCGCCGATGGTAATCAAACCGACATCGTCATCCCCAGTTCCCACCGTCAGATTACCGGAAACCTCCACGGACGCAGCATCGGAATTCACCTCAAATACCATTTCCTCCGCCGCCACATTGCCGGAGATTTTGAGGTTTCCGGAGGTCACGTTCAGCGTGCCGTCCACGATCATATCCCCGGCAATGGTGGTGGTGAGGCTGCTGAACGTAGCATCCCCAACAATGTGAGTAGCGCCCAGCAACGAGACCTCGCCATCGCCTCCAGTTGTCAGGTTCCCCTGCACCACAAGCTGGTCGTTGAACGTGACAGCTCCCGCTCCGGGCTTGAGGGTAGCATCCCCCAGCACAGCCACACGCGCACCGCTGAAGCTGTAACCGCCAGCAGTCACGCCCAATTTTGCCACCACCATATCCCGCGTAACAGTTATCACCCGGTTAGCGGCATTTCCGCCGTCGCCAAAATAGACGTTGGAAAGAGCAGAAAACGCCTCAGATGTGGCACCGGAAGTGGCAGAGCTGCTCCAGTTTGCAGAACTGGTGTCCCACATTTTATCGGTAGCACCAGTCCAGTACAGATTACCCTCGTGCTCAAAGGAAAGAACAAGCACACCTTCGCCTTGGGTAAGATCCACAGCGGCACTGTTCACCTGTACGCCGCTGTAAACAAACTGTACATGCTCCGCATCCCAGTTTTTCAGTGTATCGACGTTTCCGCCGGCAATGAGTGTTTTTGTACCCATGGCCAGACCACGCAGGTCAAAGGTAAGGTTCTCCAGAGTGAGCTCACCACCATCAACCACACTTATTTTTTCCGGAGCCTGGGTTTTCTCAAAGGTGACATACCCCATGAGCTTGCTAGTCCCGTCGAAGGCTATGTTATGCAAGGTGGCATATTCCGAGGCAGTACCGGCATGAAGATTCACATTTTTCAGAGTGCCGGGCTTGTCACCATCTGCAGAGGTGATAAGGTTGTGCACGGTTACGGAGTCGTCCGTGACGGGACGGGAAATCTCGCCAGTCACCACCATCTTCACATTCTCCAGCTCACCACCGGTGATGCGGTTGTCACCGATGTCGATTGTCACATTCGAATCAAGCTCAAGCACCCCACCCTGCGCCGTCAGGCCTTCCTTGACCGTCAGGTGGCCGCCGCTGAAATGATAACGGTCGCCGGTGATACTCACAGAACCGGCCACCACCCCCTCTGCGGCAATCTCCACTTTTTTATTCAGATTAGCACCCGCGCCAAACTCCACATGGGCGGCGTCGGCATAGGCCACAGCTGCCCCACTGCCATCGATCCACACCGCGGTCTGCCCATTATCCCACACGGAAGGTTTGCCGGAAACAGAATTCCAAGTCAACAGACCCCCCGAACCGCTGCCGGATGTAAGATTCCCGGAGGCTTCCCCCGACTTTGTCGAGGTCACCCACGCGGCAGATGCAACAGAGCACATAAAATAGGGGCGCCCCGTGTCGGAGGCTTCCGTATGTGGGGGCTCCGCTGCGGCTATCGTTTCACCAGCCCCCGCTCCGGTTGCATGCCTGTCATTTTCGCCTT
Source organism: uncultured Akkermansia sp. (assembly GCA_904502165.1). GTDB lineage: Bacteria > Verrucomicrobiota > Verrucomicrobiia > Verrucomicrobiales > Akkermansiaceae > Akkermansia. The sequence goes on from CAJGDB010000012.1 coordinate 31,129, forward strand.
GCTCCTCATTCGTTCCCTGCTCCGTGGACTGGGGAGGCGCCTCTGCCAGGAAATTTTCCAGAGCTCCGGCATTGGCATTCATGCCTGCGGCACGCTGGGGCTTTGCCTTCCGTGTGAATAGAGTATTGGCAGAGCCAAGCGTGGTGGTCACCTTGGGGGCAGTCTGGCGGTACATGAGGCGGTCACTGCCCAGCCCCATACTCAGGGGGGCATAATACCCGATTAACTGGTGCCGCACGATGCTATCACGGTTGGTTTTGAACAAGGCATCACGGTAGGCGGCCATGCTGTTCAGACCGTGTTTCATGGCATCGGCAAAGCGCAGCATCCGTTCATCCAGTATGAATCTTGTCACATCGAGCTGTCCGTAACCCTGCTCACGAAGCCGACGCACCAGATTCCGCAGCAAAGCCTGACCCTCCTTGCTGTCCAGGCGATCGTCATCCTCCAGAAGAGCTTCCAGCAGCCACTGTTCTTCCTCCGGAGTCATGGTGATTTCGCCGCTCTCGCTGGCAGCCAGGCAGGTCAGCATATCCTCCACAGCAGAGCTTCCCACACCGCGATTGGCACACAGCCAATACCGCGCATAAACGGTTGCCCAGGCCTCCACATAAGCATCCTTCGGGGATTTCCCCTCTGCCCGCAACTTCCGGACCAGTTTCATGGCCTCCCGGCGCAGCGCCACCTGGCGCATAACTCGAGCATGCCGGACGGCGGCATCATGCCGCGCATCTTCGTTGGGGTCCAGGGGGTAAAGTTCTTCATACGCACTACCTTTCTCCCCAATAATGCGTATGACACTCTGTGCGCTCCCACTCTGTGCGCTCTGCGAGGTCTCCCGGGGCAGGATCCACCAGTAGTTCTGCACTACCTGTTCCTGGGCGTCAGCCACACCAAGCCCGGCTCCCACAGCTGCCACAAAATACATTAACCAGCCCCGGCGTACCGGCGCCTGTAATGTCTCAAATGTTATATAATGGGGGCGAGGATAATTCATGATATATATAGGCAACACGAAATTTGTTCGCGCGCGCGACATTCATTATCGTAAAATCCCCGCCATTTGCAATCCCAATCAACCAATTCATCAGGATTTTTGAGTCAGTTTCAGATTACCTGTGAATCATACTCATCTGAAACGGATATCGAGATAAAAATAATGGTTATGAATTGGTCCAGATTAAGGCGGTTAACGTTCCTGAGCGACCCACTCCCTGGCGGTCGAGGGCTCCGGGGGTGGCGGGGCATGAAAAAGACCGGGGAGCCACATAGGCTCCCCATGTCTGCGTTTATCTGGTTTCCAGCCTGGTGGCGGGCGATAAGCCATACACCTGCGGCTCGTAGTAAAGCTGCGCCTGGGCGGGGGGCGCCGAGGTGCTGCCGGCGCGTTTCACGCGGGCGTAATAGCGCATATTCACCGTGGAGCAGCCGGCCCAGCGGGTGCAGAACCCGCGCACGCGGTCGGCCAGGTATTCGCGCTGGTCAAAATACTCGCTCCATTCGAGCGGTTCAAGCCCGGCGGCCTGGGTAGGCACGTTGGGGTTAATGGCCTCCATGCTGGCGGGCAGGTAATCCTCCAGCACCAGGTGG
>CAJGDB010000013.1 GCA_904502165.1 uncultured Akkermansia sp.
AGGTACGCTCGTTATCACCAATGCCGAAAATACCTGGAATAAGAAGCTGCATGTCACCGGCGGTACGCTGAGCCTTCAGGGTGCAGCCAGTATGCCGGGCAGCGTGACCATGGCAAGTGGCACGCGCCTGGAGACCGGCACTGGCACGATCGGCAGCCTGGATATGGCTGGTGGCACCACCCTGGATGCAGATACGACAGTGAGCGTCAGCGGTGCGCTGACCCTGGGCACTGGAATCAAGATCAAGCTGGAGGGTGACATTGTCAATGCCTTGTACTCCGGTACAGAGAAAGTAACCCTCTTCAGCGGTATAGATTCTCTTTCCATGGGAGGCACCACCTATGATCCCTCTGCCAGCGTGGCCTACACCCCGGTGGATATTACCAGCATCTTCGATATTGAGAATATGGAAGAGGGTCGGTACAACCTCTACTATGAAGGAGGTGAGCTGTTTGCCGAGCTTACAGCCGCTGTGCCCGAGCCGGCCACGGCTACACTGAGCCTGCTGGCCCTGGCAGGGCTCTGCGCCCGCCGCCGCAGGAAGGCCTGATTCAAGGATATGGAATAAAGTGATATATACCCCGGCTCTGAACGAAGGTTCAGAGCCGGTTTTTTATTGCTGGATACCGCAGGAATGAGACAGCGCGGTTCCTGCAGGTAAACCATGCGGGTATCCACCAGCTGACGCAGACAGGAAGAACCCCGGCGCAGCCTTGCGAACTGCGCCGGGGTTCGTATGAAAGGGGCGGCGGGGGGCGTTATGGCTCGATGGGGAGGGGGGCCTCAGGTGCCTCCCAGTCGGCTTCCTCCTGCTGCTCCGGGCCGGGGGAGACGGTAATGGTAGCCGGGGCCTGGGTGTTGACCACAGGGCTGCCGGCAGCCGGTTCGTAGCTGACGGGTTCTGTGCTGATGTTCACCGGGGCTTTGCGTGGGAGGATGAGCTTGCCCTTGCGGCGTCTGGGAGCTTTGTCGAAATCGCTCATATCCACCATGTCATCCACACCCAGGGCATAGCGCACTATATCGGGCAGGGTATCCTTCACCAGCTGGGAAATCGGGAACGTGGTCTGGCCGGAAGGGAAGCGCAGGGTGATGCGCCCTGCCTGGAGGCGGTGAATGACAGCGTTCGGGTATGTGCGCCCGGTGGTGGTGGCGGCATTGCCGATGGGCAGGCCAATCATCAGGCTGCGGGCCACGGCGCGGGAAGTCCTGTCCTCCTGGCGGATTTCCTTCTGCAGGGAAAGGATGCGGGCTTCCTCCTCGCGGATGCTCTGCCTGCGCTCCGCAATCTGGCGTCTGATGCCGGCTACCTGGGAGTCGAGGGCCGCAATGCGAGCCTGCATGCGGAGCTGCTCATCTGCCTGGTAGGCAGCATTCTGCAGCTTCTCGTGCTTCTTGCAGAGCTCGAGATGCTCGTTCTGGGCAAGCTCCATGGGGGAAGGGATGTGGTAGCGGTCGAGCTCCTGCATGATGTACCAGGCCCCGGCACCAATACCGCCCAGCAGCCCCATGACCAGCATGGAATCAAACATGACACCCCATGCGCTGGTACGCTTGCGGGGCTTATCTGCCTGGGGAGCAGCGGGGGCTTCGAGTGTTTCCCGCTGGGAAGAGGAATCATCTTTGGCAACAACCTGGTCATTCCAGGTCAGCGAAACATCCTGCGTCCGCTTGGAATTCGCGCTTTCAGAGTTCATGAGCGTTTGTGGAGGTTGGAGGTTTCATTCTGCAGCATGCGGAAATGAGCGCGGAAGGCATCGAGGCGGTCCTGAAGTTCAATGATGCGGAGCTTGGCTTCCGTTTCCTGGCGTTTGACCACCTTGAGCTCGTTGAGGGCATCGGTAAGCTCCTGCTCACGGGTTTCCACCTGGGCAGCAAGATCAGGCGAGGGGGTTCCGGCCTGCTTGATGAGCTGCTGCATGCGTACAATCTCCTGGCGCAGAGCAGCATTCTTCTCATGGGCCTGGCGCAGTTGCTCCGGGGCAGACGCCTGCGGGTAACAGCTGCCCAGCGAAAAGAGCAGCGCGCAGGCACTCAGGCGGGAAAAGGTAGAAAGAACATTCACAGTCCAATCATACCCGCTGGGCGGGTTTCGTCAAGCTTGTTCTGCGTCACTTTTCCAGCAGGAAGAGATATTCCCTGACCGAAAGCGCCCGGGAGCGCAGATTGCGGCAGCCGCGGAAGGTGGCGTATTCCGTTTCCATGAGCTGCACCTTGCCATGCTGCGCCAGCAGGTGCTGCATGGCGGCGGGGGGGATGAAGCCTTCTGAGTTATAGGAAATGAGGATGAAGCGCGCGGGTAGCGTGCGGAGCAGGGCATCCAGCGTGTTCTGCGCCAGAGCCCGCTTGTTGTAGGGTGAGCGGTTCCAATCTGCCGGGATGCCCGCAACCCGCGAGACGGCACCGGGAAGCTTATTGTGCAGAAGCAGGTTCAGCATGAAGTAGTTGGAGCCATAGGGGTGCTGGTTGTAGGGCGGGTCCAGGTAGGCGAGATCGAGCTCCGGCAGGGAGGCTGCAGCGGCTGTGGCATCACTTTGCAGTACATGGTATTCGCAGTCGAAGCGCGAAAAGACAGGCAGGGGAAGGCTGATGGGTGCCAGGATGCGCTGCAGGGCATTTGCCCCGCTGCCGCCGAATTTGCCGATACCATGGCGGTCTTTGTAGAATCCCTTGAACACGCCGGCTGTGTTGGTGTGGATGGACGCCTCGCTGAGCAGGGGGGCAAGGAAGAACGGCTGCACCTGGGGTGGCAGTTCGTTGATGCAGCGGCGGGCTGTATCCAGATAGACCGCATTGGCCCGGGTGTAGAACACACGCTCACCGGGCCGGATGCGGGCATCATCCTGCGGGGCGTAGTGGGTTGCCAGCAGGCCGGGCGCCGCTGTGTTGCTGATGTTTTGCAGCAGCTGGGCATGCAGTGCCGGCAGGTTGGCGGCCAGCACTTCATCACTATTGGCCAGGTAGCAGGAATTGAGTACGCAGGCGTAGTCCTCCAGGTCATTGGTGTAGAGCAGGCTGGAGTGTTGTTTCAGGTAACGGCTGACGATGCCGGAGCCGGAGAAGGCATCGAAGCAGCGCAGCTTGCGGCCGCCCAGGCGCTCGCGTACCTGTGTCACCGCATTGCCGATGAAGCCGAGCAGCCGCCGCTTGTTGCCCAGATAGGTGATAATCTGCTCCTGCAGATAGCGTGGGTCTTCCCCGGCTGGCGGCGTGTCATTCATCCGGAACTGACTCTACCAGAACCCGCATGAAGCGTCAAGTGGACAATGTGCGAATTACGAATTACGAATTACGAATTACGAATTACGAATTGCGAATTGCGAATTATGAATTAGGGGGGGATTTGATTGCTGACTTTTCCGTGCATTGACATGGAGTGCGGAGCGTGGTATGATGCGGGCTCAACGCACAAAAACCTTTGTTTATGACCTTTTACGAAGAACTGGAATGGCGCGGGTTGGTGAATCAGATATCCAGCCCTGATCTCATTGAGAAGCTCAACAAGGGCGGCCTTACCTTCTATATCGGCACAGACCCCACCGCCGACAGCCTGCACCTGGGGCACTATTCCAGCTTCCTGATTACCCGCCGCATGAAGCAGCATGGCCACCACCCGATTCTGCTGGTGGGGCTTGCCACAGGTCTTATCGGAGATCCCCGCGGCACGGTGGAGCGCGAGCTGCAGCAGAAGGAAGAGGTGTTCCGCAACTATGATGCGCTGCGCGCCCAGGTAGAGAAGGTGTTTGGTTTTGAAGTGGTGAACAACTACGACTGGATTAACGGAATGAATGTCATTGACTTCTTCCGCGATTACGGCAAGTACATCAACGTGGGCTATATGCTCACCAAAGACCATGTGCGCCGCCAGATGGAGAGCGGTATTTCCTATGCCGAGTTCTCCTACATGCTGATTCAGGCTATTGATTTCAAGCACCTGCACGAGACCCGCGGGGTGGATCTGCAGGTGGCCGGCAGCGACCAGTGGGGCAATATTACCACCGGTATTGAGCTTATCCGCAAGACTACGGGGGATGAGGTGTATGCCCTTACCATGCCGCTGGTGACGGATGCCCAGGGTAACAAGTTCGGCAAGAGCGAGGGTAATGCGCTGTGGCTGGACAAGGAAAAGACTTCCTCATACGAGCTGTACCAGTTCCTGCTCAACAGCGATGATGCCTGCGTGATTACCTATCTGAAGCGCCTCACCTTCCTCTCCCCGGAGGAAATCATGGAAATTGAGGCCCGGCACAACGAGCATCCGGAGCAGCGTATAGCCCAGAAGGCCCTGGCCCGCGAAATTATTACTGACCTTCATGGCGCAGCCGAATTCGAGCATGCGGTGGAGGTGAGCGAGAAGCTCTTTGCCGGTGACTTCAAGAGCCTTTCTGCACGCGATATCAAGAGCGGAATGAAGAATGTGCCCCAGGTGAGCCTGACTCCTGGTCCGCTGGCAGATGCTCTGGTGGCAGCCAGGGTGTGCAGCTCCAAGCGCGAGGCCCGCGAATTCATTGGCAATGGTGCTATCTCCATCAATGGTGAAGTTGTGAAGGATGCCACCTGGGAACTGACCCCCGCAGCCACGCTGGAAGGCGGTATCGTCATCATTCGCCGCGGTAAGAAGAAGTTCTACATGGGCGAATTTGCCTGATGACCATGAGGTTGGCCCTGGCATGTGCGGCGAGTCTGGCCCTGTTGCCCCTGGCGGCCTGGGAGCTGCCCCGGCAGCATGAACTGGCCGCCGTGTACGGGCAGCAGCCCATGCTTTCCATAGCCTCGGCCGGTATACCCCTGCCGCCCGCGCGGCAGGAACTGCCGGGCGGAGCCGCACAGGGACGGCAGCGGCAGGCGCTCAAGCTGGCTTTGATATACCAGGCCGCCCGCGCCAAAGCAGAGCACTACCGCGTCACGCGCGCGAATTACCAGACAACGGCAGTCCTTGCCCGGCAGCACGGAGCGCCGGAGTTGTTTGTGCGCTACCAGGAAATGCTGGCATCCGATACGCTGAGCCGCCGGGAGGAGTATCTGGTATCGCAGGCGCAGACCCTGCTGGTGCAGGGGGCATACGGCATTGATACCCTGCAGATTCGCCTGTTGTCGGAAGCCATGCAGCTGCCGGCCCCGGCGCATGGCGCGTACCTGCAGAAACTGCCCCAGGGCGGCTTGTGTGAGGAAATTCCGCAGCAGCCCCTTTCAGAAGAGCAGATAGTGGCAGACCTGCAGACCATGACCCTGGTGCTGCGCGGGCTGGAGAAAGAACTGCAGGGGGTAAGCAGCCGCAGCACTGCCGATGCCGCTGCTGAGCGTCTGCTGGAGCTGCTGCCCCTCTGGAATACCTGCAGGCAGACTCGCGAGCAGCTGGCCGGCCAGAGTGGCAACCCGCTTGCCGGGCGCCTGAGCCGCCAGATGTTTGAAACGGCGCATGCCTCCGTTGGTCGCCTGCGTAAGCAGCTTGACGAGCAGGACTGGCACCATTCCCCCAGCCTGCGCTTTGTGGATGAACTCTTCCATTGAGGCGCGGCAGCTCCTGTATTTTGTCATTCATGCCATAATGCCTTTTTCTGTGCTTGCCTTTTGCGCCATGTTGGTGTAGAATGCGCGCGCCTTTTCTATCAAGTTTTCTAACAACGCAATAATATGGACATTACCATCGATAAGACAAGTGATTGCCAGGCAACACTTACCGCTATTGCCACCCCCGCCGAGGTGACCGCTATCAAGGATTCCGCCATCAGCGCTTATGCCCGCAACGCCCGTATCCCCGGTTTCCGCCCCGGCAAGGCTCCCAAGAGCGTGATTGCCAAGCGTTTTGCCGAGGGTATCGCCGATGAACTCGACGCCCGTATCAAGGCTGATGTGCAGGAGCAGGCCCTGGAGCAGAACCCCGAGCTCAAGGTGCTTGATTTCGGTGAACCCACCACCACGGCTGAGGCTGATGGTTCCTACAAGCTCGTGACCACTCTTACCATTGTTCCTGAGTTCGAACTGCCTGAATATATGGGCATTGAGGTAACGATTCCCTCTGATGAAGTGAGCGATGACGAAGTGCAGGACACCCTGCAGAAGTATGCTGAGTCCTCTGCCGAGCATGTGGTAGTGGAGCGCGCTTCCGCCAAGGGCGACATTGTGGTGATTGACTTCAAGACCAGCGTGGAAGGTAAGCCCACTGCTGAATACTGCGGCAAGCCCGTTGGTTTCATGGAAGGCCGCGAGGGCCACTGGGTAGCCATCGAGGAGGATTCTTTCATGCCTGGTCTGCCCCAGGGTCTGGAGGGAGTATCCGCCGGCGATGTGAAGGAACTTACCCTTACTATGAAGGAAGACTTCCCCATCTCTGACCTTGCCGGTAAGGATGTGGTGTTTGCCTGCACTGTGAAGGAAGTGCGTGAGAAGCGCGTGCCCGAGATTACCCCTGAGCTGTTCGCCGGCGCTCTGCCCGAGAAGAGCATGGACGAAATCAAGGAGATTGTGCGTGGCAACCTGAAGGCTTCCAAGACCCGCGCCAACGATGAGGCTAAGGCTGACCAGATTTCCGAGAAACTGGCTGACCAGCTTTCCTTTGCCCTGCCGCAGAGCCTGGTGGAGCGTGAGAACGAGAACACCGTGCAGCGCAAGATGTATGCCGCCATTCAGGCCGGTAACTACGATGTAGCCAAGGATATGGACGCTTTCCGCGCCGAGGCCATGAAGGAGACCGAGCGTAACCTGCGTGTGTACTTCGCTCTGCAGGAGATTGCCCACAAGGAGCACATTGTTGCCACCGAGCAGGAAATGCTTGAGGCTATGGCCAGCATGGCCCAGCAGGCCAAGGAGAAAAACCTCAAGAATTTTGTGCGTAAGATGTACCGCGAGAACCGCGTGCAGGGTATCCGCCTGAGTGTGATTACCTCCAAGGTAATCGACCTGCTGGCCCGCAACGCCAAGGTGACCATCGCCGAGTAAGGCGTGAGCGGTTGCAAGACCTTATCCGGGAGCCCGGTCCAGCAGACCGGGCTCCCTTTTTGTTTCTGACGGGAAACAGGTTCAGTTTTCAACTTTTCAGCCCCGGTGGAATATGCTACAATGCCTTTCATGAAGAAATGGGCAGAAGTTGACTGGAAGAATGGGGAAGCCGCCTGGGATTTTCTGATGACGCAGGGCTGGGTGGTTTTTGCGCTTACCTTGTTGGCGGGTGTGGTGCTGAGTTTTGTGGTGCAGCGGATTTTCAGGCCGCTGAACAGGAAACTGCCGCGCCAGGCCGGCATGCTGGTAGAGAAGACTCTGCTGACCCTGCTGTGGGTGTTTATCGTGGTGCATGCGCTGCGGGCTGTAGGGGTGGACCTCATCAGCGTGCTGGGGGCGGCCGGTGTAGCTGGTATTGCCATTGGCTTTGCGGCCCAGACCGTGCTGAGTAACCTCATCAGCGGCATCTTCATCATGAGTGAACGCAGTATCCGCCTGGGCGATTTTGTGAGTGCTGGCGGTATCTGCGGCACGGTGGAGAGCATCAACCTGCTTTCGGCCACTCTGCGGCAGGTTGATAACTCCATGGTCCGCATTCCCTGCGAAACGCTGGTCAAGGAACCTGTGGTCAACATGACCGGGGATTCTCTGCGCCGCTGTGATTTTGACCTTGGGGTGGACTATGGCAGTGATCTGGAACAGGTGCGGCAGGTGCTGCTCAAGGTGATAGAGGAACAGCCCCTGCTGGCTGCTACCCCTGCGCCGGTTGTGCAGTTTGTCGGGTTCGGTGACTTTTCGCTGAACCTCCATATCGGGGCCTGGTGTAAGACCGAGGATTACCACAGGGCCCGCTTTGTTTTCGGTAAGGCTATTCTGGATGCCTTTGCACGGGAGAATATCAATATTCCCTTCCCGGTACGCACCATTCTGCACCCCTGAGTACAGCAGGGGTACGCTCCCGTACGCCCTCCCGCTGTGCGGCAGAAGCCCTCAGGACGGGGGAGGGGAATCAGAAATCGAAGCCCATCTGCTCGTGGTCGTCTGCGGCCTCCGGGGCAGGGGCTTCCGGGGGCAGGGGAGCGGCGACAGCCCCTGTGACCGGTGCGGTATCAGGGGTGGGGATTCCGGCCTCCTGCTGAGGAGCGGGAGTACCCGGGGTTTCTGCCTCCTCTGCGGCTTCAGCGGCCACCGGCATGATGCGGGCAATGCGTTCCACCTGGTTCTTGGTGACAATGTTGCCGAGCACATTGCGGCCCTTGACCCTCAACTTGCCGAAATCAAAGGGAATGGGGCGGCGCAGGCGGCGCAGCTGGTTCCTGAGGTACACATTGACCGCCATGGCGCTGCTTTCCTCCTCTGTTTTGTGGACAGTGAAGAAAAAGACGCGGCTGCCCTTGGTGCCCTGGGTGAGCTGGTATTCTTTATCGCGGGTGAAACCACCCAGCTTGAAGCGCTTGGCGTAGGTGATGCCCTCCTTGCCATCGCGGTAAATCATATTGAACACCCAGTCATCTGTGGGCCGCAGCACGCAGATATGCAGAAGCTTCTTGCCCACGTAGAACTTCTCCTGCACGCGGCGCACCGTGAGTACGCCCTGGTTGTCGATGGTGAGGATATCGCTCATGGTGGAGCATTTGTCAACCGCCTCGCCACCCTTCTTGATGCCGTAGCCGGCAAAGCCCTCTTCATCAATATAGAGCGTCTCGTTTTCAACCGCAGCCACCGCGCGGGTCACGGTGTCGAACGTGGTAAGCTCCGTCCGGCGCGGCCAGTTGGCACCATACTTTTTCTGCAGTTTCTCAAACCAGCGGATGGTGAACTTTGTAAGCTGGGCCAGGTTCTTGCGGCATTGCTCAATCTCTGATTCCAGACTGAGAATGTGCTGCTCTGCCTCGTGAATCTCATATTTGGCAATCTTCTTGATGCGGATTTCGGTGAGGCGGACAATGTCGTCGCGGGTGACTGGGCGGATGAAGTTCTGCACAAAAGGCTGCAGCCGCTGCTCGATTTCAGCCAGCGACTGCTCCCAGCTCTCACTTTCCTCCAGCACCTTGTAGATGCGGTTCTCAATGAAGATTTTCTCCAGGCTGGCCTGCATCCAGCTCTCCTGCAGTTCTGCCAGCTGTACCTCCAGCTCGCGACGCAGGGTCTCCTTCGTGTTATCGACGTTGATTTTGAGAATCTCACTCACGCCCATGAACACAGGCTTGCGGTCCACAATGACCACCGCTTTGGGGGAGATGCTCACCTGGCATTCGGTGAAGGCATAGAGGGCGTTGCAAGTCTTCTCTACATCCTGCCCGGCCTGCAGGTGCACCAGAATATCCGCCGAGGCGGCGGTGTTGTCCTCAATTCTGGCAATTTTCAGCTTGCCTTTATCCATGGCGTTCTCAATGCTCTGGATGACGGATTCCGTGGTGGTGCCGTAGGGGATTTCGGTGATGCGGATGAGTTTTTTTGCGCTGGTGTCGAGCTTGGCGCGGCAGCGCAGGCGGCTGTTGCCCGTGCCGTCGTTATAGCCGCTTACATCGAGCAGACCGCCGGTGGCAAAATCGGGATAAAGCTCGAATTCCTCTCCACGCAGGTAGTGGATAGCGGCTTCAATCAGCTCGTTGAAATTGTGCGGCAGAATGAGGCAGTTCATGCCCACGGCAATACCAAGAGCCCCCTGAGCCAGCAGCAGGGGGAACTTTACGGGCAGGGCCACGGGTTCCTTGTTGCGACCATCGTAGCTGAGCTTCCACTCGGTGACCTTGGGGCTGTATACTACCTCTTTGGCAAACTGGGAGAGGCGGGCTTCGATGTATCGCGGAGCAGCTGCGGCATCGCCTGTCAGAATATTGCCCCAGTTACCCTGCGGGTCGATGAGCAGCCCTTTCTGGCCGAGCGTGACGAGTGCGCTGCCGATGGAGGCATCGCCGTGCGGGTGGTATTTCATGGTGTCACCCACAATGTTGGCTACCTTGTTGTAGCGCCCGTCGTCCATGCGCTCCATGGAATGCAGAATGCGGCGCTGCACTGGTTTCAGACCATCGATGATATGCGGTACCGCGCGCTCAAGAATCACGTATGAGGCGTATTCCAGGTAGTAATCCCCAAACATCTTCTGGATGAGACTGGGGTTTTCCTGCAGGTATACGGGTGTGATTTCCTTGCTCATAGACTGAACGTAGTCTATCACATACGCGCGCGCATTTCAAGGCATAAGCTTAGGAAAAGTTAAATTTTGACAGCATAGAGGACACTCTATTTTCTTTACATGTGAGAACAAGCGGTGTAGAGTGTTGGAAGTAGTTACTGCGTATGAAAAAGAAGTGTCTGTTACTGGTTCTGGTTGTTGTGATAGCCGGTTGTGGCGCCGGGGTGTATTATTATCCACCTGCGTGGCAGCAGGCGCAGAAGTACTGGAGCCTGGCAGAACAGGAAGTGAAGGCGCTTGTGGAGAAGTATGCAAAACAGGCAGAAGCCGCCGGAACAGCCGCTGCGCCGGAACCAGCTGCGCCCTCCGCACCCGTGGCAGAGCCTGCACCCGTGGCAGAACCAGCCCCCGCCCCCGCTCCTGAGCCCGCGCCGGAGCCAGTAGTGGCAGAGCCGGAGCCCGCTCCCTTGCCCGCCCTGAATGCTGAAGCAGAAGCCCTGCTGCCTAAGGCAGAAGCCGGAGACCCTGTGGCGCAGTTCAACCTGGCCCGCCAGTATGCGCTGGGTGAGGGAATGGCAGTGAACCGCGAGGAATTCATCCGCTGGTGCCGCACCGCGGCAGACCAGGGGCTGCCGGAAGCCCAGTATGCGCTGGGGTGCTGCTATCTCCGGGGGCTGGCAGTACCGCAGGATGCCGCAGAAGGCCGCCGCCTGCTGGAAGCCGCCGCCGCTGCAGGCTTTGCCCCGGCAGCCGAGGAACTGAAACGCTGACTGCAGAAATACTTAAACACTTAGACGACCATGGCTCAGATCATTGTAAACGGAAAAGAAAACATAGTGACACCAGGGTTCTACATGCCCAACCGCATGTCGGTTGCGGCGGTGAAGGCCCTGCATAAGCTGCTGGACGGCAAGGTATGCTATCTGGTGGACCCCACCTTTGCACCGGCCCCGGAGCTGATGAATGCCATATTGAAGCAGGGGGCAGTTGTTGAATACTTTGCCTTCCGCAACACGACCCCGCGTGCGGTGCGAGAGCAGATTCTGGCCCACATGGAAGGCGGGGTCAGCGTAGTGTTCCTGCCGGGTATGGTGACCTGCTGGCGTGGCACGTACAGCGATGTTCCCTCTCCCTTCCTGAAGCATGTAGGCAGCCTGCATATCTCCCCCATCCCCCTGTTCCTGGGCTTCTACGGCAACACCATTCAGACACTGTATCGCGAAGAAGCAGACCCGGATTGCCATGAGGAATTCTGCATTCTTCCCAAGCTGGCCTCGGGCCCGCAGACAGGCGAGCGTCTCATGGCGGTGTGGCTGGAAAAGGGCGCTGAGCTCTTTGCCGCCCAGCCGCTGTTGAATGCCTCGCTCACGACTAATCTGGTGCACGCGCTCAAGCGTTATCCGAAGGTGGAGATTGTGGACGGCTTGACCGGTGGTTCCCTGACGCACTATAAGGCGCTGGGTGTGAGTATGGCCGTGGCAAAGATGCTGGCCCGCCGGAAGGATAAGCGAATCGGTGTGATTCTGCCGCCGGGAGCAGGTGGCGTGATTGCTACCCTGAGCTGCCTGCTGGCAGGTATTGCGCCTGTCATGATTAACTATGCCACCTCTGCCGCAGCCTTTGAAAGCACGGTGCGGCAGGCCGGGCTCACCACCTTCATTACCGCCCGCAAGTTCATGCAGAAGCTGCCGCAGTTCCCCTGGCCGCCGGAAGACCAGCTCATCCTGGTGGAAGACCTGCTGCAGAAGACACCGAAGCTTACGCTCATATCGCATGTGCTGATGGCCAAGACCCTGCCTGCCAGGGCCATCTGCAGCATGTACCGGACCGATTCCCGCAAGGGAGAAGACGAGGCCGTGGTGCTCTTTACCTCTGGTTCCAGCGGTGAACCCAAGGGAGTGGTGCTGACGCACCGCATGGTGATGGCGAATGTATCGCAGTGTGCCTGCCGCCTGGACCTGACGGATTGCCGCTTCCTGGCCAGTCTGCCCATTTTCCACAGTTTCGGCATGACCGTGAACATGATGCTGCCCATGCTGACCGGCTGCATGGTGTGTTCCTACCCGAACCCGACAGATGCCCGCACGCTCAACGAACTCATCCAGAAGTACCGGCTCACCCTGGTCTGCGCCACCCCCACCTTTGGCCGTGCCATGCTGCGCCGCGCCGAGGCTGATACCTTTGCCAGCGTGCGCTACTTCGTGCTGGGTGCAGAAAAGCTGCAGCCGGATCTGGAGAAAGAATTCATCGAGAAATGCGGAGTACACCCGATGGAAGGCTATGGCCTGACAGAGACCGCCCCGGTGGTGGCTGCCAATATGCCGGCCATGACACTGCGCCCCGGCACCCATTTCTTTGTGCCCAGCATGGTGCGCCCAGGCGTGGGTGCCATGCTGCCCGGCATTGCCATCCGCATTACTGATGTGGACGACGACAGCCGCGAGCTTCCGCTGACAGAGCGGGGTATGATATGGTTCAAGGGAGCCAATGTGTTCAGCGGCTACATCGGCCGCCCGGAGCTCAATAAGGAAATATTTCACAACGGCTGGTTCAAGACAGGGGATATCGGCCAGATGGACCTCAATGGCTTCATCACCCTGGGGGGCCGCCTTTCCCGCTTCTCCAAGATCGGCGGTGAAATGGTGCCTCACGAAGGCGTGGAGCTGGCGTTGTCTGAAGGCTTCGGGCTGAGTGCCGAGGAATCACTGCAGATAGCCATAGCCGGGGTAAGCGACCCGCAGAAGGGCGAGGCCCTGGTGCTGCTCTCTGCCATGCCCCAGCACCAGCGCAGCTCAGAGGAAAAGGAGATTCTCTCCTCCATCCGCAGCATGCTGGCCGAAATGTCGGTTCCGACCCTCTGGGCACCCAAGTATCTGGTGCCGGTGGAATCCATACCGGTGCTGCCCACAGGCAAGCTGGATTTGCGCGGCTGTAAGCTTCTGGCAGAAGAGGCCCTCTGCCTCCAGTCCTGATTTTAGGCTTGCATTTCCCCTGAAATCAGGCATAATAACCACGCCTGGCAGCCTGGCTGCTGAAACTTTCTCTAAATAAACCATTATGAAAACGCTCAAGCGATTCGTACTTGTGGGTGCCCCCGCTTCCGGCAAGGGCACGCAGTCCTCATTCCTGTCTGAGACCTATGGCCTGAAGCCCCTGAGCACGGGTGCTCTGCTGCGCGCTGAAATTGCCGCTGGTTCCGAGCTGGGCCTGGAAGCCAAGAAGTACATGGATGCTGCCATGTTTGTGCCCGATGAAGTGGTGAATGGCATTGTTGCCAAGTGGCTGGGTGAGAACAAGGATTGCGGTTGCCTGCTCGATGGCTATCCCCGTACCGTTTCTCAGGCCGAGACGCTGGATGCCAACCTGACTGCCATGGGCCTGGGTGTGGACATCGTGGTGTACCTCAACGTGTCTGCCGAGCTTATCGAAGCCCGCATGCTCAAGCGCAAGGCTTGCCCCGCCTGTGGTGAGACCACTCGCAATGGCGAGGAAATCTGCCCGAAGTGCGGTGGCGCCATGATTGTGCGCTCCGACGACAACCCCGAGGCTTTTGCCAAGCGTCGCAAGGACTACGAGACCCTTACCGTGCCTGTGGTGGAACACTACCGAGCCCAGGGTAAGGTGGTGCAGATTGACGTGACGGAAGAAGGCGAGCCTGAGGCTGTTTCTGCCCGTATTGCCGCCGCCGTGCGTACCTACTGCGAGAAGTAAGCCGAATTCCGCTTTTAACGGAAAGGCCTGCCCCCGGAAAACGGAGGCAGGCCTTATTTTTTGTCAGGAATTCGGTGAGATGGGGGGCAGGGATGCGAATTGCGGAACAGGAATTGTGTTTCTTGTGGTTGTACCCCTTGCCTGGAGAATCCCATTCCGGCTTGGGTCCATAGGGAACATGGGAATCTGCCAGGTTGCCCGGAATGAACTCGGGGCTGTGGCGTTCATCGGTGGAGGTTCTGGCATTCTTGCCGGAAATACCATGCGTGTAGACTTACCATATTGCCCGGGGTCTGTCTGGCTCAAAAAGGATTGTGCCTCAAGGACGTTGTATTGACTTTACATGCGGTGCGGAAGAGGGTAGAATAGCGGGGTATGAGAATGTGTGCTGCTGCAGTTGTTGCCTGGTGGGCACTTGGTGCTTCTGTTGTGGCACAGGAGCCGGGTGGTGCTTTACTGGGCATGTACCGGGATATGGCCCGTGTATCGGAGGGGCCTGTTTCCTTGCAGCGGCGCGCGGAGATGTTTTCTGCCCTCGGGGCTCTGCCGGCAGATACCCGTTCCTTCTTTGCGATTCGTGGCCTGGGTGCCCTCTGCTCCAGCATTGCCGGAGCAGATGCCCCGGCCGGATTCCCCCTGGCGGCCCTGGGAAGCCAGCTGGATGGCTTTGCCGTGGGAATGAGCGAGGCTGCCGCACAGGATTTGCAGCGTCTGATGCCGTTGTTCAACGCCATGGATAGTACCCGGGATGAGGCGGTGGAGAAATGGCTGGAACAGGCCGGGCCTGATGCTTCGCTTGCCATTGTGGCGCAGCAGCGCGAAGCTCGTCGCCAGACCGGGGAACAGCTTGTGGCTGCCACCAGAGAGCTTCGCCTTGCGCCGATATACATGGCGCTGAGCTGCAAGCCGGAGGGGCAGTTGCTGCTCTACCAGCTTACTGCGCTGATGTACCTGCTGCCGCT
This sequence comes from uncultured Akkermansia sp., assembly GCA_904502165.1. Lineage (GTDB taxonomy): Bacteria > Verrucomicrobiota > Verrucomicrobiia > Verrucomicrobiales > Akkermansiaceae > Akkermansia. Next base: position 14,752 of record CAJGDB010000013.1, read on the forward strand.
GGAGCCGGATGGCCCCATGGACTGGGTGGTGCAGGGGCAGAACCGCGGTATCTGCCTCCGTGGGGATAAGCTGGATTTGAGCGGTCTGGAGCTGGAACCGGAACATGAGCAGCAGCTGAGAGTAAACCTGCGGAATGTGCGCTTGTATATCATGATGCAGGTGGTGCAGAACCACCTTGTGGTGGCTCTTGCCTCCGACCAGAAGGACATCCGCTGGATTGGCTCCCCCGCCGATTCTGTGCTGAATACCGGGAGTATGGCTGCCTACGATGCGCTGATGCAGCGCGATGCCCTGGCTCTGGGGCAGGCAGATGAAGCCCTGGTGAAACTGCGTGATGGGCTGAACCTGCAATCATACCGCAGCGTGGCTCAGTTTGTGGGGGGCGTGTTCACCCGCCTGGCCGGGGAATATGGTGCTGCCGCCGGTGCCATGGAACGCTTAGTGAAGATTCTGGAGACACTGATTCCACCCCGCAAGGGAGCTGAGCAGCTCATGGTGTGGAAGGATGAGGATTATTACGCAGAACTGGTGGTGGATGCCTGTGGCCAGTATTTTGAGCCGGGAACCCTGCGGCATCTGGCGGCAGCAGATGCCCCGGGAACTGTTCTGTATGCAGAGAGTACCATGCCGGGAGGCCTGCCTGCGGTGGAGCTGAAGCAGGTGGCAGAGGATGTGCAGCAGGTGCAGAACAGCTTTATATCGACCATGAAGCCGGAGTGCCGGGCCGTGGCTCAGATGAATGAACTGCCCCGGATTCAGCCGTGTCTTGTTCCGCTGGCGGCAGGGCTGCAGAGTCTGGGGCCGGCCGTGGGCGATGGAGTGGCCCTGCTGGTGCAGGAACATGCTGGCGCAACAGTGCCCCAGCAGGCTGCTGCCATTTCTCTGCGGGCCTCGGTGAAGGATGCTGCGGCGCTGGCTGCTGCCGGGCAGAAGTTCCGGGAGGCTGGCGAGTTTGTGGTATCAAAGATGTCTGACCGGGAACGCTGTGAGGTGCAAGAGCATGTCATGCCTTATGTACAGGTAGCGCAAAGCAGTGATGCCATTTTGCTGCATAATGGTGCCGGAGGCCTGACGTTGGCTGCACCGCAGACCGCTGCGCCGGTGGAGGGGGGGCTTGTGTTTTCTCTGCATTTGCCGGAACTGGAGCGGGTGGTGACCACTATCAACCGGCTGGAGAATCCGGGCAAGCCCGCTGAATACGAATGCAGAACTACTGGTGCAGCTCAGGAACTGGAGCGTATTGATGGTGCGGCCCGTGTGCTGGATGGTCGCCTGAAGATGCGGGTCCGCCTGTGCCCGGTAAAGAAATAACAAGTTTTACAAAAATGATTAGAGAAATTATTACATGTGTATTTGTGGGGGTGGCATTGCTGGGTGGCAATGCGTATGCAGATAATCTGGATAAGGCCCGCATTGTGACGGGCTATGCACCCGGCAATGACCCGAAATGGAATCCCATGAACGACGATGACCGCCAGTACGTGGGGCCCACACTGGCCGCACCCAGCGAGTGGTTCACGCAGAAAACCGGCATTCCTGCAGATTTGAGCAGCGAGAAGGACCTCAAGCAGTTGGTCTATGCCATGGCTTATAACCTGGAGCCGACGCGCACGATGAAAACGATGTGCGGGGTGAATGAAAAGCTGCTCAGTAAGTGGGTGAAGAGAATCAACTCCAGCATTTACGGCCAGGTGGCGATTGATGTGAAGGAAGATGAGGTCTCCATTCAGGTGAGTCATACGCCGGAATCCCGCATTATGGCCGCTTTCCGTAATCCTGCTATGAAGGGCAGCCTGGCGGGTAAGGAAAAGGAGGTGCTCGAGACTTGTGCCCAGTGGATTGCAGAGAATATCACCATTGGTATGCCCAATGGCCTGAAGCTGAAGAAGATTCATGATGCCTTGATTGATAATTCCAAATACACCAAGGGGCACCACCGCACCGCAGATCTCATATTGGAGGGTAAGGGGGTGTGCTCCGCCTATACGAGCGCCGCTCAGCTGCTGATGCATATGGTGAAGATTGACTGTCTCCGGGTGCAGGGTACACGCAAGATGAACCATGTGTGGAACTATGTGAATCTGGATAATGAATGGTACCACATGGATGTGACCTGGGACGACCCCAATGGAGATACGGATTTGCGTATGTACAACTATTATCTGATGACGGATGATGAAATGGCATGCGATCACGAGTGGGAAGACCGGGAATTATTCACTCCTACGCCCAAGCTGAACCCCTGGCATTTCCATGTACGCAATGATATGAAGCGCAGCTGGCGTCTGGCCTCCAATGGTTATTCCCTGCCTAAGGAGGATGAATCTGTGGCGCAGGCAATGTATAACACGCACCTGGAGGATGCTGCCGCGCGTGGTGAGCAGTTTGCCAATCTGCTGGGCAAGGATGTGCAGCGCAAGGAGAAGGCCGAGGATAAGCTCAAGATGGGTGAGGGAAGCGACCCGGCAGATGTGGCGAAGCGCTGGTCCAAGTATACACCCAGAATAAGGAAGCTCAAGGGCGGGGACGAAGGCGTTGCCAATTACCGCGAATTCAATGAGAAGCTGGAAGCCTATGCCAGTGAACTGGCAGATGAGAATCTGGTGATTCAGTGCCGCCAGAATATGCAGGGCTGGAAGTTGCGTGAAATTGTAGGCAAGTCAGACATCAATGTCTATGCAGAGAAATACAATGTTGTTTACGATGAGCAGAAGAGCACCATTACGCTGAACCTCGAATACTGGACCCACGTGCGCGTGCTGACAGCCGCCGGTAATGATGACTTGGTGAAGAAGCTCACCCCGGGTGAGCGGCGGGCTCTGGCTTTCTGCCGCCAGCGGGCAGATTCCATCCCTGAGGGCTCGCTGAAGCGCAAACGTCAGGTGATTAAGGATTTGCACCTGGACCTGGTGCTGCATGCCAAACCGGATAACAGCGAGCCTGCCGGGCTTTGTGAGTTTGTGAAGGACCGCAAGAGCCGGGGTCTGGGTTACGCCCAGGCCATGTATGTGATTCTCAACATGTCTGAGATTCCCTGCATCATGGTGCATGGCCGGGCGCAGGTTTCCTGCTGTATATATCACGACCATGTGTGGAACCTGGTGCGCATCAATCGCCGCGAATGGTACCATGCGGATTCCGGCTTCGATGATGAACTGGAGAATACCGGGGCACAGGGAATGAAGTATTGCCTGTTGCGCGATGATGAAATAAAGGGTAACCACTCCTGGGATGAAGAGGAGATTCCTCACACACCCACCAAGGAAGAGAAGGAAGCCCTCAAGAAAATGAATCCGTTCACCTTTGGACGTTGATCCGGGTATGCTCCGCTTTTTCCTTCAGTTGCTCATTTGTCTGTTGACTTTGCTGGTGTGCCCAGCCATGGCAGATGAAGGAGATTTGCTTAACAAAGCCCGGCGGATTACGGGGTACAGCCCCCATCTTAATGCTCAGGACAACGACACCCCCCGTTGGGATTCCCTGGCCGATGAGAACATCAAGTACTCCGGCTCGATGCGCAGTGAGCCTGGGGCATGGTTCCGTATGGAGCCTGATTTCCCGGAAAAGGTGGCTTCTCAGGAGGATATGAACCGCTGGGTATACGCCATGGCATATGCCTTGCTGGAGAAGGAGAAACTGAAGGTTGCTCCCGGTATTTCCCAGGCAACGCTGCGTGAATGGTTACGGAAGAGCAACACGAGCATTTATGGCCTTGCCAGTCTGGAGTTTGATGGCGAACAGCTCTGGCTGCACATGGCCTACAGCCCGGAGGCCCGCATCCTGGCTGCTTTCCGGAACGATGAGCTCCGCCGCAGTCTGAAAAAGAGGGAGCAGAAGGTGCTCCAGACCTGCGCATGGTGGATTACCGAGAATGTCAGCATGGGTATGCCCAATGCCCAGAAACTGCACCGGGTGCACGATGCGCTGATTGATACCACGGTGTATACCAGAAAAGAGCATGACCCGCTTTCCGTTCTGCTGGAGGGGAAGGGCTCCTGTGTCGCTTATTCCCGCGCGTTTCAGTTGCTGCTGCACATGCTCAGGATTGATTGCCGCATCGTCTATGGTACCACAGAGATGAACCATGTGTGGAATCTGGTTGAGCTGGACGAGGCCTGGTACCATGTGGATCTCACCTGGGATGACCCGATAGCTTCTGCTCCTCTGCGCACATATAATTACTACCTGATGACGGATGTCGAGGCGAATGCCGACCATGATTGGGTGAACCCGGAGCTGTATGAAAAAACGCCGCCGATTAATTCGAAACACTTTCATATGCGCTACCATACGCGCCATGCATGCAGGGCGGCTGCCTCCGGCTACACCTTGCCCCGAGAAGATGAATATCTGGCTCCCGCCTTGTATAATATGTACCTGAATAATGCCGGTGGCCGCGCTGAGGCCGTGGCCAACCTGCTGGGGGTGGATTTGAACAGGAATCCGGATATCGAGGCATTTTTCAAGTTGGAAAAAAAGCGGTTATCCCTATCGGAGTCTGCGCGGAAACTGGCGGCCAAGCCATTCGAGAAAACGAAGGAGGCTGTGAACTTGATGCGGCGTCCACCAGTGAGGCCGCAGGCGATGTCTGAGACGGATAAGTACACTGAAATCCGGGATTCCGATACCTTCAACCAGATGCTCAGGGATTATGCCGCTGTGCTTGCCGGAACCCGGCTGTTTTTCCAGTGTGCAGAAGAGATGCCGGCCTGGCGCATGCGCGAGCTGGTCGGCCTTTCGGATATCAATAAGTATGCTATGTGCTTCAATGCCATTTACGACGAAAAACACAGGTCCATTACGCTGGATGTCAGGTATTGGGATCACATCCGCATTCTGCATGCTGCTCAGAATAAGGAAGCCGCGGCGCGTCTCACTGCTCGCGAGCAGACGATGCTGACTCAATGCGTCAAAAAGGCGGCTGACCTGCGGAGGTGCTCATCTGATGAGGAAAGGGGCATCCGTTCGAACAGCTACTGTAGCAAGGGCTTGAAGTGCCTGCCCGTGGCCGCACCCATGGAACAGCACAATATCCGTTCCCATAATTCCCTGGGGCGTTCGCAGACTGCCTATGTGGTGTTGAATCTGGCGGGGGTGCCCACCGAGCTCATATTCGGACGAGTGAAGAAGCGGGAGGAGACATGGTGCATATCCAAGGTAAACGGGAAAGATTGGCTGCACACGGATTATTATGCCTACTGCGCTGGGCAGCATCTCCAGCCATGCTGTTTCCGGAAGAATGATTATTACACGCTTATGTCCGATGCCGAGATTGGGGAGACTCATACCTGGGATCCTGAAAGTGCTCCGACTTCCCCTGCCAGCTTGGAGAAGGAGACCCGGGAGCGTCTGAAAGACGGTATACCAAAAGATTTGTTTGAACAGGTAAACTTCTTGTGAGATGAAACAATGTTTGACAGATGGGGCGAAGAGCAGCCGGTGCCTGTGGATGGCTGCCGGGAGCTTGATTCGTGGCCTGTGCGTCCTGGTATGTGCCTGCATGCTGGTGGCACCACCGGTGGAAGGGGTGGATACATCATACGTTAACCGTTTGCGCTTTCTTCGCAAAAAGGCTGTAAGGATGAGTGATTACAGCCTGCGGAAGATGCTGGAGCAGGAGAAGATAATCCTGAAGGGGGACGAAAAATTACCGCCTTTTGATAGACTGTTCAATGAGCTGATTACTCAGGTTTTTCTCTGTAAGATAAAACCGGAGGAGGTGCGCTTGAACGGGGCTCCTCTCGTATGGCATGCTGCCGGCAAGAATCTTTTGCTGGCCTTGCAGATGCTGGTGCACGATGGCGCAGATACTTCCACTATCTACAATGGGGAATCCCTTTTTTGCAGGGCTGCCCTGGCGGGAGATGTCAAGGCGATGGAGTTCCTGGAATACAAGGGGTTACTTCCCAATGAGCCCCGTTGCCGCTTTGCCTGGAAGGGGGCCTGTGGTGTCATGAAGCGCGCTGCCCAGAGTGGTAATGTGAAGGCGGTCGATTTCCTTTATAAGCGCGTGGGCTGGTTGCTTCTGGCTGGTCGTAACCATATCAATATTGTTGATAATGCCGGCATGTGCGGCCATGACAAGGTCATCAGATTCTTTACCGGGAAGGGATGGGGACTCCGGAATAACGAATTCCTTCTTGGCGCAGCACGGGCTGGAAAGTTCGAATTTGCGTGTCAATTGATAGAGCAGGGCGCCAGTCCGCACTATGTCGGCGCAGGGGACTACACTCCGCTGATGCTCGCGGCTCATAGTGGTAATCTGGAGCTTGTGAAATACCTGGTGGATGAACACAAGGTGGATGTCAATGCCCGCAGCTGCCTTGGAGATACGGCTTTGCTTTTTGCGGCCCGCTCAGGCAATATTGAGATGATTCGTTATCTGCTGGAAAAGAAAGCGGACATAAAGGCCGTCAGTCAGGCCGGTGGCGGTATTGTGGATCAGGTGGCAGCCAGCGGGAATACCGGTGCTGCATCATACGTTCTTTCCCTTGTGGAGAATGCCTCGAAAGCCGCCAACCAGGCTCTTTGTGTTGCAGCCCGCTATGGCGATGAGGCCATGGTCAAATTCCTGCTTGAATCTCAGGCAGATGAGGTTAATACGATTCATACTGTTGCCATGCAGCATACGTATGCATATGAAGATTTGCTGGGGGTGACAGGTGTGCTGGAGGTGGAGCAGACTACTCCGCTTATGGCGGCTATTGCAAGTGGTAACGAGGGGCTTGTGCAATATCTGATAGCCGAGGGGGCTGATATCAGTTTTTCTGTAGGGCAGAATGAAAACCTGCTGACTCCTCAGCGGGCTGCTGCGCGCCGGGGGTTGCCCCATATCCTCGCTTTCCTGTTGGATAAAGAGCAGGAAAATGCCCAGACGCAGAACAGGACAAAGAACAGGAGGAGAAACCGCACAGGAAGAAAGAACAATGGCGGGGAGAGAGAATGCGGGACAGACCTGCTGTTGTTGCACCAGGCGGCGCAGAATGGTCATGCCGCTTGTGTAAAGTTGCTTTTGCAGCGTGGCTGGGATGCCAATGCAGTAGACCCGTACACCGGGCTGACGCCGATACAAGCGGCATGCACCCAAGGCACGGAAGCCCCCAGCTCACACTCTTGGAACTATGATTCTGGTAGCAGTGCAGGTCATACTGCCTGCGTGAGACTTCTTCTTGATTCCGGCGCAGAAACGTCCTATGAGAAAGGAGAGATTGCCAAGGTGCTCGCTTTGCACTGCTGCGTGCCGCTGTTTGATTGTGCCGAGGCGCTGTGGGATCATGGTAATCCGCTCAAGGCAGATGATATGATTTACCCGTTGCACCGCGCTGTCGAGTTTGGTGAAACAAGGTGGCTTGAAATCCTGATGCCTGGCCTGAAAGCCAAGAAAATTGCTGACAACGGGCAAAACCCAATGTTTACCCTTTGCAGTGTGGGGGATTCTTTCCAGCCTTATATTGAGAAGATAATCCCCTCTCCGCATATTAGATGCGGAGATGAGCTCAGGCAGGCTGGCGTAGAAGTGACTCTTGATAATAACCGTACCATCCGGAAGAATGGAATCATATATAAATTGTATGGCTTTCTTGCTCCGGAGCCGTTAATGATATCCAAAGAGTAGAGAATTTAAAACATGCACCCGGTCATTTGACCGGGTGCATGTTTTCTTATAGGAAACTCTGTGTTATTTGCCGGCGGTGGCTGCCTGCAGGACAGCCTCTTCCTCCTGCCCGTTCTTGAATCGCTCGAACACGCCGCGCGGGTCATCCGGGGTGCGTTTCAGCGCGTCAAAGATGCGGTCGCGCATCTCTACGGCGGCCTGGAAGGCGGCTTCCTCACTGCCGTATTGGCGGTCAGAGAAATATTTGGTGAACTGATTCCACTTGCGGCAGATGCTCAGTCTCCACCCCTGGAATGAGGTGGTTTCGTATGTGTATCGGGTAATGTTACGTTGGGTCATGGGTTTAATACCGGGTTTTTGGGCTCCGGATGTGACCATACTGCCACATCATGATAAGAGTGACAACCTAATTTGCTAAATGTTCGATAATATTTTCAGCCGGTGGTGTTTTTGTTCTCTCTACCCGCCGGGGAAAAAAAAGAGGAGCTGCCGTTTCCGGCAGCTCCTCAGAGGGGTGTTTTGTGCGCCCGTTATCAGCAGCAGGGCTTGGCAAGAATCTTGCGAAGACGGGCAAAACGGGGCAGGGATTCAGCAGTCTTCATGCCGGTAGCACCCTGGATGAGGGGCAGGGCATAGTCCACAAAAGCCATCTCCACGTTGTTGCCGGCGGCGTTGATCCATTCGCGGGGAACCTTGCGCTCGAAGTTAGCCACGCTGGCCAGGGGCAGGAGCTTCATCTCGCACTTGTAGTTGCCTTCTTCGTCGGTAGTGCGCTCGAAAGCGGGCATCTTGTCGGTATCACCAGCCACGGCAGCTTCCACTGCGGTCTTACCAGCGAGGTAGGCCTCGTGGGCGTCGGTGGCGGAGCCGAGGTGCGTGGCGCAGCGCTGCAGCAGGGAGGGCTCGATGGCGCGCACCTTGGCAGAGGCGATGCGAGCACGGACGATTTCAGCCAGCTTGTTGGCAAGGCCGCCCAGCTGGGCGTGACCGAAGCCGTCGTTGCTGTTGGTCTTGGCTTCGGAGATGAAGTTGCCATCCTTGTCGTGGATGCCTTCGGAAACCACCACGAGGCACTTGCCGGTGGCGTTGTAAATCTTCTCCACATCAGCCAGGAAGCTTTCCATGTCGAAGTCAACCTCGGGGAGGTAGATGAGGTCGGGACCAGCACCTGCGTAGGTGGCCAGGGCGGCGGCGGCGGTCAGCCAGCCGGCGTGACGGCCCATCACCTCGATGATGGTCACCATACCGGTGTCGTAGCAGCAGGCATCGTGCTTCACTTCCATCACGGAAGTGGCGATGTACTTGGCGGCAGAGGCGTAGCCGGGGCAGTGGTCAGTGCCGAAAAGGTCGTTGTCGATGGTCTTCGGAATGCCCATCACGCGGCACTCCCAGCCACTCTTCTCCATGAACTTGGAAATCTTGTTGCAGGTGTCCATGGAGTCGTTGCCACCATTGTAGAAGAAGTAGCGCACATCGAACTTCTTGAAGGTCTCAAGGAGCTTCTCGTAGTCGGTGGGATCCACATCCGGGTTCTTCATCTTGTAGCGGCAGGTGCCCAGGGCAGAAGAGGGGGTGAACTTCAGCAGCTCAAGCTCCACCGGGTCTTCCATGCCCATGTCGTAGAGGTTGCCTTCCAGCACGCCCTTGATGCCGTTGGCGGCACCCAGCACGCGGGTAATCTGAGGAGCGTTGAGAGCGGTCTGGATAGCACCCAGAACGCTGGCGTTAATCACAGCGGTGGGACCGCCGGACTGACCGATGATGCATGCACCTTTGAGTTCGTTCATGATATGAAGAATGTGTAGATGTAATGTGTTGTTTTTCTTGTTCCCTCCGCGATTGTGTCAGGCCGGGGGAACGGCCGCCACCGGCGGACGCGATATTCTACGCCATTTACGCTTACATGGCAAGCAAAATAACCGGATGTATGCCGTCGCTGGTGAAAAAATATGCATTCCTGATGGTGGTTTTCTGTGAGGGGGAGGCTCTGGTGCCAGTATAGCCTATCAAAATGATGGTTTAACCGATTATCTGCTTGCATTGAATGAGGAGCCCGCTATAATGCCGGTATGTTGTTTACCAGAATAGCGCGTTTCTACTGGGTTGGCTTCCGCAGCATGACGCTGGGGCGCACGCTCTGGTGCATTATTCTGGTGAAGCTGCTCATTATGTTTGCCGTGCTGAAGCCTTTTTTCTTTCCCTCATATCTGCAGGGAAGTGAGCAGGAAAAAGTGCAGGAGGTATCGTCAGAGCTGACAAACCGTATATTATCAGAAGAGTAAAGGCTTATGGATGTGATAGACTCGTCTCTCGTCGATTGGTCGCGCGCGCAGTTTGCGCTCACGGCCATGTACCACTGGATATTTGTGCCGCTTACCCTTGGACTGGGTGTGGTTATGGCCATTATGGAGACTCTCTATGTCCGTACCGGGCGGGAGTTCTGGAAACAGACTGCGCGGTTCTGGATGAAGCTCTTTGGCATCAACTTTGCCATGGGAGTGGCCACCGGTATTATTCTGGAGTTTGAATTCGGTACAAACTGGAGCAACTACAGCTGGTTTGTGGGCGATATTTTCGGCGCACCGCTGGCTATTGAGGGCATTGTGGCTTTCTTCATGGAGTCTACTTTCATTGCCATTATGTATTTCGGGTGGAACAAGGTGAGCAAGGGGGCGCATCTGGCCTCCACCTGGCTTACCATCATCGGGGCCACGCTTTCGGCATGGTGGATTCTTGTGGCCAACGCCTGGATGCAGTATCCCGTGGGGATGGAGTTCAACCCGGATACTGTACGCAATGAAATGGTGGATTTTGCTGCCGTGGCGCTTTCTCCTGTGGCGGTGGTCAAGTTCTGCCATGCCGTCAGTTCGTCCTGGGTGCTGGGTGCAGCCTTTGTTATTGGCGTGAGCTGCTGGTATCTGCTGCGCGGGCGGCATACGGATTTTGCCAGGGCCAGCATCCGTGTGGCCTGCTGGTTCGGTCTGGCCGCCGCCTTGATTACTGCACACACCGGCCACCAGAGCGGGCGCGATATCGCCCGGCTGCAGCCCATGAAACTGGCCGCGGCCGAGGGCCTGTATGAGGGTGGTCATAATCAGGGCCTGGTGGTGGTGGCGGCGCTGCGTCCCGGGGTGGATTGGGCAGGCCCGGATGTGGAAGATTCTTTCCTCTTTAACTTTGAAATGCCCGGTGCGCTCTCGTTCCTGGCCACGCACGATGTCAACGGCTATGTGCCGGGAATCCGCAATATACTGGAGGGTGGCTACAAGTTGCCCGATGGCACCATCGCTCTCTCAGCCGGGGAGAAGATGCAGCGGGGCCGCGCAGCCATTGCGGCGCTGGCTGCTTACCGCCAGGCGAAGGATGCCGCAGAGAAGCAGGCTGCCCTGGCAACTCTGCGTGAGAATTTTGCGTACTTTGGCTATGGGTATCTGAGCAGCCCGGCAGATCTGGTTCCCCCGGTGCCGCTTACCTTCTACAGCTTCCGCATCATGGTGATGCTGGGGGGCTTCTACCTGGCCTTGTTTGCAGGTTTCCTGCTGCTTGGCCGCTGGATTTACCGCTGGAAGCTTGCGCTGCTGGCAGTAGTGCTGAGCACGCCGCTGGCCTGGCTGGCCAGCCAGGCGGGCTGGGTGGTGGCCGAGGTAGGCCGCCAGCCCTGGGCTATTCAGGGTCTGCTGCCCAATGTGGCTGCCATTTCTCGTCTGGACACAGGAGCAGTACAGACCACTTTCTTCATCTTCCTCGGGCTGTTCACTCTGCTGCTGGTGGCAGAAGTGAGCATCATGGCGCGAGCCATTGCCTCAGGCCCTGAAACCGGTAACACCGCTGCATAATCATGAACGATATTTCCTTACTCCAACACTACTGGTGGTTCCTGGTTTCGCTGCTGGGGGCTCTGCTTGTCTTCCTTATGTTTGTCCAGGGCGGGCAATCGCTTATCTGGACACTTGGCAAGACCGAAGAACACCGCCGCATGCTCCTGCTTGCCACCGGCCGCAAATGGGAACTCACCTTTACAACGCTGGTTACATTCGGCGGTGCCTTTTTTGCCTCCTTCCCGCTGTTTTACAGCACCAGCTTCGGTGGCGCCTACTGGGTGTGGATACTCATTCTGCTCTGCTTTGTGCTGCAGGCTGTTTCCTATGAGTTTCAGTTGGCCCGGCGCAATGTGCTGGGCACAAATACATACCGCGTTTTTCTTTTCCTGAATGGTGTGGTGGGGCCCTTGCTCATCGGTACAGCTGTGGGCACGTTCTTCACCGGGGCTGAGTTCGTGGTTGATAAGGTGGCGGTAACGAATCCTGCCATGCCGGTCATTTCCCGCTGGGCTAATCCCCTGCATGGTCTGGAGGCTGCCTTTGTGCCGCAGAATCTGCTTCTCGGTATCAGCGTATTCCTGCTTACCCGCCTGCTGGCCTGCTTGTATTTCCAGGGCTGTATGGCAGATGCCACCCTGCGCGCAGCGTGCCGCCAGCGCCTGTGGATGGAGGGTCTGTTCTTCCTCCTCTTCTTCCTCTCCTGGCTGGGTTACTGGCTCACCTCCACCGGCTTCGGCTATATGCCGGAAAACGGCATTGTGTACCTGCAGCACTACAAGTACCTGAACAACCTCCTCGATATGCCGGGTGTCGCCGCCGTGCTGCTGGTGGGCGTGGTGCTCGTGCTGGCAGGGCTGGTGCTGGGCTTGCGCGCCTGGCGGAAGGCATTCTGGCTGGCAGGCCCTGGCAGTGTGCTGGTGGTGCTGGCTTTGCTGCTCTGCGCCGGGTGGAACAATACAGCCTACTACCCCTCTGTGGCTGATTTGCAAAGCTCGCTCACCATTGCCAACAGTTCCTCGAGTCTGTTCACCCTCAAGACAATGACTGTGGTTTCCTTCCTCATTCCCTTTGTCCTGGCCTACATTGCCTGGGCCTGGCGGGCGCTGGATAAAAAGACCATTACGCCGGATGAGGTGGAGTAATGGAAGAATTCTGAGAACAATCAGAACGGCGTATCCGGGTGGGTACGCCGTTTCGGTTTTAGTGCGTGAAATGCCCGTATCGGGCTTCAACGGCGGCGTCGGCAAGCCAGACCCGCCAGCGCCAGCAGGGAAAGAGCAGCCGATGCAGGCTCGGGCACAGAACGAGGTGCGGAGCGAAGGCCGGAAACTTGCGCGAAGGTAGCTCCCATGTTTTCATCAAATGCAACGCTTCCGGTTCCGCCGTTTTTCTCTGAGTAGCTGCAAATGACATCCTTGCGGAACATCTCAGGCTCGTTATTGATATCGTCTGAATTGGTGAGCCATACGGCTGTAAGTTCATAGCCATTGGAGGTTATATCGTATTCTGCCCCCCAGAGGGTATAGGCATGAGCTACCCCGGAGTTCTCGACAGACAGCGTAAGGGCATATCCATTGCTCAGAGCATTCACCACTGCCTTACTGTAGCTGTATGGGTTATTGGAACTCGTGGCAATAGTGATGGGGTAAAGCGATGTATCATACACCTCGCTGAGGAATCCACCATTGGCGTATGCGGTGTATTCCGTGGGCATACCTTTGTCGATGCCGGCCCAGCCGGAGCCTGTGGGGACGCTCCAGTTGCCGTTTACCCACCATTCGTAGGCGTAGTAAGCCTTGCCGCCTCCATTCGTGTAAATCGCGCGGAATGTATCAAAGATCTCCTCGTTCTGGGGAACAGAGGAAGTAGTGCTGGAAATGTTGAGATTCTGCCACCAGGAGATAACATTACTGGCAGACGCAGCCCAGCACATGGCGGTATCGGCCATGACTCCGTCATTGCTGCCTGACTTGTGGTAATCATACCATCCGACATACTCATCTCCCTGCTTGTAGATGCCGGGTGCCCAGGCCTCCAAGGCTGATACAGTCGGTACCAGAAGCATACCGGTAGAGAGGGCGAGGAGAAGAGAATGTTTCATGATAATAGAGAGATTATTCGTAATATAAGTCTTTCCGTCTCCATTTACAAGAAAAAAAGAAATTTTCCGGCATTGCCGTGCCTGTGGCAATGGAAGACATACCATTGCTACGCGCAGGTGCGTGGGGAAGGGAAGTATGCTGCGATGCCCGGCATGTGATACCATATATAGAACACAGCTTAGTGCAAGCGGGTCAGCCTATGTGAACCCGCGTGTGGTTCATCTGAATACAACACCTCCTGTAATCATGAAAACAGATCCGAATACCCCGGGCAAGGGAAGCCAGCTTGCCAAGTTGGGCGTTTTTACGCTGGCTATGATCAATGTTTCGGCTATTGTGAGCCTGCGCGGTTTGCCTGCTGAGACGACTTATGGACTCAGCTCCGCCTTTTATTATATCTTTGCGGCCGTGTTCTTCCTGATCCCGGTTTCGCTGGTGGCGGCAGAGCTCACCACCGGCTGGCCGCAGAAGGGCGGTGTATTTCGCTGGGTGGGTGAGGCCTTCGGCGCACGCTGGGGATTCCTGGCCATCTGGCTGCAGTGGATTCAGACCACCATCTGGTTTCCCACGGTGCTGACCTTTGCAGCGGTTTCGCTGGCATTCATGGGGCCTGACCAGCGCTGGGACCATGCTCTGGCTTCCAACAATATCTATGTGCTGGTGGTGGTGCTGGTGGTATACTGGCTGGCCACACTGCTGAATATGCGGGGGATGCAGACCAGCGGCAGTATTACCAAATGGGGGGCTATGCTGGGCACGGTGATTCCTGCGGCTCTGCTGGTACTCATGGGTATGGTGTACTGGGGCAAGGGGAATCCTATTGATATCAGCATGAATGCTCGCGATTTCATTCCGGACCTCTCCAATTTCAACAATATCGTGCTGGCTGCCAGCATCTTCCTTTTCTATGCCGGCATGGAGATGAGTGCGGTGCATGTGAAGGAATGTGAGAACCCCAAGCGGGATTACCCGCTGGCCATTGCCATAGCCTCCGTCATGACGGTGTGCATCTTTGTGTTCGGCACGCTGGCCATTGGCTTCATTATTCCCCAGAATCAGATTACACTCACGCAGAGCCTGCTGATTGCCTTCGATAACCTCTTTGCCTATTTCGAGGTTTCCTGGCTGGGCCCCATTATGGCGCTCTGCCTGGCTTTCGGTGTGCTGGCACAGGTGGTGGCCTGGGTGGGTGGCCCGTCCAAGGGCTTGCTGCAGGTGGGGTGTGCGGGGTATCTGCCGCGTTTCATGCAGCACACGAACAAGGCTGGTGTGCAGGTAGGCATTCTGCTGGTGCAGGGTTGCATCGTCACGCTGCTTTCAGTGCTGTTCGTCGTGCTGCCCAGTGTGCAGACGGCATACCAGATTATCTCCCAGCTTACCATCCTGCTCTATCTCATCATGTATATGCTCATGTTTGCCGCCGCCATCTACCTGCGCTATCGTGAGCCAGATGTACCGCGTTCCTTCCGCATCCCCTGCGGCAGATACTTCGGTATGTGGATTATCGGTGGCCTGGGCCTGTTGGGGAGTCTGGTGGCTTTCCTGTTCAGCTTCATTCCCCCGGGGCAGATTCCCGTGGGCAGCCCTGAGGTGTACGTGGGTATCCTTATTGCCGGCACCATCATCTTTGCCGGTATACCGCTGCTGATTTATTCTATGCGAAAGCCCTCCTGGGCAGACCCGAAGGCCGTGGCCGAGTTCGAGCCCTTCTCCTGGGAGTCGAAGAAAGATTAGTTATTTCCTGCGGGCGGCGGTATGGTGGACTGCCGCCCGCAATTCCTTACAAAGCTTTCCCAGCTTTGTTCATATATCCACGAATCGTGGTCGGAGGAGCAGAGGCGGGTGAAGCCGTAGCGCTCGGAGAAAGCGCAGCCGTCAGCCGTCACGTTATCGGTGACGACACCCACGCAGGGCAGGGTTGCATAGGGCTTTATAGCGGCCTGCAGCAGC
Organism: uncultured Akkermansia sp.; assembly: GCA_904502165.1. GTDB lineage: Bacteria > Verrucomicrobiota > Verrucomicrobiia > Verrucomicrobiales > Akkermansiaceae > Akkermansia. The sequence continues at coordinate 30,241 of CAJGDB010000013.1, forward strand.
TGGCGGGTGAGGCCCATCTTGCGGAACTGGTAATCCACCAGGATGCAGCTCAGGAACATGTGCAGCGGCTGCTGGGTGATGGGTGCCACATGTTCCAGCTCCATGAAATGGTCGTTGAATTTTCCTGCTCGCAGGGCTTCATAAATAGCCGGCTGCACGGGAAAAAGATTCACGAATCCGGCCAGCTTTCCGTCCACTTCGGCGGCCACGGTGCTGTGTGGGTGCAGGTCATACCAGCTCCATGACTCCTTTGCAGGTGTGATGAATTCGGCAGCATAGAACTGCAGTTCCATCGCTTCCATCTCGCGGAAATGCTGTAGGGTAAGCCGGGGAATGATGGTGGCGGACATGGCGGAATATCAGATCCGGCCTATTATATTCCGGAATGAAGGGCAGACAAGTCCCTATCCCGTCACGGCAGGAGAAAAATGCCTGGCAAAATGCCGTTTGCCGGGTTAGAAACTAAAATGAATTTCCTTTCCTCATCCCACCCCTGAAAAAAGAAACCGCCTCCTGCGAGGCGGTTTCTGGTATAAAAGCGGTTCTGTAACCAATCCGTGGCTTAACCGCGGTTCTTGAGCTGCGGGAAGAGGATGATATCGCGGATGGAGCTGGCACCGGTCATGAGCATGCAGAGGCGGTCGATACCGATACCGATGCCACCGGCGCTGGGCATGCCGCTTTCCAGGGTTTCCACGAAGTCATAGTCAATCTTCTGGGAGTCCTCACCGGCCTGGTGCTGCAGGCGCTCCAGCTGCTCTACGGGGTCGTTCTGCTCGGAGTAACCGGGGCAGAGCTCCTGACCGTTCATCACGAGCTCGAACACATCCACCACGCTGGGATCCTCGGGGTTGGCCTTGGCCAGGGGCACCAGGTCGCGGGCCACGTGGCACACAAAGAGCGGGTTGGCCTGCTTCTCTTCGATGAGCTTCTCGTAA
>CAJGDB010000014.1 GCA_904502165.1 uncultured Akkermansia sp.
ATTGAGATGAAGAATGTGGCTGAGCCTTATGTGCGTAATAAAGCCCGCATGCAGCTTCGGGCTGGTGAGGTAGTGGTCTTTGCAGCCGGCACGGGTAATCCTTTCTTCAGCACAGATACCGCTGCAGCACTGCGTGCCTGCGAAATCAATGCCGAGGTTGTGATGAAAGCCACCTCTGTGGACGGCGTGTACACTGCAGACCCCAAGACCGACCCCACCGCAACGCGTTTCGATGCCATTTCCTACGAGGAATGCATTTCCCGCAACCTGAAGGTGATGGATCAGACCGCTTTCACTCTCTGCAAGGATAACGCCAAGCCCATCATGGTGTTTGATATGCACAAACCTGGTAACATCACCCGTGCGCTGCTGGGTGAGAAGATTGGCACCATTATTGGCTGAAAACAGATTTCAACACACTAACATCAATATACGACAATGGACGAAGAGACACTCTTGCTCGAAGTAGAAACGGGTATGGAAGAAGCTGTGGAGCACATGCAGACCGGTTTTGCCGGTGTGCGTACCGGTAAGGCTTCTCCCTCCCTGGTGGACAACATGGACATTTTTGTGGCTTCCTATGGCTCCAGCATGAAGCTGAAGAGCCTGGCTGTGGTTTCCACGCCGGATTCCCGCTCCATTCTGATTCAGCCGTTTGACCCGGGGACCCTGAACGACATCAAGAAGGCAATTGCTGAAAGCCGTCTGGGTATTTCCCCCATCATTGATGCCCGTTCTGTGCGTCTTCCCATTCCTGAGCTGACGGGTGAGCGCCGTAAGGAACTCTGCAAATATGTTTCTGGCCTGGGTGAAGAGACCCGCGTCCGCATTCGCGGTGTCCGCAAGACTGGTATGGATGGTATCAAGAAGCTCAAGGCTGACAATATCCTGACGGAAGATGGTGTCCGCACCGCAGAAGATAAGGTACAGAAGCTCACCGACAAGTATGTGAAGATGGTGGGCGACCTCGTGGCCGCCAAGGAGAAGGAAATCATGACGGTGTAATTTTACCAACCTTTACTTATACTGATACAATGAGCACAAATACAACGAATGTTCTTTCCTCCGGTATCGAGATTATCGGCTCCATCCGTTTCCAGAACGATATGCACATCGATGGTCATATCGAGGGTGAAATCCAGTCCGACACGGGCAAGGTAACCATCGGCGAAATGGCCAACATCAAGGGCGACATTCACGCCGGTGAGGTGCATGTCTATGGCCGCGTAGAGGGCAACATCGAGAGCAATCGCTGCCACCTCAGCGCTCAGTCCAACATTTCCGGCGATATCACCACCGGAGTGCTTTCCATGGACGAAGGTGCCCGCCTGAGTGGCCGCGCTCAGATTGGTTAATTCTCCTTTTGCTTTTTATTCAGACCGGGTAATCCTCATGCAGGATTACCCGGTTTTTTTCTTGAATGATTATGCTTAATGTGTTAGATTTCACCTGTGGCCGGTCATATCAAAATTTATCTCCTGTTGTTAATACCCTTTCTGTTATTTGGACAGAGTGTGCAGGCGGAAACGCTGCATACGGTTCACGATATGGACGAGCTGAATCAACTCTTTGAGGATTCTGCCAACAGAATGCAGAGCACTATTTCGGTGCGACTGGCAAAGTCGCTGAATGGTCAGGATTTACGTCGCGTCCTCTCCAACAGTCTTTGTTTTAACCATATCCGTGGGTATAGCTACAATAAGCATGGGCGAAATGATTACAGTCTGCTCTTGAAGTATATGGACTCAACCCGCATGCTTGCCGCTTTCCGTAATCCCGAGCTGGAGTCTCGCTTATCAGCGGATGAAGCACAGGCTCTTGAGGTAGCGCGGAAACGGATTAAGCGCTGTGTCAATAAGGGAATGAGCGACCTTGAGGCTGTAAAGGCACTGCATGATGACCTTGTGAGCCGGGTGCATTACGACAAGGAGAGCGGACCGGAGTGTACTACCATGATGCTGAAGAATAGTGGTGTATGTGATGCTTATGCCCGCTGCATGTACCTCATGCTCAATATGCTCAACATACCATGCCATATCATGGTCGGTCGGGGGCGGGGAGAGGCTCATGCCTGGAATCTTGTAGAGCTGGAGCCAGGGAAATGGTATCATATTGATGCAACCTGGAATGACCCTGTTTCGGAAAAGGGGGACCAGATGCTGCGGCATACGTATTTTTGCCTGAGCGATGCAGAAATAAGCAAGGATCACAAGTGGAACAGGAAGCAATTTCCCGGCACCCCGAAAACGGAGGCTTTCTATTTCCAGAAATACGGGCTTTATTTTGATTCTTATGAGGATTTCTGGTCGGAAGCGCAGAAGTCATACGAAAAGGGAGACAGCTCCTATTGCGCGTACCTGAAATGCTATGGAAGCAAGTCAAAGTTTACAAAAAGCTTCCAGTCGTATTGCAAGTCGGGCGGCAGAATAGGTGTGCTTGGCTGGTCAGCCCCCCGTGGCAAGCGCAAGGGACCGGTTGTTCTGAGCTTTAACAACAAGAGCGGGAAGCACCCCTCTTCAGATATACCAGACCCGGAATCCGATGATATACTGCCGACGGAGAAGGAACCTTCCTGGTTGGAAAGTGATATTTGGAAGGGCATTGCCGATTCCATTGACATGGATGCCATGGTGAAGCAGGGCAGCCGTATGTTGCTCAAAGGGATTAACGAAGCTGAGAAAGCCGCTGCGGATTTTGAGAAGGCGGAAGGCGGACTGCAGGAAAAGGGTAAGGCTGTTTTTGAGGGCTTGTTGAAACGGGTCCGCGAGTAAAACCCGGAGCCGGAGAAAGGAAATGCCCATGTGATGCTGTATCACATGGGCATTCATTCTGCGAGGAACAGATGATATCAATAATGGCCACCACGGGGGCCGTTATGCCACTTCCATGCGGTTTCCACAATATCCTTCACGTTCTGGTACCTGGGAATCCAACCCAGGATTTCAGCTGCCTTGCGGGAGTCTGCAATGAGGCGGGCAGGGTCGCCTTCGCGGCGGGGACCATAAGTCACCGGTGCTTTCAGGCCGGTCACTTCCTCTGCAGCTTCGATAATCTGCTTCACGGAGAAGCCGTTGCCGGTACCGAGGTTGAACCAGTTGGTTTCGCCGCCTTTCATGAGGTAGTCCAGCGCGCGCAGGTGTGCATCTGCCAGGTCATCTACATGGATATAGTCGCGGATGCAGGTGCCATCGGGGGTGTCGTAATCGGTGCCGAATACAGTAATGCCCGGACGCTCGCCCTTGATAGCCTGCAGAATCACGGGGATGAGGTGGGATTCCGGCTCGTGGTCTTCACCGATGGCTCCGTCAACGGAAGAGCCGGAGGCATTGAAGTAGCGCAGGAACACACTCTTGAGACCATAGGCGCGGTCGCAGTCCTTGCACACTTTCTCCAGCATATACTTGGAACCGCCGTAAGGGTTGATGGGATCCTGCTTCTCGGTTTCAGGAATCGGCACCTGGGTGGGTACACCATAAGTGGCGCAGGTGGAGGAGAATACGAAACGCTTGCAGCCGGCCAGAATCATGGCACGGAGAAGTACCAGAGGCTTGGCAATGTTGTTTTCGTAGTATTTCAGCGGGTCGGTCACGGATTCACCCACCTGGATGAAAGCGGCAAAATGCACAACGGCATCGAACTTGCCGTTCACGAGAAGGGGGTACACCACGGCAGGGTCACCCAGGTCGCCTTTGACCAGCGTGACTTCCTTATCCACAATGGCGGCCTGATGGCCGTAGACCATGCTGTCGAGCACGGTCACTTCTGCGCCGCTCTTTACGAGCTGGCGTACAGTGTGGGAGCCGATGTATCCGGCTCCACCGGTAACGAGTACTTTCATGATTTGCTGTTATTCGGGAATTAAAGCATGGATGCAAGCAGAGCTTCCAGTTTACGAATGTCTGCCGAGAATTTACGGATGCCTTCAGCCGTCTTTTCCGTAGCCATAGCATCTTCGTTGAAGAGGAAACGGAAGTTCTTCTCATCGGCGGGGATGCGCTCAATGTCGCTGGCGGCAGCGGCCTCGGGGGAAAGCAGGGGGGTGACTTCATCCTCAGAGGCGGCGAGCTCTGCCAGCAGCCCGGGGGAGATGGTGAGCAGGTCGCAGCCGGCCAGGGCAAGAATCTCGCCCGTGTTGCGGAAGCTCGCACCCATAATCTGAACCGGGTAGCCGAACTTCTTGTAGTAGTTGTAAATGGTGCGGACAGAGATGACGCCGGGGTCTGTCTCGGCGGTGTACTTCTCACCGGTGGCGGCTACGTACCAGTCGAGGATGCGGCCCACGAAGGGGGAAATGAGGCGTACGCCGGCCTCTGCACAGGCGACAGCCTGAACCAGGCTGAACAGAAGCGTCAGATTGCAGTGGATACCTTCCTGTTCCAGCTGGCGGGCAGCCTGGATGCCTTCCCAGGTGGCGGCAATCTTGATGAGGACGCGTTCACGGGGGATGCCGGCGGCTTCGTAAAGGGCCATGATTTCACGGGCTTTCTGCACGGTGGCTTCGGTATCAAAGGAAAGACGGGCGTCTACCTCGCTGGATACGCGACCGGGAACACGCTTGAGGATTTCCAGACCGAAGGCGACAATCACGCGATCCATCAGTTCGCCAATTTTGCTGGCGGGTTCGCTGACGCTGGCCTTGAAATCAGCCACGACGGCATCCAGAATCGGACGGTATTCCGGCTTTGCGGCTGCAGCCAGAATGAGGGAGGGATTGGTGGTGGCATCCTGCGGGGCGAATTCTTCCATCTGACGGAAATCACCTGTGTCTGCCACGACGGTGGTATACTTCTTGAGTTGATCGAGCTGTGTTGCCATAATGTTACGGGTGGATTCTATCATATTCTGCTGCTTGTATCAAGCAGATAAAGCCCTGTTTCTGGGGGATGGGGCGGGAAAATCAGATAAGTTCCTTGAGCCTGTTGATGGTAATGCCGGGAACGCGGATGCTGGAGCCATCTGCTTTCCGGAGAATGGGAGAGCCATCAAAGTCAATTCCGGCGAAATATCCGGTAATGCGCTCTGTATCGGTGATGGCCACAACAGGTCTCGGCTCACCCCAGGCTGCTTCGAGCATGGGCATGATGCCCTCGAGCCCGCTTTCGACAAAGTAGTCAAACATTTCTGCCAGAACATCCCCCAGCAGGGTGCGGAATTTAGCCACAGAGGGGCAGGCAGGCAGAAGTTCGCACATGCGTGTAACTGGGTCGGATGTCACTCCCTGCATCTGGGCAATATCGTTGAACATGTTGATGCCGATGCCGATGGAGGCCATTCCTGCTGCAGGGCGCTCCACCAGGATGCCGGCCAGTTTGGCGCGGCCGACAAGTACATCATTCGGCCAGCGCAGTCGAAGTCCTGCAATGTTGTATGACTTGAGTGCTTCAATGACTGCAGCTCCCGCCAGCAGCGGAAGGGCTCCCCAATGCCTGCCGCTGTTCTGCTCGAGCGGCAGGTTATAAGTAGCCCACAGGCCGCCGGTGTTGCCGAACCATGCGCGATTGAATCGACCACGACCGCGTGTCTGCTGCCGGGCGCAGACAATGGTCCATGCAGGCTGTTTCCGTGCTTCGTTAAAAGTGGACTCGCAGGTGTCTACTTCCTTGACTTGCCATTTCTTGCTCACGCCTGTATCTTACACCAGATGCAGGCCCGCGTCTACCCCCAATCTGCGGAAAATACAGCAAAAAATGATGATTTTCTGACAGCTTTGAGCATGGTGCTGCCCAGGGGGATTCTGAGGAAAACTTTTCACATGCCTTACTTTGCAATTGCCGAGACGGAGAGGCTCTGGTATAGTGTGCGCGTACTTATGCGGAAACGGAGAATCAGACGCTTCTTTGTCTGCACTGCACTTATTGCTGCGGTGTGGGGCGGTGTTTCTTCGTGGTTGTATATCAATGATTTAGCGCAACCTGTTTTGCAGCCTTTGAATCAGTCCTATGTGGGGTACACCAAGGTGCCGCGCAAGGCTCCGGGATTGCGGATGGAGCCGTTCACTTTCAAGGGATGGGATGGCGGAGAGGTGCAGGCTGTTATTGCCGTAAAGGATGGAGAGGAGTCGTCTCGTCAGCTGAGTGTGATTGGCGATTTGATGAACAAGCCTGTGGAGCGCCTGCACCAGATAGATTTTGTACTGGTCTGCGTGGATTGGGACCATGGTATTCGTTCTGCGTTGCCTCTGGCGGAATCGCTGACGGCAGCCGGTCTAACCTGTGTGCTCTGGGAACCGCGCGGAATGGATGACCGCCGCACGTATTGTACCCACGGACTCAGAGAATGCCGCGATGTACCCTTGCTTCTGGATGCTGTGGCGGCGCGAACGGGTAAGAAGGAGCCTGTCTTTGCCGCAGTCGGCCAGGGATATGGGGCCGGGCTTCTTTTGCAGGCTGCTGCCTCCGAGCCGCGTATCCGGGGGCTGGTTTCCATTGATGCCTACGCTTCATTGCGCCAATCTGTACAGAGAACCATGCCCGATAGTATGCTGCGGCCGGTGATGATGTGGCTGATGGACCAGCGCATTAACCGCTCGGTAGGGATGGAGAGCTTTGATGTGGCCCCGGTGGAGCGCGCGGCGGATATGGACCGCAACGTGCCGGTGCTGGTTGTGAATCTGGTGCAGGATAGCCCGGTAAGTAATTTTAACGATGCCGTAACCATTTACCGGCGCTTACCTAGTGACAGGCGGGATGTCTGGACTCTCCGCTCCGAACAGGATCCGGCAGATGCCACGCACCGGGAATTGAGTTTCGGCAGGGGGATGCGCCGGGAACTGGTGCACGTCGGGTTGCTGAATGACGCAGACAGCGCCATGAGTTCCATTGTTCACTGGATTAATGACTGTGTTGTGGATGCGGTGGAATCCCCGCGCATCAATGACCCCGCCCGCCCCAACCTGACCGCCGCAGATATCAGACTTTAATCGCATGGATTCCTACGCTCCAGATAACGCCATGAATCCGCTCCCCAGACGCGTGGGTAACCGCCGTCGCAATGGGTATGAGCTGACTCGCCAGCGTGATATGGTCCCCATTGCTATGGGGGCGGCCAGCGCTGCCGTGGTGGTGCATGCTCTGCTTTGGGTTTATTTCCCCTCTCTCTCTGTTCTGGGATTGGGCAGCCTGACGGATGTGCCCGACGAGGTCAGGATTCACGATAAAATCCGCGTGGTGGTGAAAGAACCTCCCAAGGAGGAAAAGGTGGAGGCCACGGAGCAGGAAATTGTGGACCAGCAGCCTCAGGAAATTGAGGAGATTGCCCATGAACCGGAGGAAATCGATATCCTTGATGTCGATGTGCCGGAGCTGGTGATGGCTCCTGGCCCGACTGAGCTTACGGTGGCAGAACCCGTGTATGCAGCGGAGGAAATCACCCCGGTGAGTGAAATGCCGCCCGCGCAGCTGGACTTGAATAGCCTGCAGACGCGTGAGCTGGCAGATGAGGCCCTGGCTATCCCTGAGCCCACTCCGGTCAATAACAATGAGGTAGTGGCTGCCGCCACGGCTCAGAGTGAGGTGCTGGAGGATGCTTCCTCCCTTATGGAACAAGATTTGCGTAAGGCTGCTTCAGAGGAAGGGAATTCGAATCTGCCGGGAGATACGCGTAGTCTGGCCCAGCTGATGGGAGAGGAGAACCTGGGGGCAAAATCTGGTGTGGCGCGTCTGGGGGCAGATGTTTTGTTCGGGTACGATGACTGCATGCTCAAGAATTCGGCCCGCATCACCATGTTGCAGCTGGCTGCTCTTATTCAGAAGAACCCGGAGACCTACTTTGTGATTGAGGGGCATACCGATGGCATGGGTGGTGATGCCTATAACGCCATTCTGGGGCTGCAGCGTGCCGCTGCCGTGCGCGAATGGTTGGTGGGTAATGGTGTTCCGGTGGAGTATGTCTACATCCGTTCCTGCGGTAGTTCCATGCCTCTTGCATCAACCAAGGGTACGCGTGAGCAGCAGGCTTTGAACCGCCGTGTGGAAATTCACATGCGAGCCGGCGGCGAGGAGTTGCCGGCCGGTGCTTGCGATTACAAATACAAGGTGGATTTGCATACCAAGATTACTCAGCAGATTGCAGCGGGTGTGAAGATTCCCCAGACTCCGTCGTTCCGCCTGCCGGTAGGAGCCAGCCAGAAGGAAAGGGCCGCTGCAGAGGCAGCTCGCAATGATGCACGCAACAAGAAGCGCCGGAATGGTCGTTGAGGAAGGTCAGGTGCTGCCTGGCAGGGCGCTCCCGTTTGCAGGAGCCTGCCGCTGGCTTATTTCATTGGATTACGATGATACGCTCCGTTCGCATAATCCGGCGCATCCTGTCCCTGTGGAGTTTTTCGAATTGATGCAGGCGTGGCGTGGCCTTGGCGTGCGATGGGGCATCAACACCGGGCGCACTCTTCCTTATCTTTGTGAGGAATTGCTGCCGCATGCACCTTTCCTGCCAGATTTTATCTGCACTTGTGAGCGCTACGCCTATGTGGCACAGGAGGATGGGGTGCTGCAGCCCCTGCGTGAGCATAATGCACGCTGTCATGAACATAACCTGATGGTGCGTTCGCGCATACGCCCTGTTTTTCATGAGCGGCTGGAGATGTTGCGTGCGGACAACCCCGCCCTGAAGTGGATTATTGCTCCGGCAGATCCGTTGTCTGTGGAGGCTGAGGATTCTGCAACGATGGATGCCATCATGGAGAATCTCGCAGACTTTCTGCACAGCCTGGAGGGGGTGACTGCCCAGCGGGCAGGGCGGTATATGCGCCTGGCCGATGCCCGCTATTGCAAGGGAACCGCCCTGCAGACAGTTGCCAGCTTGTGGGGAGTGCCGTCCGATTGCCTGGTTCTGCTGGGAGACGGACATAATGACCTGCATGCTTTCCGCCTGTTTCCGCAGGCTTTCTGCGGTGCTCCTTCAACAGCTCATCCGGATGTTCTTGCCTACCTTCAAAACTGCGGAGGCTACATTTCCTCCACACCGGGAGTCATGGAAATTCTGCATGCCTGGCAGGAGCTTATCATGACAGAAAGACGATAAAATGCGTTCTAAAATTCGCTTTCGGCTTGACTTTTCGGTCAAAAAATAGTTACATATTTCCCCGTTAGCCCATAGGGCTGCCGACAATTCTCCCAATAGAGAAAAACACAAACGACACATAAATCATTATGGGATCGCTTAAGAAGAGACGTAAGGCCAAGATCAACAAGCACAAGCGCAGCAAGCGCATGCGCCAGAACCGCCACAAGAAGCGTTTGCGTTACAAGTCCTAAGCTGCGCGCTTAGGCCACGTCCGCAAGCGACGCTGTTCTTTTCACGGCACTGTTCCTCCCGTCCCGGGGCGACAGTGCCGTTTTTTATCTGCCAGGCTGGGCAAGTGCAGCAAATCTTGCCAAGCGGTCAGTATTTTGCTATAATAGCCGCACGTGAGACCGCAAAGTCAGAAAGAACACCGCCATAAGCTGCTGGAATTGCCTGAACTGCTTTCAGGTATGCTGGTGCTTTTTGTGGTGTTGTGGGAAGCCTGTTTTGAAGGTGTGGCGAATTCTTCCACTGTGCGGGATGCATTTATAGGTTCTTCGCACCTGATTCTCTGTGGTCTGGTCTGGTTCAATACCCTGGTGGTGTTGCTGCATTTTGTGACGGAGTGGAGCCGTTACGGGATTCCAGGCCGCTTTCTCTGGGTGCAGCTGTTGGTTGGTATTGTTGCTTCTGTTATTTTCTACGGCGGAGTGTGGGAGTTCTTCGACCGCTGGGCCTTTCTGGCCAGCCTTGTGTGTAGTTTCCTGCTGGGCGGATTCTCCATCGGAACGCTTGGGGTGATTCTGCGTGCCCGCCGGAGCAGTCCGGTCAAGGGTGGCAGCCGATGGTCTCCGGCCATGCGCTTCTTTACCTACATGGTTGTGCTGGTACTGATGAGCACCCTGATTCTGCTTACTCCTGGCGCCACCTATAAGCCCATATCTCTGGTGGATGCCCTGTTTACCTGTGCTTCTGCCACTTCCATCACCGGATTGACAGCGGTGGATGTAGCCTCTACATTTACGCCGCTGGGCAAGTTGGTTATTCTGCTGGATATTCAGATAGGCGCCATCGGGGTGATGACCTTCTCCTATTTTGTGTTGATGATGGTCGGTAAGCGCCTGGCTGTGCGGGATAGTATGTCTGTATCCGGCATGTTGGACCAGCAGGGGGTCAACATTGTCCCTTCATTGCTCAGGGCAGTATTCTTTGTTACAATCACTGCAGAGGCGGTAGGAGCTGTGTGTCTGTATTACCTTTGGAAGGGAGTGCCGGGTTTCCCGCAGGATTCCTTGTGGGGATATGCCATTTTTCATTCTGTTTCAGCGTTCTGTAATGCAGGTATCACCATATTCCCCGCGGGAATGGAGCAGCTGGGTGTGGCAGACAGCCGGGCGGTGCAGGGGGTGATGATTATGCTTGTGCTGCTCGGTATGGTAGGCTTCGGTGTGTATCTGGAAGGTATAACGCGCCTGAAAGCCCGGCTGGAAGGTAAGGTGTCTGCCAGGAGATGGAGCACGAACTCCTGGCTTGTCATCCGGGTCATGCTCATCGTCATGACCATCGGTACCATCGGCCTGACACTGCTTTCTGCTTTTGAACCCTCGGTGCATCAGTCGCATGGTCAGTTCAATCTGTGGGAATCTCTGTGGAATGCAGTAGGCCGCTCGGCAGGTTTTGCGCTGTCTGACATCGGGGATTATGGTCCAGTCTACCAGCTCTTCCTGGCATTCCTCATGTTTGTCGGCGGCAACCCGGCAGGTACAGGTGGTGGCGTTTATGCTCCGGTGTTTGCCCTTTGCCTGCTTGAGGTATACCGCGTTCTCTGTGGCAAGCAGGATGTAGAGATGCACAACCGACGCATTGCCCGCAACACGATTGAGCGAGCCATGGCAACCGTGGTGCTTTCCATCATCTGGATTGTTTTTACGACGCTTCTCCTGCTTCTGCTGGAGCCTGCTGTGGCCCAGCAGCCACAGGGTATGGTGAAAGTGTTGTTCATGGAGGTAAGCGCCTATACGACCACAGGCTTTGAGCTGGGAGCTCTGCCGCAGATTTCGGCGCTTTCCAAGCTTATTATCTCCCTCAACATGCTGTTCGGACGCGTGGGGATGTTCACGTTCATGCTTATTTTTATCCGGCAGCGTGAACCTTCTCCCATTCGTTTGCCTGAAACCCGTTTACCCCTTAATTAAGTTACTGTTATGAAATTCGTTATTATTGGTATCGGTCAGTTTGGCCGTGCGCTTGCTCTTCATCTGGCTGAGCAGGGATATGAGGTTACCATTCTTGATGAGAGTGAATCCATCATTACTGAGCTGAAAGACCGGGTAACTTATGCTCTGGTTGGCGATGCAACGGATATCCGTGTTCTGCGCCAGCTTGAACTGCTGAGCGAAGATACCTATGTCATTGTAGCGGTGGGTGAGCAATTTGAGCGTAATCTGCTGATTACGGCTCAGCTGAGGGAACTGGGGGTGAAGAATCTGTTTACCCGCAGCGTGAATGAGCTGCATGGCAAGTTGCTCAAACTTATTGGTGTGAGTGATTTGATTCGCGTAGAGGAGGTGGCCGCCCGCCAGCTGGCAGCCCGATTCACCAATGAAGGCCTGATGCGCCTGCGCCGTATGGATTCCACCCACTCTCTGGCCGATGTGCGCCTGCCTGAGGACTGGGTAGGCCGCAAGCTCATGGAGGTAGGACTGCGCTCGGAGTATCACCTGAACCTGCTGACCGTCCGCCGCGGTAAGGTGAATGAGGAGGCTACGGCAGATGATGTGCTTTCTGAGCCGGAGCAGCCGGTGATTGATACCCCTGATGCCAACCTGCAGTTCCAGGAGGGCGATGTGCTGGTTCTCTTCGGTAAAGATGCAGATTTGCAGCGTTTTGTGGAAAAATTTGATCTTTTGGGCGAATGAGTACGCGTGTCACCTTGCCGGAAAGGCAGTATGCCGGTTATATTTTTGACCTCGATGGTACACTGGTGGACAGTATGCCTGTGCATTACCGTGCCTGGCGCTGGGCTCTGCAGAAACATGGTGCTCCTCATGAGGTGTTTCAATGGGCGGAGTTTGTGGCGCACGGGGGAATGGCAGCACCAGACATTGTTGCTGACCTGAACCGGAAGTACGGGCTTCAGATGGATGCGGAACTGGTGGCAGAGGAAAAGCGGAACCGCTATGCCTGGCTTCTCATTCATGAGAAGCTGCCGGTCATTCTCGAAACCGTGGAGTTGGTGCGTGGCCTCAGGGAGCGGGGAATTCCCTATGCCATTGGTACGGGCAGCATGCCTTCCGGCGCTATGGAAACGCTGCAGTCAGCCGGTATTGCAGAATTGTTCTCTATCATGGTGACTCCGGCAGATGTGCCGCCGGGGTATGGTAAGCCCCGCCCGGATATCTTCCTGCTCTGTGCCGGAAAAATGGGGGTAGACCCGCGCGAATGTGTTGTGTTTGAGGATGCCGAACCCGGTATTCAGGCGGCTGTTGCCGGGGGTATGGACTACGTGCGTGTGGGAGAATGTGACCCGGTGTGTGATTAATGCCAGATGCCGCAGCGCCGCAGGCATTCTTCCCAGGTGGTGTTCTGGGTCATTAAGCGGGTAAGCCAGGGATCATCCTGCAGCCGGTGAGCCCGGTTGAAGGCCGCAGGCTGGGTAATGCGGGTAAAGAGTACGCGTTTAATGGCGCTTTTGGGATAGCGGCGTATGCCGTATCCACCGGGTTCGTTTTCTCTTTTCTGGTGCGATGACCATACGCAGACGGAGTCTCCTTCATCCTTGACGAGAATGACAATATGGCCGCGCTCCTGCCCCCCGATATGCTCATTCCACCATATTTTCAGAACATCAGAGGGCTGGGCTTTGCTCCAATCTGTGAAGCTGAATCCGGCTCCAAGTTTGTGTACCAGCAATGCAAAACCGGGGCCATTCGCATTGGCGTATCCCCAGGGGCCGATGCCATCTTTATCCAGATGCGGCAGCAGAGCCCTCCATGCCTCTGGAGAAATGACCCGGCGGCGGTTTTTTTCTTCCCATTGCAGTAAGGATGCCAGCGTGGCAACCCACACCGCCGAAGAGCAGAAGGAGGGGCGTGCGGCCAGGGCATTAAGCTGCGGGCGGCGGTATTGTTCATTCCATCGGAATGAGGATACAAGTGCCTGTTTGGCCCGATCTCCTGTGCTGTATTGGCCCGCACCATGCCGCTGAATGCTCATGATGGCACTCTGCATGCTTTTCCACCAGGGATGTGCGGAGGGTATGCTGGACGTCCGCCGTTCTTTGAGTTTGGGCGCGGCCTGACTCCATGGACTGCATACCAGCAGCAGGGCTGTGAGAAGGAAGAGACGCATGAGCTGTGCGCGAAGTTTAGAAGATTGGTGCCGGGCTGGCAAGTGGAAAGCCCGGGATGACACGGAATGTTACTGGTGTTATTCATGAAATCCGGCTTGTAATATACTCTCAATGAAGTATAATTTCCTCGTTATGAAAAAAATACTGTCTCTATTGCTTGCTTTTGCCCCGACTGTACTGGCGGAGGGCATGTTCAGCACATGGCTGGACAATACATCTGCTCTCGCACAGGAGTTGAGTAATGAATGGAGGCACGAGATGCCGGAAACAGGGATGATGCCCAGTTTCTTCTCTGTGGAGTATGCTTCCCGTATGGGCGAGCGGCATGGAGGTGCTTCCCTGGGCTGGCAGCGGTATGAACTCTGCATTCCGCTTGCAGACCCGCGCCGCTCCGGCGGGGAGAGATGGATGTTCAATGCATCTCTCAATGCGGATGTGACTCTGCTGGATACATCCGGTACCTTTGGTGTTACGCATAATGACTTATACCATTTTTCTCTGCCTGTGGCGATGATAGTGCCGCGCGATAACGGCAACGTGTTCATTGCCGCCGTGTCTCCTTCCTTGAATTCGGATTTTGCCCAGAGCGCCCATGCCTTCCACCTGAACATGATGGCCAGTTACCAGGTGCAGCATACCGAGAATTTCCGTTACTCCGTCGGTCTTGCCTATGCTCCTTATGCTGGGGCCTGGAGTGTGATGCCTGTGCTGGGGTTTGAATGGCAGATGTCTCCGGAGTGGCGTATGTCCCTTAGTGGGTTTTCTCTTCGGGCCTTGCGCGAGATGGGCCATGGGTGGAGCATGGGTGTCTTTGTGCAGGGCGGGGGGGGCTCCTGGGCTGTGGAGACCGCGCAGGGCACCCGTCTGTTGCGTGTCCGCTCCCTGATTGCCGGCTATACGGCTGAGTATGATTTCTCCAGTGCCGGGGAAACAAAACGTGTCGTGACGCTCAGTATTGGCAGTACTCTGGCTACGGCGGCAGATGTCTGCCTCTTTAATTCTGACCAGGACCGCGAGGAAGGGCACCACTATAAGCCGGGCCTGTATGTGTCTGGCGGTGTGGATTTCCGTTTCTGATTCAGCCTTTAATTCTGCCTGGTATAGCGCAGTTGAGTGGTGTCAAAGCCGCGCTGCTGCGCTTCCTTTATCAGGGCTGTCAACTGTTCTCTGAGCGGATGAGGCTTTCTCGTCAGCAACCAGAGATAGGCATTGCTTTCGCCTGATACGAGGGCTGTTTCATATTCGTTGTCTACATAAAGGATGTGGTAGGGAGCCCGGAACCATCCGTAGGGGGGTACGAAAGAGACGTTCATGCGTCCTTGTCCGCAAGGCGTACCTTTGCCTGTTGCCTGGCATTTTCTGCCATTGCTCTTTGTTCCGTTGTTCGTGATGTTGATGCTGCCGTGCACCCCCATGCTGTAATCGGTGTACACATAATCCATTCCTGCTTCAAACCAGTTCTCAATTCTGGCCTGCTCATACCAACGGCCCAGGTATCGGGAAAGAGAAATTCCCTGCTGCGGGGTTGTGTTCACTCCGTTGGATGATGTTTTGCGGAACAGGTGATGGAGGACGCTGAGTATATTCATGTAAATGAGATGTACAATACGGCGCTCTGCATGATAACAGTTGGCGGAAATAAGACACATTTGCCATGCTTTTGCACTTGCAAAACAGGGGGGAGACATGCTATCCTTACACAGACATGAAAAAATTGCTACTGTTACGCCTTTGTGCGGCATCAGCTCTGCTGCTGCCCATGTGTGATTCTTTCGATGGCCCTCCTCCCGTGGGGCAGGTCAAGGCTGTTGACCCGGAGGCTGATGCCTTGATGGCAGAGGCAAAGGCGTACCAGGAGGAAGGCGAAATGTCCAAGTCCCGTGGTCCGCTCAAGGAGATTGTGCGTTACCACAAGCTTGCTCCTAATGCAGCAGAGGCACGCTACCTGCTGGGCCGTTCCTATGAGGCGACGGAAGATTACCGCGATGCGTTCAAGGAGTACGGCAAGCTGATTGATCGTTACCCGCAGAGTGAGCTGTATGAATCTGCCATCAATCGTCAGTTATCCATGGCTATGGATGCCGCCGATGGCAAGATGTCTGTGCCGGTGTTCTGGGGCGCCTGGAATACCACGATGGAATCCAGCGTGGTGGTGAGCTGGTTGCGTGAGATTGTGAGCAAGGCTCCGTACAATGAAACGGCTGCTTCTGCTTCTTCTGTGCTGGCCAGGTTCCTTGAAGACCAGGGGCGCCTGGAGGAAGCCCGTACGGAGTACGCCATGCTCGTGGAACGTTATCCGGATAGTCAGTATGCCCCAGCAGCTCAGATGAAGGTAGCCGAACTCTGGGCCAGCAGCCACACACGTGGCGATAATAACCTGGTCAATCTGAGCAATGCCCGTGAGGCATACGAGGAATTCAGCCTTCGTTTCCCAAAGCATGAGGATAAGCAGAAGGCTCTTTCCGAGGCTGCGAGAATGGATCGCCTCATGGTGCAGCAGCAGCTTGAGGTGGGGCGCTTCTATCTGGAGCGTTCCAAGGAATACACATCTGCTATCTTCTGCCTGGAGGATGTGATTCGCCAGAAAAAGATTAACCCCGATGCTGCAAAGGAAGCTGAGGAATTGCTCGCCCGGGCTAAGGAAGCAGCAGCTGCAGCTCAGTCTGAATCAGAATCATGAAGACTCTCCAACTGTTTATCTGTTCCGTTGTTGCGCTGGCTCTTTCTGCCTGCGGGTATCACCTTGGTGGTCTGAAGCCGACGGCGCTGAAAGATATGAACACGTTCTGTGTGGAAGTGTTTGAAAACCAGACTCTCCATCCCAATGCCGGTATGCTGATGACAACGGCTATGGCCAATGCTTTGCAGAGCGATGGTACTTATCGCATGGCTCCGCAGAATGAGGCTGATTTTGTGGTGCGGGGGGCTGTGACCCGTATTGTGCGTGAATCCTTGATAACTGACACAGAAGATACTTACATCAGTAAGCAGATAGGTGCTTCTGTCTATGTTAAGTACCAGATTGTAAACCGCAAGACGGGTGAGGAGTTGCTTTCTTCAGAAGAAACAGAAACCGCAAGCTACTTCAACCAGCTTGGTAGCACGGAATCTGCACAGGAAGCTGCAATTTCCTATGCAACCCGCCGCATAGCAGAAGAGATTGTGATTGATCTTGTGACGGAATGATTGAATATCCCGTCAGCTTTGTAGGACTTCCCATTGGAAACCGGGAGGATATTACCCGACGGGCGCTGTCTGTTCTTGAGACCGTGGATTGCATTTGTTGTGAGGACACGCGCAACACCGGGATGTTGTTGTCTCACTACGGGATTCGCAAACCCCTTATCAGCCTGCATGAGCACAATGAAGCTCAGCGGGCCCCGGAAATTGCGACCCGTGCTCTGGCGGGAGAGTCGTTCGCGGTAGTGACAGATGCCGGCATGCCTGGTGTGAGTGACCCTGGATACCGACTCATTCAGGAACTGAAGCAACGCGGAGTGGCTTTTACCGTGCTTCCGGGGCCTTCTGCCGTGGTGACGGCACTGGTGGGTTCCGGCCTGCCGAGTGATGCCTTTTTCTTTGGCGGTTTCCTGCCTGTGAAGTCCGGTCGCAAGGCGGCTGTTCTTCAGGCTGCGGTTCAGGCCAGTTACACGAGTATTTTCTATGAGTCCCCATTCCGCATTGTGAAAACGGTGCAGGCTCTGGTAGAGATAGCCCCGGAGGTTCCTGTATGCGTGGCTCGTGAGTTGACCAAGGTGTTTGAGACCTATCATCGCGGCAGCGCAGCCTCCGTTCTGGAGGAATTTAAAGTAAAACCGCCCAAGGGAGAAATGGTTCTTCTTATCGGGGGGCAAAACGCCCCGCGCTCCTGATTCGGCTTTCTGATATATATTATACAGAAAAACCGCCTTGCTCTCGTATGAGGGCAAGGCGGTTTTTGTTCAGATGTGTTTCAGGTATCAGAAGGGAACCGGAATGGTCTGCTCACGGTCCGGGCCTACGCCCACGGAACCTACCGGGCAGCCTACCACTTCGCCGAAGCGCTTGACATAGGCCTTGCAGTTCTCAGGCAGCTCGTCCCAGGTAGTGCACTTGGAGATATCCTGCTTCCATCCGGGGAGCGTTTCATAGATAGGTTCGCAAAGTTCCCAGTCCTCAATGCGGGCAGGGGGGTATTCCAGAATCTGGTCGCCCATCTTGTAGGCGGTGCAGATCTTGATGGTCTCGCGTTCATCAAGCCCGTCAAGATTTGTCATGGCCATCTCATCAAACCCGTTGAACATGGCAGAGAAACGAAGCACGACACCATCTGTCCAGCCGCAGCGGCGGGGGCGCCCGGTGGTGGCGCCGAACTCACGGCCGAGGCCATGCAGATAATCTGCAATCTCGTCATCCTCGGTCACAAAGGGACCAGCACCCACGCGTGTGGTATAGGCTTTGCACACACCAATGATTTTGTCAATCTTGGTTGGGGCAACGCCGGAACCTGTGCAGCAGCCGCCTGCGCTTGTGTTCGAGCTGGTGACGAAGGGATAGGTACCGAAGTCGATGTCGAGCATAGCGCCCTGTGCGCCCTCGAATAGAACGGTCTTGCCTGCCTTGATGGCATTGTTCACCACAGGGATGGTGTTGGTGATGTGCGGACGAAGCACATCGGCGGCGGCCATTACCGCTTCGAGTGTCATCTGCGGGTCTGCCTTGGGCCAGCCCAGGCGGGCCAGCTCGTCATTGGCTGTCTTGATGCGGGCTTCGAGTACAGATTTCAGGCGATCTGCATCGGCCAGGTCAATCATGCGAATACCAATGCGGCGTGCCTTGTCAGCATAAGTCGGGCCGATGCCCTGTTTGGTTGTGCCGATTTTCTGGTCTCCGAGGGCTTCTTCCTGGGCAGCATCGATTTCCTTGTGGATAGGAAGCACCACATGGGCGCGGTCAGAAATAAGAAGCTTTTCTGGAGTGATGGTAACGCCCTTTTCCAGAAGGTAATTGATTTCTTCTACAAGGGAAGTGGGGTTGATGACAACGCCGTTACCGATGATATTCACCTTGTTATCCCAGAGGATGCCGGAGGGAACCAGGTGCAGTACGTATTTCTTACCATTGGCGATAACGGTATGTCCTGCATTGCTGCCACCCTGGCTGCGCACCACCAGATCGGCGGTCTCGGTAAGGAAGTCGATGACTTTCCCTTTGCCTTCATCTCCCCATTGGGAGCCAATGACTAATGTGTTCATATCGGAAATGGTTTATTTAGCTGCGTTAATCATGCTCAGGAATGTGCCGAAAGTCTTTCCATCCCTGGGTTCAGGGGTGTATTCAAGACCAGAGGCAGCTTTGTCGCGGCAGATAAAGCCAGCCACGCTGTCGTCGTTCAGGTTGATGTGGGTGACCTCAACATCTGCCGGCAGGCTGTCTGCCTGCAGAACGAAGCTGTGGTTGGGGGAGGTAATCTCAACCTTTCCGGTTGCGAGGTCCTTGACGGGCTGGTTGGCACCACGATGACCGAACTTCAGACGGATTGTGCTACCGCCCAGGGCAATACCGAGGATTTCTGCACCAAGCCCGAGACCGTAAAGAGGCAATTTACCGAGCAGCTCACCTGCAGTGGCGATGACACCGGTATGAGCAGCAGGATCGCCGGGACCGCTGGAGAGGAAAACACCATCGGGCTGCAGCGCCAGAACGTCTGCTGCAGAAGAGCTGGCGGGAAGAACGATGATTTCGCAACCATCCTGACGGAGGGCTCGCAGGGTGCTGTTCTTGATGCCGAGGTCAATGGCAGCAATCTTGCAACTGGCTGGGGCGAGGGTGCCGTAGTTGCTCATGTCACCAGCTGTCTTGTTGGGCAGTTTCCACGGGCGTGATTCTCCCTGCCATGCGTATGATTTGCTGGTGGTCACCTTGTCTGCCAGGGCAGCGCCGTCCAGAGAAGCTGCGGTCTTAGCGCGTTCTACGGCTTCTTCTGCGGTCAGTTCTGTGGTCACACAGGCTCGCATGCTGCCGTTGATGCGGATGTGGCGGGCCAACTTGCGGGTGTCCACTCCGCTGATGCCGGGGGTATTGTGGCTCTTGAGCCATTCGCCCATGGGCATATCGGCCCGCCAGCTGGAATGCAGGTTGGAAAGTTCACCCATGACAATGGCGGCGGCCTGGGGTGCGGCGCTCTCGTTGTCTTCATTGACGATGCCGTAATTGCCGATGAGGGAATAGGTCATGGCCAGAATCTGCCCGCAGTAGGTGGGGTCTGTCAGAATCTCCTGGTAGCCCATCACTGCTGTGTTAAAGCAGGCTTCACCTGTTACCGTGCCGGTGGCGCCAATGGAGGCACCTTCGAAAATGGTTCCGTCTTCTAATGCCAGAATTGCTTTCATGAGTTAATTTAAGCCGTGGCATTTTACTAAACTTTTTCATGAAAGGCAAGGCAATAATCTGCCTTGTCGATAAAAAACGCGTATGCGCGCGTGAGGCTGCCGGAGAAACTGAGAAAATTCGTCATTCTGAGGAAGATGGCTTGCAAATCGGCTTTGTTTGTGTTTATAATGTCCTATCAGTAGAGAGCGGTTTAATTGTCTGCTCTGAATGAGAAATCAACGAACATTCTGCAATTTATGGAAAACAAGGAAATGAAAGAGACCACGGCTGGTGCACCTGCTCCCGCCCCTACGACCGATGCCTGTGATCGCCTTAACGCTGCCCGCAAGTATGCCAGTGAGCAGTATGAGAAGATTCGTCGCGTTGCGGCAGAGCAGATGGTGCATGTGCGTGAGTATGCCGACCAGGCTCGTGCTCAAATTAACGAGGGTTGGGACAAAGCCCGCGTTCAGATGAATCAGGGCTGGGACAAGACCCGTGCTGCCGCCAAGGAATATCATAAGACTGGTGAGGAATACGTTAAGGAGAACCCCACGGCAAGCGTGCTGGGTGCTCTTGGTATTGGTGTCCTGATTGGTCTTGTTCTGGGTGGCCGCCGTTGATATGAGGCGGGAAGCCTCCTCATGAACCGGATACAGACATGTTTTCTCTTTTTAAGGTAAAAGAGCGGAAATCTGCTTTGCGCCAGGAGCTTGCTGCAGTATTGCAGCAAGCCCGGGATGTAGCAGGGCGGACGATGGAGCATACAGGTGCCCTCGGTGCTCTGTTTTCGGTGGAGGTCAGAGAGTATGTGGTGCATCAGCTGCAGCGCCTGCTCATGGTGGTGCTGGCTTGTGTCCTTCTGCTGGGGGCATACCTGACATGCTGTGCTGTTCTGGCAGTACTGCTCAGCAACTGGCTGGGTTGGTTGTGGTCGCTCTGCTCTGTATGCGCCTTGAATCTGGTAGTGGCATTGTTGCTGCTGCTGGCGGCCGGGAGGATGCGCGGTAAACGCCTTGCTCCTGCCACGATGGAAGAACTGAAAAACGACTGGCAATGTCTCAAGTTACTCTTCAGGGGAAACAAGGAATCCTGATGCGCGTGGCTGCAAGCCGCGTAGCTGTGATTGATTCCATATCTGCAACCCGCACTCATGCCGGACGTTGTGTTTCGGCTCTTCCCGTGTCGCTGCCCGCATTGAAGAAGATAGGGGTGGCGCTTGGTTCTGCCGCCGCCGCCGTGGGTGTATGCGCCGGCATCCGTAAGAAAAAGAAAGCAGCAGAAATCAAGACAGCCAACTCTTCTTCCTCTTCTTTTATTCTTCAGTTGTTGTTGCAGGTGCTCGGGCCGGTTCTCTTGCCCATGGCTCAGAAAGCGCTGCAAAAGAAGCTGGGGACTCCGGATGTTGCACCGGGAAAATCATTCAATCTGTAGGTATGAAAAAGGTTTTTGTATCTGGTGCTTTCAATGTGCTGCACGCCGGACATATCCGTTTCTTTAAAGATGCCCGGGCTTTGGGGGATTATCTGATTGTATCGTTCCCGTCCGCAGGTCTGTTATGGGAGTTGTACGATAAGAAGTCTGTGCTGGACGATGCTGATAAGAAAGCGGTCATCAGCTCACTGAGCATGGTGGATGAGGTTGTGGAATCCACTGACAATGATGCTGCTTTATCGTTCCGTTCTGCTTTTATAGCAACGCAGCCCGATGTGCTCGCCGTAACGACGGACGATATGTACATGGAGGAGAAACGCCGCTTCTGCCAGGAACAGGGCGTGGAGTTTGTTGTGCTGGAAAAGGTGCTGCCTATTGAGGGGCAGACCACGAGTACCCAGCTTCTTTCCCGTGTGAAAGCTCCTACGCATGCTCCCCTTCGTGTTGATTTTGCCGGGGGCTGGCTCGATGTCCCGGAAAATGCCATTCCCGGGGAATATGTTGTCAACTGTTCTATTTCTCCTACGGTGTCGCTCAAGGAATGGCTGTATCGTCAGGGTGCCGGGCTTGGCGGCAGCGGTGGCTGGGGTGTGCTGAATGGCTGGGATCCCGTAGCTTCGGAACTTGGACTGGGAGTCGGTTGGCAGGATCCCGCCGTTATTGCAGAAACCGGAGCCTGTGTATGGAAATCTGGTAGTAAACCGGAGCTTGATTTCAAGAATACCGGTGATTTCCTGAAAGGCTGCATGGCCATATACGACACCTGTATCAAGCACTATACACCTGGTTTTGTTGGTTACGAACGCCCGTATGACCGCATCGCCAAAGCGGCACGTATTGCCCGCCTGGGTGTGCAGCAGCAGGATATTTCGGTGCTTGCCGTGGCGGTCCAGATGAGTTACCAGCTTCAGCTGGAAGAGGGTATGCAGCCACTGCCTGATATCAATAGGCAGCTCGCGCGCAAGTATTGCGGCGGCGGCCATGGCGGCTACGCTGTATACCTGTATGAAACAAAGGAACAGCGCGATGCTGCTGTGGATGCCTGTGAGGATATGTATCCTGTAGAGCCATATTGCCGCACTTTCGGCAAGGACGAACAGGTGGAGTGGGCCCCGCGTTTCCTGGAGCGTCTCCGTAAGCGAGGCGTTATCAAGTAAGCATAAATTTTCTCTCTATGTCAAAAGTATTTGTATCTGGTTGTTTTGATGTATTGCACAGCGGGCATATTGCCTTCCTGGAGGAGGCTGCCAGCTATGGAGATGTCTATGTATCCATCGGGTCTGATGCCACGGTGATGGCTCTGAAAAATCGCAAGACGATGTATTCCGAAGATGAACGTAAGTACATGCTGGAGGCTATACGTTTTGTCAAGAAGGTGTACATCGGCCCTGATACAGGCAAAATTCTTGACTTTGCGCCCCTTCTTGACGAAGTGAAGCCCGATATCTTCTTTGTCAACTCAGATGGCACGAGTGATGAGAAGAAGGCCTTTGTTGAGGCGAAGGGAATTCGCTATGTAACCAGCTCCCGGATTCCTCATGGAAATCTACCGGAGCGTTCCACCACTAGCATTCGTCAGAATCTCGGCAAATGAAAGAGTCCCGTATAACGTATACCGTAGGAGAGAAAGGTTCTCGTCCCTGGGGTGAGTGGCAGGTGTTGGATCTGCAGTCGCATGTAGTGGTAAAGCGCCTTCTGGTGTACCCGGGGGAGCGGCTTTCCCTGCAGAGACACCAGTACCGGACAGAACGCTGGATTGTGACGGAAGGCGTAGCCACTGTGCGGTGTGATAACAACAGGATGCATCTGAATGTGGGAGAATCCATCATGATTCCCAGTGGTAGCATCCATCGCCTCAGTAATCAGGGAACAGAACCTCTTGCGTTGATAGAGGTACAGATTGGCAGCTATCTTTCAGAGGAGGATATCGAGCGCTTCTCAGATGATTACGGACGAATTGATTAATATGAACCCAGAGAATTATGGAAGCTGAAACCTTACATCCAGCATGGAATAAAGTTGATGGTATCCTGGTTATTAATCTGGATACCAGCACAGCCCGAATGGAGCAATTCCTGGCAGCCAATGCGGCAACTATGCCTCTTGATAAAGTGCAGCGTCTCAGCGCTGTACTGGGCAGGGCATTGGACAGCTACGGCAAGGCTCCATGGTTCACGGAGCGCACCGGTGAACGTGCCGCATACTGGGGTGGAGCCGCTGGTTGTGCCTTGTCTCATGCCAAGGCTATAGCCACAGCAAAAGAGAAAGGCTGGCGCAATGTGCTTATCATGGAAGATGATGTGCTGACCGGACAGCACCCGGACGCATTGGCGATGATGGATTACGCTCTCCAGAAGCTCAGTGGGGACTATATGCTTTATCTGGGGTATAGCCGCCCGACTCCATACGGGAAATGTGTTCAGAAATCCGGCGAGCATGCTCTCTGGCATGTGGAAGGTGTGTTGTCCACATTTGCCTATCTTATCCCTGAGAGTATGTATGACCGCTTGTTGGCCGTAATGCCTACTGAGGATACAATCTGGGAGTGGATGTCTGTGCACCGGGCCATTGATACATTCTACAAAGATACCGCCGCCAGTATGTCCGGTGTGAAAATCTACGCCATTCAGCCGGATCTCGTGGTGCATCTGGACGGTATGTCAGACGTCAGCGCCACATCTGTGACCTATACGGACAAGTATGATAACACACTGACACCGCATAGCTACGCCACTCCTTCAGGACTAATGCACATGCTTAGTGCGCCTTTCCGCCGCCTTAAGGTGAAGTTGAATGCCATCCGTACACACCGCCGTGCTCTGAATGGCGGGTTACCCGGCTTCCGCAAGCGCAAAAATTAAGAAAAAGTAAAAGAATTTTGCTCCGTTGGCATTGATTATGCTTGAAAATTGTGCCCAAACAGGCGATATTAAGGGCTCACTTATAAGATATGTCTGAACCGAAAGAACGCAAGACCCTGGAAGAACGCAACCAGGCAAGCGACCTTGAGCGCCTGCGCCATTCCTGTGCGCACGTGCTGGCTGCTGCCATTTGCCGTATCTGGCCCCAGGCCCAGCTGGCCGCCGGCCCTGCCATTGAGAATGGCTTTTATTACGACATTGAACTTGACCACAACATCTCTACTGCCGAGTTTGAACAGATTGAGGCAGAGATGAAGAAGATTGTCAAGGAGAACCAGACCTTTGAACGAACTATCGTGACTCGCGATGAAGCCATGGCTATGGCTCAGAGCGGTGAGCTGGGTGCCGGTGGCCCCCGTGAAGTCGCTTCCAAGTTCAAGGTCGACCTGCTCAACCGCATTCCTGAAGGGGAGGAAATCTCCATCTTCCGCAATGGCGAGTTCACCGATCTCTGTGCAGGCCCGCATGTGGGACGCACCGGTAACTGCAAGGCTTTCAAGATTATGAGCGTGGCTTCTGCCTACTACATGGGCGATGCCAGTGGTCCGCGCCTGCAGCGCATCTACGGCACCTGTTTCCCCAATCGCACACAGCTCGATGAACATCTGGCTCGTCTTGAGGAAGCCAAGAAGCGCGACCATCGCCGCCTTGGTCGGGAAATGGGACTCTTCACCATTGACGAAATGGTCGGGCAGGGCCTTGTGCTCTGGAAGCCGAAGGGTGCCATCATCCGCCGCGAGCTTCAGGATTTCATTACCGAAGAACTCGACCGCATCGGCTACTCTCAGGTATTTACTCCCAATATCGGCAAGCTGGACCTCTACATGACCTCCGGCCACTGGGAACACTACAAGGAAAGCCAGTTCCCGCCTATCCCGGATCCGGATGACTTTAAGCGCCTGCGCGATGAGAACGCCTCCTGTGCAGATCTCTTCAATGCGCTGGACACCCGTACCATCAGCGGCTTCATGCTCAAGCCCATGAACTGCCCGCACCACATCCGCATCTATGCCAATGACCCGCATTCTTACCGCGACCTTCCCGTGCGCCTGGCCGAGTTCGGTACAGTTTACCGCTGGGAGCAGAGCGGCGAGCTGGGTGGCATGACTCGCGTGCGCGGCTTCACTCAGGACGATGCTCACATCTTCTGCCGCCCGGATCAGATTAAGGAAGAGGTGCAGCAGTGTATCGGTATCGTGAAGCATATTCTCGGTACACTGCAGATGAATGATTTCCGCGTTCGTCTTTCCCTGCGCGACAAGGATTACAGCGACCCGAAGTACGTGGGAACCATAGAGAACTGGAAACTCTCGGAGCAGGCTCTGCGCGAGGTGCTTTCCGAGGAAGGCTTTGATTTCATCGAAGCTGAGAACGAAGCCGCTTTCTATGGCCCGAAGATTGACTTCATTGTGCGCGATGTTATTGGCCGCGACTGGCAGCTGGGCACGGTGCAAGTGGACTACAACCTGCCGGAGCGCTTTGACCTGACTTATACAGGGGCAGATAACAAGCCGCACCGTCCGGTGATGATTCATCGTGCTCCCTTCGGCTCTATGGAGCGCTTCACCGGCCTTCTCATTGAGCATTTTGCCGGTAAGTTCCCCACCTGGCTGGCTCCGGAGCAGGTTCGCGTGCTGCCCATTTCTGACAAGGTGGCCGATTTCGCCGAGGAACTGCGCGCCAGACTTGCTAACAAGTTCATCCGAGTGAAGCTCGATGATGCACCTGATAAGATTGGTGCCAAGATTCGCAATGCCCGTCTTGACCGAGTGCCTTATATGCTGGTAGTAGGCCAGCGCGAGGCAGAGGAAGGCAAGGTATCCGTCCGTCATCGTGAACTCGATGTGGTTGGTACCATGGGCGTGGATGAATTCATCGAAGCTCTCGAACAGGAAATCAGCCAGCGCCTCATTCGACCTGCGCTGGCTCCCCAGACCCAGGAGCAACAATAAACTTTCCTGCTGGTGACGGGATGGCAGAAGCGCCTCCCTGCAGCAGCAGAAACACCAGGAAAAAACAAAGAACACACACAAGTGGCAGCCCCCCAGAAACCCAATAACAACGCTAACAATCGCGCCCAGCGCGATAAAGGCGGTAATAAGGCCCCGCAGATTCGCGTCAACGACCGCATCCGCGCGCCCAAGGTACGAGTCGTCACCGCCAAGGGTGACCAGCTCGGCGTCATGGCCACCCGCGATGCACTCGCCAAGGCCAAGGAAATCGGACTCGATCTCGTAGAGGTCGCCCCTAATGCAGACCCGCCTGTCTGCCGGCTTATCGACTATGGTAAGTTCAAGTACATGCAGGCCAAGCTGCAGAAGAGCAACAAGTCCAAAGTGACCAAGATGAAGGAAGTCAAACTCCGCGTAGGTACAGATGTCAACGACTACAATGTCAAGATGGCCCGCACGGAACAGTTCCTGGACCATGGTCACAAGGTGCGTTTCCAGCTGCGTTTCCGCAATCGTGAGAACGCTCACCGCGAACTGGGTCTCGAGGTGATGGCCAAGGTGGTAGAGGACATGAAGACCATGGGCCAGGTGGACCAGGCGGCCAAACTTGCTGGTAATACGGTGACCATGGTTCTGGCTCCTCTTCCTGCCAACCAGCGTGTCAAGAAATTCAAGAAATACGAGGAAGCTGATTTCGATACCGAATCAGAAGAATTCGATGCATCGGACGATATTGGAGAGGAATAATTCTCTTTGTCGAATCAGTTATAAAGAACCCGCGCTGCCGGACATTCCGGCAGCGCGGGTTCTGATTATAGGGAAGGCGTTTCCTTAAAAATTATCAGCGTCGGAAAGCGGGGCTGTTTCAGCCGGCTTGTCAGACTGGGGGGCAGCGGCCGGTGTTTCTTCCGGAGCCAGCTCTGCTGGAAGTGGTGTTTTGTCACCAGGTTGCACAACCGGGTTGTTGTTGTGTTCGACAATGGTATCGTTCTCTTCATCTGATGCAGCTTCCTGCTGTGCCTGGGCCTCGCTTACCGGGGCTGGCGCAGGGGCTGCAGCCTGGGCAAGGGGCTGGCGGGTAACGGGGTCAACCTCCACACCATTGATAATCATGCGGGTTTTGATCTGACCGGTTGCGGGGTCATACTCGCGGCTGGTCTGCACCATTTGCATCTGGCCAGAGGAATCCGTGGTCATGGAGAAACTGCGGCTGCTCATCTGCAGGGCCATTCCGCCGTTCTGCTGGGGCACGGCACCAGGAATGGGCAGGGGAGCCGGGGCGGCTGCGGGCTGTGCGGACGAGTCGGCAGCGGGGGTGGACGGTGTGTTACGGCGTGCCAGGCGGGCACAGGTCCGGATGGATTCACCAGCCTGACCATTAAGCAGGTACAGGTGGTCAACACGCATCACCACCGAATCTCCGGGCTGAAGTGCAGCAATGGTATCAACATATTCCGCGGGCTGTCCGGGCAGTTCCTTGTTCATGGCAATGGTGAACTGCATACCCGGTTCCAGCCGCCCGTCTGCAAAGCGGTTAAAACGGCGGTAGGCAAGACTGTCTGTCACCTGAAACACGGCCACCTGAACCTGGGCGGGCTCCTCCTGGTCCACACGCTGCACCGTCAGGTTACGCAGACCGACAAAAGATGCCAGTACCGTATTGGAGGCCATCATATCACAGTTGCCCTGAATGCCGGCAGAGGACATGCCCGGCATGCCAATGGAAATGTCTGCCAGGAGCATAGGGGAACTCATGGCCAGAGCCATGACCGACGTAAGGAGTGTTGTTCTGCTCATGATTAACGGAATCGACACCATAAGTACGTGATTTGTTCAACTTTTCTATCAGATAGGCTTCATCTGGAGAGCGTTGCCTTCCAGATACACTCTTCCGGGTACATCATCTGCAAACAATGTTCCTGTGCCAAGCCCCTGCATGGAATCAGGCGCGGCATAGGCACACCATTCGGCAAGAGCTGTAAGGCCTATGTTGCATTCAAGTGCAGAATTCACCCACCAGCGGATGCCTCTCGATTCTGCCTCCAGAGCCCAGTTCTGGGCTGCCAGAAGCCCACCATGCAGCGAGGGTTTGATAACGATGGCTTGTGGGCAGACTGCATCCAGTAACTGTGCAGCATCTTTCCGGGCAATCAGTTCTTCATCCAGCGCGATGGGTAGGGGGGTATTCCGGCAGAGACGGGCCATCTCCTTCCATTGCCCCGGTCTTATGGGTTGTTCAATACTGCAGACCCCGGCCTGGGCCAGTTGCCCGAGTTTCTCTTCTGCCTCTTCCGGGGTGAATGCACCATTGGCATCTACCCGGATTTCAACACCGGGAAAGGACTGGTGCGCCAGTTGCAGAAGCTCCAGTTCTTCGTTGAAGGGCAAAGCTCCTACCTTCATTTTCAGGCATGTAAAACCGTAGTCTATACCATTCTGCATGGCTTGCAGCATGGTTTCAGCCTTATCCATCCATATCAGGTGGTGAATGGGAATGCTTGCTTTCCCTCTTGCAAAGGGGGTGTCCCAGCGTGGTTTACCCGGGCACATGGCCGCAAGAAGCGCACATTCCAGCCCGAATCGAATAGGTGAGGGGGCTTCGATACCCGCCAGCCCATGGTTCTGTTCCACTCTGCTGCACCAGTAGTCCATTTCTGCTGGGGTGGGCTCAGGCAGCAAGCCCGGCATGGTGCAGCACTCACCCAGCCCGTAGTCATTGGCTTCGATAATGAAGGTGGTGCGCTCTCTCAGCTCGCCGCGTGAGGTTGCCGCTGGTTTTTTGAAATGCAGCACGCGTTTGTGCCACCGCAGGCGTAGCGGCTGCGGAAAATGCATGAGCGTTACTGCATCTATGAGCTGCAGCATCAGGGTAGTTTCGGGTATTTCGAATAATCCGGCTTGCGTTTTTCGAGGAAAGCACGGGAGCCCTCATGTGCTTCATCGCACATGTAGAAAAGCATCGTGGCATCACCCGCCAGTTCCTGAATACCCGCCTGTCCGTCCAGTTCGGCGTTCAGACCAGCCTTGATGAGACGCAGGGCAATCGGGGAATGCTGCATCATCTCCTCTGCCCACTGTACGTATTCATCCTCCAGCTGCTCCAGAGGCACAACCTTGTTGACCAGCCCCATTTCGAGCGCTTCCTGCGCGTTGTACTTGCGGCAGAGGAACCAGATTTCGCGGGTCTTTTTCTGGCCGATGCAGCGCGCCATGTACGACGAGCCGAAGCCGGCATCGAAGCTGCCCACGCGCGGGCCTGTCTGCCCGAAAATGGCATTCTCAGAGGCAATCGACAGGTCGCAGACTACGTGCAACACATGCCCGCCACCGATGGCAAAACCATTTACCGCAGCAATAACCGGCTTGGGCAGCGAGCGAATCTGCTTCTGCACATCCAGCACCGAGAGGCGG
>CAJGDB010000015.1 GCA_904502165.1 uncultured Akkermansia sp.
CGGGGCGGGCTGTGCGCTCCAGCAGGTTTTCGGTAAGCTGCTCCAGCTTGCTGCGGGTCAGCGTGAGCTGGATGTGCTTGGGACCCGTGGCGTCCATGGTGATGAACGGCAGGGAGATATCGTAGCTCTGGGTGGAGGAGAGGGCAATCTTGGCCTTCTCAGCCTCTTCCTTGATGCGCTGCAGAGCGTCCGTCTGCTTGGAGATATCCATGCCCTCGCGGCTCTTGAATTCGGCCAGAATCCAGTTGATGACGGCGTTGTCCCAGTCATCACCACCCAGGTGGGTGTCACCGTCGGAGGCCTTCACTTCGAACACGCCGTCGCCGATTTCCAGCACGGAGATATCGAAGGTACCGCCACCGAGGTCATACACGGCAATCTGCTCGTTGCTGCCCTTATCCAGGCCATAGGCCAGAGCGGCGGCGGTGGGTTCGTTGATGATGCGGCGCACCTTCAGACCGGCAATTTCACCGGCGGCCTTGGTGGCGTTACGCTGAGCATCGTTAAAGTATGCAGGCACGGTAATCACGGCCTCGGTGATGGTCTCACCCAGCTTGGCCTCGGCATCGGCCTTCAGCTTGCCGAGAATCATGGCGCTGATTTCCTGCGGGGAGTACACCTTGGTCTCGCCACCCACTTCCACCTGGATGTGGGCATCGCCATTGGCGGCTTCAACGATGGTGTAGGGAACCTTCTTATCGTCGGCAGTCAGCTCTGCGAACTTGCGACCGATGAGGCGCTTGGCAGAGAACACCGTGTTGCGGGGGTTGGTTACAGCCTGGCGCTTGGCAGCCTGGCCTACGATACGCTCGCCGTTCTTGGTGAAAGCGACGATGGAGGGGGTGGTACGTGCGCCCTCGCTGTTCTCCAGAACAGTGGCCTGCCCGCCTTCCATGACAGCCATGCAGGAGTTCGTCGTACCAAGGTCAATACCGAGTATTTTGCTCATGGTTTGTTTTCTTTCTATGTTTTGTTGTTTGTTTTTGAAATCGGATAGGCCTGCAGGCTTTGCAGGCGCTTCTTACCTATACATATTGCAAATGGCGTGCCAACTTTTCCAGAACACGCGGCAAACATCGTGTAATAATTTATATTTAAGCACTTAGCAGCGCGTCATATAATTTTTCACCACACTCAGAGAAACGGACAAATAGCGACAAAATGCCGCAGACGCACAAACTGCCGCACCATACCTGCGTCATTTTGCCGCAGGACTGATTCAAGGAAAAGCAGAGAAAACTCAGCAAGCCTGGTGCTTTCCGCGCGCAGGAAGGAGTTTAATCCACAGCAGCACCAGTACCAGCAGCACCGCGCCACCTACACCAAATACAAAATACTTATTCCCCTTTTCAGATATCACGGTTTCCTCCAGCTTTCTGGCCCGTCTACCAGCCACAGCCGCCGAACAGGCTCTGGGATTCACCATAGCATAAGGGACATGCTGTTTATTCACCTCGATGGAGAGAATGTGCTTGTTGTATGAGGAATACAAGCCCGGATAATGCAGGAGAATGCGCCCGCTGGCATCAACCAGCGTAATACCCGGGTTGGAATCAACCATATCCTCCGTGCCATTGGTCAGCACGGTGAGAGCAAGGTAATCACGGCCATCCATCGTCACCACATTCCTGTTCTTCTTCAAGCGGGAATAAGACAGCATCTTGTCAGCTCCCCACCGGGCATTCCTCCAGTTACCCACGATACCCGAGCGGGTCAGCATCAGCCCGACCTCATACCTATCTGCACAGAACCCGACCAGGCGCTCATCTTCCCGGACATCTCTCAGCTCATCCAGACACAGCATCAGAGAAACCGAAGAAGTCAATACAGGTATTCCGTTTTTTCCTACTTCATTTCTCTGCAATTTCCTGGCCTCCGGGCTGTAATGCCCCGGATTGCATAATGAAGGCTCCGCTTCCTTGACATCAAGCACCAAAGGAGCCAGGAAATACCCGAGTACGCAGACGAGTAGAATAAGGAAAATGGATTGCAGGACAGATTTCATCGAAAAAAGCAGAAAAAAGAGACGGGACAGAAACCGGCATGTGCAGACACTTCACCCCGGTAAGGCTGATAATAGGCAAATATAGCACCAATGAAAAGAAAAAAAACGCCAGAAGCTTACGCAGAACAAATTATTCTTGGCTATCCTTGCGAAGCATGCTAGTATGTGTGCATGGTCAGAATACTAGCAGCAACCGATTTTTCAGAAGAAGGACAGACTGTACTGGACTTTGCCGCCGAAATGGTGTGCAAGACAGGGGGCAAGATGTACCTCCTCCATGCAGTAGAGCCCTGCATCATCGATGCCGCGGGCAGCCTTTCCGGCGGCAGCAGCATGGGCGCCGGAGACATTCCCGGCAACCTGCCCAGCATGGATTTCCAGCGCATGGATGCCTGCCAGGCCGTGCTTACCATTGCAGATGCCCGAGCCAAGCAACTTGGCGAACAAATCAGCCGCAAATGGGGCATCCCTATCTATGCAAAGGCAGAAGAAAGTGATGACATTGTGGACTGCGTACACCAGTTCTGCAAGCGCCACAACATCACCCAGCTGGTCATCGGCAACCGCCACCACTCTCTGCTCACCTCCATTCTGCTGGGCAACACCGCAGAAAAACTGGTACGTGCAGCCAGCATACCGGTAACGGTGGTTCCCTGCGGGCCCAACGCCAAGAACTGATGATTATCCTGTTTCTGGGAGACGTTGTGGGCGAGCCCGGCCGCTGCGCCCTCTACCGGGCCCTGCCTGAACTGACGGCAGAGTACGGGGTGGATGCTGTTGTGGTAAACGGAGAGAACGCAGCCGGTGGCAAGGGCATCATTCCGCGACTGGCCCGTGAATTCATGGAAAAGGGTGTGCATGTCATCACCCTGGGAGACCATGTAT
The DNA here is from genome assembly GCA_904502165.1 of uncultured Akkermansia sp. Classification (GTDB taxonomy): domain Bacteria; phylum Verrucomicrobiota; class Verrucomicrobiia; order Verrucomicrobiales; family Akkermansiaceae; genus Akkermansia. The sequence continues at coordinate 2,891 of CAJGDB010000015.1, forward strand.
GGGATCAATCTGACCTGATTCCCTGGCTGCCCGAGGCCCCGACAGTACTGCGCCCATTCAACCTGCAACCCGGCACCCCCGGGGCAGGAAGCTGCCTGATTGACACCCCTGCCGGAAAACTGGGAGTCATCTGCCTGCAGGGGAGAACCTTCATGCGCCCTGGTGCAGAAAACCCGTTCACCCAGGGGTACGAGGAAGCCCTCCGGCTGCGCGAAGCCGGGGCCCGTGCCGTGCTGGTGGATTTTCACGGCGAAACCACGAGCGAAAAGATTGCTATGGGATATCGCATGGACGGCGTTGCCAGCGCCGTCATCGGCACCCATACGCACGTGCAGACAGCCGATGAACGCATCCTGCCCGGTGGCACAGCTTATATCACCGATGCCGGCATGTGCGGCAGCCGCGACGGAGTCATCGGGCGCGATGCCGAAAGCGTACTCTACGGGCTCATCACCAACCTGCCCAACCGCTTCCCGATAGCCGGTTTCCCAGCCATGGTGAATGGTGTCGTGGTAGAGATTGATACCAACGGCAAAGCCACCAGAATAGAACGCATCACCCGCGCATACGACGAAAAATGATGGATGTGGAACGATTTGGCGGCATTGCCCGCCTGTACGGAGTAAAACCAGCCGAACGCCTGGCCGGAGCCCGCGTGGCAGTAGTCGGCATTGGCGGCGTAGGCTCCTGGGCCGCGGAAGCCCTTGCCCGCAGCGGAGTAGGCACAATCATTCTGCTGGATATGGACGACCTGTGCATCACCAACACCAACAGGCAGATCCATGCACTGGAGGGCAACTATGGCCGCACCAAAGTAGAAGCCATGGGCGAGCGTCTGCGTGCCATCAACCCCGCTGTACAGGTAGAGGAAGTAATGGCCTTCTATACAGTCGCCAATCCCGAGCGGCTCTTCGACACGCAGCCGGATATTGTCATTGACGCCATTGACAGCATGCGACCGAAAGCCCACCTCATTGCAGAATGCTACAAACGGCAGATACCGCTTATCACCTGCGGTGGCGCGGGCGGCCGCATCAATGCTTCCTGCATAGCTGTGGCAGACCTGGCCCGCAGCGGCGGAGACAACATGCTCTCCCAGCTGCGTAAGACACTCCGCAAGGAATACGGACTGCCGCTTCAGGACAAATGCCCGGAAATCGGCATCCGCTGCGTCTTTTCCCCTGAACGTCCGCGTTTCCCGAAGTGCGACGGCACCGTCAGCTGCGAACGCGAAGCCCACCAGAAGGGCGGCATAGGGTGCGCCAGCGGATTCGGTTCTGCCACCCACATTACCGGCACCTTCGGCTTCATGATGGCCGGAGAGGCTCTGACGCTTTTAACTCAAGACCACACATGAAATTCAACGACCGCACAGCACGCGCCAACAAACATACCGCCAAAAGCGAAACACGATTCGAAAAGAAGCCCGCTGCCACCATTGTTGTAAAACCCCGTCCCGAGGGTGAGCTGCAGGACATCCTGGCAGAGCACCCCCAGGGGCTCTACCTGGTGCTGGACTGCGTGCAGGACCCGCATAACCTGGGAGCCATTCTCCGCACAGCAGATGGAGCCGGCGTAGCCGCCGTCATCGCACCAAAGGATAAATCTGTCGGCATCACAGAAACCGTGCTACGCGTCTCCGTAGGGGCTGCAGAAAATGTACCCTTTGTCCAGGTAACCAACCTGGCCCGCACCATGAAGCAGATGAAGGATGCCGGGGTATGGTTTGTAGGCACATCGGACCACGGCGACCGCTCACTCTACGATATTGACTTCAAAGGCGGCATTGCCCTGGTCATGGGAGCCGAGGGAGATGGTATGCGCCGCCTCACAGAAGAGAACTGCGATTTCCTTGTACGTATCCCCATGGCGGGAAAAGTTCCCTGTCTGAATGTCTCCGTTGCCACCGGTGTGTGCCTGTACGAAGCCGTGCGCCAGCGCAACCTCTGATTTTCCAGCCTGTTTCTGACTGTCCATGAGCTGCATCATCGACATAGAGCCTCCTGCGGGCAGCCTGGTGCGGTTTATTTCAGACCTGCACCTGGGTCATGAGCGCTGTGAAGCCCCGGCGGTGGCCGATTTAGCCCCGCTGCTGCAAGGGGCCGACTTTCTGGTCGTGGTGGGAGACCTGGCAGAAACACGCCGCTGCGACTGGCAGAAACGCGGCATGGCGGCCCGCGAAGAACTCCGCGCGCTCTGCCGGGAACACGGTGTCCGCCTGGTCGAAATCTCCGGTAATCACGACCCGGATACCCCCGCCCTGCTGGCCCGTTTCTGGGGCGGCAGAGTCATCGCTATGCATGGGCATGCCCTGTACAAGGAAGTAGCCCCCTGGAGCTGGGAATACCTGCGGAACAAACAGGCCTGCCGGGAACTCATCCGGCAATACCCGGATGCCGACACCCGGCTCGAAAGCCGCCTGGAGCTTTCCCGCACCATGTGCCAGCTCACCCCGCCCATTCTGCGGCGGGAGGGCATCAGCAATCCGCTTCTGCGCGGATTCATGCACTGTTTCTGGCCGCCGCAGCGCCCGCTCGGCATCGTCATGAGCTGGCTTACCTGCGCCCGCCGCTGCGAGCATTTTGCCCGGCAATTCTTCCCGCAGGCCGAGGTAGTCATCTTCGGGCACATGCATCGTTCCGGCAACTGGCGGTTCGGCCGGCGCTGCATCCTGAACACAGGCGCATGGTTCCGGCATGCAACGCCGTATGTGATTGATATGCGGGATGCTCGGGTGATTAGCTACAAAATGGTTACTGAAATACAGGGTAAACGCAAAAACTGACGATTTTTTTTGAAAGAATTGCATTTAGTGCTTGCGTTGAGGATTTTAGGATGCTATATTCCACCCGTTACCGCAATCTCTTATTATGAACAAGACTCAGCTCATCGACGCCATCCAGAAGGAACTCGGCCCGGACGCTACCAAGAAGTGCGCCGCCGAGGCTCTGAACGCCACCCTTGCCGCCATCACCAAGGCTGTAGCCACGGAGAAGGTTCAGCTTGTAGGTTTCGGCACTTTTGAAACCAAGAAGCGCCCTGCCCGCACCGGCCGCAACCCCCGCACCGGCGAGACCATGACCATTCCCGCCAGCAGCGTGGTAAGCTTCAAGGCTTCCTCCTCCCTCAAGGGCTAAGCCTTCTGATAAAACCATTTAAGCAAAACCCCGGTTCCATCAGGAACCGGGGTTTTCTGCATCCTGCCGAAGCAAAGAAACTCAGATGAGGACAGCGGCGGCATCCAGCTCATCATCACCCTGAATCAGCTCAGCCACAACCGGCACACCGGTATATTCCTCAATCATGGCCCGGTTTGTAACAGCTGCGGTATCCCATTCCTCCCCCTGCTGATTCAGAATAATACCACGGCACTCCAGACCACGCTCCCGAATAGAACGCACTGTCATGAGCGCCTGGCTCACCGCGCCCTGGCGGTTGCTCACCACCAGCAACACCGGAAAACGAAGCTCCGCAGCCAGGTCTGCCATAGTCTTTCCGGAACAAAGCGGAGTCTCCCAACCACCGACACCCTCCACCAGCAACGTATCATACCCGGTTACCAGGGCTCTGCAGCTGGAAACAAGCGCCTCCACATCAACCTTGCGGTGTTCAAAATCAGCCCCCACCCGCGGATCTGCCATAGTGCGAAGGTAGAGCGGGTTAATGGAATCAAGCGGCATAGCAGGCTGCCCTGCAGCCTCGCGCATGGCTCGCAGCTCCTTGCGATCACCGCAGGAAACAAGCTTGCAGCCCATGGTGGCCACACCCTGCCGGGTCAGATTCCGCAACAAGGCACACACCACATGTGTCTTGCCCACGCCCACATCCGTTCCTGCAATAAAATATGCATTCTCCATAAAAATCTCACTCGGGCATTGAAAGTCGGATATCGTCAATACTCCACTCCGGGCTGGAGCCTCGCACCAGCAGGTGGTTCACCATCAGCCACACCACAATGGCGGCAGCCAGGCATATCAGCTTTGCCTGCCAGTTAGTGGTCAGCAACTTCTGTAATCTGGTCCTGGTTCGCATGAGAATTAAGGAGGTTTGTTATACGTTCCGAAAGAAGTTCAAGGTTGATATCACGCTGCACAATATTGCCCACTGCCAGAGAAACCGCGCCCGTTTCTTCTGAAACAATGATGACCACCGCATCAGAAGCCTCGGCCAGACCAATGCCGGCACGGTGTCTCAGTCCCATGCTGCGGTCCTTGAGTTCACGGTTGGAGACAGGCAGAATAGCCGCAGCGGCCACAATGCGTTCATTGTTGACAATCACCGCACCATCGTGCAGCAGGGTCTTGGGCATGAAGATGGTGCCTATCAGCTCGCGCGTATACTGGGCATCCAGCATCGTGCCGGTCTTGGCGTACTCCTGAAGCTTATTGGTGCGGCAGATGGCAATCAGCGCACCATATCTCTTGGACACCAGATAAGCCACCGACTCACGAACCAGAGTCACGAAGTCCTTATTCTCCTGTCTGGAGCCGATGAGGCGGGAGATAATCTTGTTGGAACCGAGACGAGCCAGAGCCGTGCGAAGCTCCGGCTGGAAGAGGATGACCAGAATCGTACCCGGGCCGATAATGAGGCCGGCAAGCTGCTTCAGCACCACCGCATGGGTCATTTCCAGAAGGATGTAGCCCAGAATCACCGTGGCGATAAGACCTGCCAGAATAGCAGCCGCACGGGAATCCTTCACCGCGCGGTACAATTGATAGAACAATGCCCAGAGCACCAGAATCTCAAAAATGGCTCTGAGGATTTCAAGTAAGGTCATGGCTGCATTCTACTACGATAACACACGCAAGGCAAGAGGAAACGGAGCCGCTGACAGGAGCATTTGCCATGAAAAAGAATGGAAAAGTGATTTTCCTGTTTGCAAGAATCATCAAATATGCTAGAATTGGTGTCGTTGCAAATGAAAACTATTGATCGCTACATCCTCAGGCAACTCATTTCCGTCACATTTCTCGGAGTATTGTCTCTTACCATGCTGCTGCTGCTGGGTCAGCTTTTCAAGCAGCTGCATGAGCTACTCGTAGAAAGCGGCGCGCCGCCCAGCATTGTATTTGATTTCATTCTGCAAGTCATTCCCTTCTCCCTCACATTCTCCGTCCCCTGGGGGTTCCTGACCGCCGTCCTGCTGGTATATGGTCGTCTGGCGGCAGATAACGAACTGACCTCCATGCGAATGGCCGGATTGAGTCTCTGGCGGCTGAGTGCCCCCGCCATCGGCATGGGGCTTGTCCTCACCGGGCTCTGCTACTACATCAACATCGAAGTCGCACCGCGCGGCAAGGACGCCATGAGTGAGCTGGTAATGAAGGCAGCCATGGATAATCCCCGCAATCTGCTCAAGTCCAGCAACAGCATGACCAAGCTGGACAAGGTGCAGCTCTATATCGAGCAGCGCGAGGGAGATGAGCTGAAGGGGCTTCACGTCTACCCGCTCGCAAAAGGTACCGGCATGGGCACCGATTTCGATGCCATTCATGCTGAAAGTGCAGAAATCGGTGAATTCGACCTCAAGTCCCGTCTGCTTACCCTGACCCTCAGAAATGCCCGCATTGAGCGCTCTGATGGACCGATGACCGACATGCCGGCCATTGGAGTTATGCCCCTGCGCGTCCATATTCCCATCAAGAACCAGCGCAAACTCAAGCCGAACCGTTACACCGACGAAGAAATCCGCTACGTGCTGGCCCATTCGGCCGTGACACTGCAGCTCGATGAAAAACTGCTGGGCCGGTACGAGGACAACGCCTCCATCAAGCCGGCCTTCCCCTGCGCCAAGCAGCTCTGGGCAGAGGTTCGCAAGGATACAAGCTACTACAATGGCGGCCTTGGCCGGAAGAAGACCAAGCTGGAATTTGAAACGGAAGGGGTGAAGCGAGCCTCCTTCGCCTGCGCCTGCCTGGTATTCTCCCTCATAGGGGTGCCGCTGGCTATCACCGCCCGCCGCAAGGATACCTCCACCGGCTTTGCCATCGGCATCCTTGTAGCAGCCCTCTACTTCCTGGCTCTCGTCTTCTGCGAGCTTTCCCGCAAATCGAGCGGTATTACGCCCTATATCGTACTCTGGCTGCCCAATGTTCTCTGTGCGGCCTACGCCATCTGGCAGCACCAGAAAGCCAAGTACCGCGGATAATCCGTCCGCAGCATTTCCTTCTCTGACAAAAGTGAGGCCGCTTGGAAAAGCGGCCTCTTCCTTTCTTATCTGCTCAGGAATCAGGAAAGAGAATGTCCGCTGCGCCGCTCGTAATCGGTCTTCTGGTCATCCCCCAGCGGGCCGACTGCAAAATATCTGGCCTGCGGGTGATTGAACAACAGAGCACACACCGATGCCGGTGGGTTCATCATGGCAGTTTCTGTCAGCGCAGCGCCGGTATGAGCCGTCGCATCCAGCAAGGCAAATACCGTTTCCTTTTCGCGGTGATCCGGCTGGCTCGGATACCCACAGGCAGGGCGTATCGCATTGCTGCCCTCTGCAGGCCAGATTGAATTGATGCACTCTTGCGAGCATTCGGCCAGAGCCTCGGCCAGCATGCTGCACAAAGCCACGCACAGTAAAGCCTGGTACGTATCTGCCCCCGCCTCGAGTTCCGAAGCCCAGGCCTCGCCGCCTGTCACAGAAAGCTGCAGAGCCCCTGCAAAACCACCCTGCCCCGGGGGGGCCACAAAATCGGCAAGAGCCAGTCGGGGACGTTCGCTTTCCTTCTGCTGGCGCAGCGTGTGCAGCACTGTTCCATTCTCCAGCACCACATCATCCTGCACCCTGGCCGCAGGCCAGATACCGAACACAGCGCGGGCATGCAGTTTCTCAGGCGCAAGAGCCAGCAGAGCGCGGGCATCTGCCAGCAGTTTCTCTGCCTCAGCAAGCTTATCAGCCGGAGCATCTGCATGGGGGGCGCTCCGCAGGGGATTCCATACATCCTGCAATTCAAAATGGCGCAGCACGATACTCCAGTCAGCCTTTTCAGCCAGCATTTCCCAGCTCAACTCAAAATCAAGCTTCGGCTGGCAGCACTTGCAGCCACAGGCAACACCGGCAGTAAACACACCGGTACGCAAAGGACGAGGCTGGGTGCAGGATTCCCAGTCAATCACCGGACCTCGCCTCCTTGCTTCATCCAACGGAAGCAACGGCACATCTTTTTCTGCAAATTCGCGGCACAGGCGCTGCTGTTCCGCCTTGTGAGCAGCCAGGAACGCCTCACGGCCGGGGCCGATGAGAGCGGCAGCAGCCGGCACAATGGTCGAAGCATCTGCGGTCTGCACCACCACGCCGGAGGGATAGTGGGGAGCCAGTTTCAATGCCGTATGGAGCGGGCTGGTTGTTGCGCCGCCTACCAGAAGCGGCAGCGTAAGCCCGGCAGCCTCCAAGGCGGTTGCCACCCTGGCCATTTCTGCCAGAGACGGCGTGATGAGCCCCGAAAGCGCCACCAAATCCGCCTTTTCACGCTGCACCGCAGCCACAATATCCTCGCAAGGCACCATCACGCCCAGATCCACCACCCTGAAACCATTACAAGCCAGCACCACACCGACAATATTCTTGCCGATATCATGCACATCTCCCTTCACAGTGGCCAGCACCACCGTACCGGCAGAGCTGCGCTCCCCCTGTTCCCTCTCCAGAAGAGGCGTCAGCAAGGCAACACTCTGCTTCATCACGCGGGCGCTCTTCACCACCTGAGGCAGGAACATCCTGCCCGCGCCAAAAAGCTGGCCCACTTGTTTCATACCCTCCATAAGAGGGCCTTCAATCACCGCAAGGGGCGAACCGCAGAAGTCAAGAGCCTCCCGGGTATCGGCCTCCACAAACTCAGTAATTCCATTCACCAGGGCATAGGCCAGGCGTTCCTGCACGCTGCTCTGCCGCCAGGCAGATGGTGCAGCCGTTGCTTTAGCCGGGGCCGCGCCCTTTTCCTTGCTGGCGGCCAGCTCCTGTGCGTAGGAAATCAGGCACTCGGTGGCATCCGGTTCGCTATTGAGCAATACCGCCTCCACCATGCGGCGGCGGTGGGCGGGCAAATTCTCATAATCATCCATCAGCGCCGCATTGACGATGCAGAGATCCAGCCCGTTCTCCGCAGCATGGTGCAGGAAGGCAGAGTGCATGGCCTCGCGCACAGGATTAATTCCGCGGAACGAGAAGGACACATTGGAAATACCGCCGGAAATATGGCAGTTCGGGTGGGCCGCATGGATTTCCCCCGCAGCCTGGAAGAAATGCAAGGCGTGGTTGGCATGCTCGGCAATACCTGTACCGACAGTCAGCACATTGGGGTCAAAGATAATATCCTCCTCCGGGAAGCCCACCTTGTTCACCAGTAAATCGTATGCCCGGTGGGCAATCGCGATGCGATCCTCCCGCCCGCAAGCCTGCCCCTGCTCATCAAAGCCCATAACCACAACAGCAGCACCATAACGACGCAGCAACCGGGCATGGTGCAGAAATTCCTCCTCTCCGTTCTTCAGGGAAATGGAATTCACGATTCCCTTGCCCTGGGTGCAGCGCAGGCCTGCCTCTATGACTTCCCAGTTGGAGGAATCAATCATGAATGGCACCCTGGCAATATCCGGCTCAGCCGCCACCAGATTCAGGAAACGGGTCATGGCAGCCGGGCCGTCTATCATGCCGTCATCGAAACAGAAATCCAGCACCCTGGCGCCATTCTGCACCTGCTGGCGGGCAATTTCCACGGCACCCTCATAATCACCCTCGCGCACCAGACGCGCAAATTTGGAGGAGCCCGCCACGTTGCACCGTTCGCCTATGAACAGCACCCCCTGGTCACGGTGGTGATTCAAGGGTTCAAGACCAGCCAGGCGCATCATTCCATTCGCCGGGCGGGGAGTGATGGCACGGGGCGTATACCCCTGCACAGCCTGGCGGATGGCTGCAATATATTCCGGGGTTGTGCCACAGCAGCCCCCGACAATGTTCAGCAGCCCCTCCGCGGCATATTCACGCAAGATTCCGGCCATATGCTCAGCCGTATGCTCATAGCCGTTCGGGCTGAGCGGGTTGGGCAATCCGGCATTCGGGTAGAGGCACACCGCGCAATCTGCCAGCTCTGCCATCCTGGCGGCAAATGGCTTCATGAGGTCTGCCCCCAGCGCACAGTTGATACTGATGGCAAGCGGCTTAGCATGGCGAACGCTGTTCCAGAACGCCTCTACCGTCTGCCCGGAAAGAGTACGGCCCGCCTTATCTGTAATCGTGAAGCTGATGATGACAGGCGGTAGCTCACGCTCCTGGCGCAGTTCATCAATGGCAAACAGACAAGCCTTGGCATTCAGCGTATCAAAAATGGTCTCGAGCAGCAGGATATCCACCCCGCCATCTGCCAGGGCGATGAGCTGCTCCCGGTAGGCTCGGCGCAGCTGCTCAAAGTTAATGGCGCGGTAGCCAGGGTCCGTCACTTTGGGTGAAAGGGAAGCCGTCACCGCCATAGGGCCGATGGACCCGGCCACCAGCACCGGGCGGTTATCGCGTGCCTCAGCCTCCTCCGCAGCCTCGCGGGCAAGCGCACAGGCGGCCAGATTCATTTCGCGGGCAAGCGCTGCAAGGGCGGCATTTTCCAGAACTTCATCATAGTACTCCTGCCCACGTTCAGCAATCTGCGATTCGTGGAAGAACTCATGCTGACCAATAGATGTGGCAGAGAAAGTGGATGTGGTCAGGATATCTGCCCCGGCAGCAGCGTAAGCCGCATGAATATCCCGGATAATAGCAGGCTGGGTGAGCACCAGCAGGTCATTGTTATTTCTGAGGTCGCGGGGAAAATCCACAAAGCGGGAGCCCCGGTAATCAGCCTCCGATAACTGGTGTTTCTGAATCATGGTACCACAGGCACCATCCAGAATGAGAATGCGCTCCCGGAGGGCATTCGTCAGAAAATCCCGGCGTTCAGCTGCGCTTGTCTTCATAGCAGTTTTGACTCTGAAAAAAAATGCCGGTCGGGAATATTGTTCCCTACCGGCAGAAAAAATCTCTCCTGATGATACGGAACGAATCAACGACGGGGAGCAGGATTGCGGTGCCAGGTGATAGCGCCTTTACCCACAGCGTAGAGGTAAGCTACCATCAATACGCCGATGAACGCAGTCATGGCTGCGAAAGCCTCGCCATTGTTCATGACTACATCCTGGAAACCAAGAGCCCAGGGGTAGAGGAAAATCACCTCAAGGTCAAAGACCAGGAAGAGGATAGCCACAAGGTAGAACTTGATGGAGAAGAAGGAAGGAGAACCCTCACCCTCAGGAACATTACCGCATTCATACGGCACATCCATTGCAGAACGCATCTTGGAGCGGCGGCCAAAAACAATACTCAGGATGATAATCAGACCGGCAAAACCAAAACCGGCAATCAACTGAATGAGGGCTGAGAAATATTCCTGTAACATAACGCGGTGCAGTTTTTATACCAGTATCGGCGCGGGAAGTCAACACAAAACCAAGGCTCGCCCAACACTTTCCGGATTCTGCAGGCAGGGAAAATTCTCTGCCCTCTTCCTCCCTTCTGCCCCGCTTTCCCGCAATCTTCTGCAATTTGATTGAAAAACGGGGAAATATGTGGTAGTATCCGCCCAGACAAACAGCCTCTATAATGACAGCTCCCATTTCCGGTCTTGTTCACTCAGTAGAATCCTGCGGCACAGTCGATGGCCCCGGTATCCGCTTCATTGTATTCCTGGCAGGTTGCAGCCTGCGCTGCCAGTACTGCCACAACCCTGATACATCCTTCAAGCGCCAGGGCAAGGAACGCTCCGCAGATGATGTGCTGGAGGAAATCAGCCGCTATGCCTCATTCATCAGAAATGCCGGGGGCGGGGTGACCATCAGCGGCGGAGACCCTCTCTTCCAGCCGGAATTCACGCGAACCCTGCTTCGCGGGTGCAGACAGATGGGGCTTCACACCTGCCTTGACACCTCCGGGCATCTCGGTTGCAATGCAGATGATGCCATGCTGGATGATGTGGACCTTGTGCTGCTTGACATCAAGGCATGGGACCCGGAACAATACAGGCGCGTCACCGGGCAGCCACTTCAGCCGACTCTTGATTTTGCCGAAAGACTGGCCAGGCGCGGTACTGCCGTCTGGTTGCGCTATGTACTGGTTCCCGGGCTTACAGACCAGCTGGATGACATCGCCGCCCTTGCCCGCTACGCCGCAGGCCTTGGAAATGTACAGAGGGTGGATGTGCTGCCCTTCCACCAGATGGGCAAGTTCAAATGGGGTGAACTGGGGCTGGAGTATCCGCTCATGGAGCTGGAGCCGCCTGCTCAGGAGCTGACGGACAAGGTACGCACTATTTTCCGCACCTACGGATTTGCCAACTGCACGCACTGATTCCCCGGTCGCTCCACCTGCATGAGCCGCCCGCTCCACATCTTTCTGCCTATTCTTGCAGCAGCCCTGCTCTGCAGCTCCTGCGCCACCATCATTTCCGGCAGAAAGCAGGATATCAGCATCACCAGTTCAGATCCGCAATCGCAGGTGATGATCGATGGTGAATCTCATGGATTCGGTAGCCGGACTGTTTCTCTTGCCCGGGATGAAATGCACGTGATTGAGGTTATCCCCACCAAGGGGGCTCCCCGCCGGGCCAACATCAACTCCCGTGCCAATATCTGGATTATCCTCAATGCGATTATCCCCGGCGGCTTCATCGCCACCATAACTGATTGCCTGACCGGCGCAGCCTTCTCCCTGAACCCCGATTCTGTGGAGTTTGATTTCTCTCAGCCAGATGGGGCTCAGCACAAAGATTAAGAAAACTGCCGTCCGGCCCGAAAGTCGAACGGCAGTGCAGTTGCGTTGGCGTTATGCGTACAATCTTTATCTGGCACCGGCCTCGCGAAGTGCCTGCGCTATGGTGAAATGGCCTTCATCCAGGGCTTTGTAGAGGGCGCTTTCTCCTTCATTGTCCACAGCATTCACATTGGCTCCGGCCTTGATCAGCAGCTGTACTGTCTCCAGGTTACCGGAGTCTGCCGCATACATGAGCGGGGTCTCTCCATCTTCGTCGTTGTCATTCACGGCGGCTCCTGCATCGAGCAGAAGTTTGACAATGACAGGATTGCCCTCATCTGCCGCTTTCATCAGCGCGGTTTCTCCATCATTATCCTTGACATTGACGGCGGCTCCGGCATTAAGCAGGCGGCGTACCTCATCTACGCGTCCGTGGTCAGATGCTATCATCAAAAGAGTTTCTCCCTCGCGGTTCACCCAGTTGATATCCTGAGCGTTTACTGGTCCAGTCATGCCAATGGTCACGCCCATGGCAAGAATGGAGAGAGCCAATTTTTTCAGCGTTGTTGTCTTCATGATTGGTAATTCCTTCCTATTTGGTGGGGTTGAGCACAGTCTACTCCCTTTTCACTCGTTTGACAATACAAATTTCACTTTTTTCACACTTTTTCCTATCTTTTTGGCAGAATTTAGCACTTTTTACCCCGGAAACGCGAAAAAAACCCGGATAAAGTATCCGGGTGAGGAAAAAAAGAGGCTGAATATGCCGGTGTCAGTCCTTCTTCGGGCAGCACTTTTCCTTGGTGCATTCAGCCTTCTTCGGGCAGCACTTATCCTTCGGGCATTCGGCCTTCTTCGGGCAGCACTTATCCTTCGGGCATTCGGCCTTCTTCGGGCAGCACTTTTCCTTCGGGCATTCGGCCTTCTTCGGGCAGCACTTTTCCTTCGGGCACTCAGCCTTCTTGGCGCAGCACTTCTTCACGCAGGGAACAGGTGCTGCAGGAGCCGGGTCCTGAGCCTGGGCAAATCCAAGGGTGAAGGTAACGGCAAGCAGAGCAAGAGCAAGTTTCTTCATTGTAATGGTTCTTTCTATTGGTTTGTTGTTTTCTGGTATGGACGATTCATCAACGAACCGTACCCTGCAACTTTAACGCATCATCCCCCCATTTGCAACACAAAAATAAAAGCGCAGCTGCTTTTCCTATTTTTTTCATAGGCGATATACTCCCGCTCTCGTCAACACGCACCATCAATGGCGCAGTTTAACCTTTAACACCCCACCCGCCACATGGTAGAATGCACCCATGGAGTTCAGCCCCGAAGCAGAAGCGCGAATACTGAAGCAATTCGGCAAAACCGGTTTGCGAGAGGGCCAGCGGCAGCTCATCGCACATGTGCTGAGCAGGCAGAACGCCCTGGGGGTGCTACCCACTGGCCACGGCAAGAGCCTGTGCTACCAGGCAGCCGCCGAGATTCTGGGAGGCACCACCCTGGTAGTATCCCCGCTCATAGCGCTCATGCGGGACCAATGCGAAAGCCTGCATCACATAGGCATCAGCGCAGCCCGTTTCGATTCCACCCTGGAACCGGCCCCCCGCAAGGAAGTGCTGGACACCCTCCGCGATGGGCAACTCCGTATTCTGTTTGCAGCGCCGGAATCGCTGGAGAACCGGGAACTTCTGCAAGTGCTGGGGCAGCTCCGGCTTTCCCTGCTCGTTGTAGATGAAGCCCACTGCGTTTCCGAATGGGGTCACAGCTTCCGGCCGGATTACCTGAAGCTCCCCGCCATACAGCAGAAACTGCAGCCCGGGGCCACACTCGCCCTCACCGCCACAGCCACCCCGCAGGTACGGCAGGATTTATGCCGCGCGTTCAGCATCCCCCCCGCCAACAGTGTAGTGCTGCCGCCCTACCGGGCCAATATCACTCGCATCTGCCGCCCGGTGCAGGACCGCATGCCCGCGCTGCTTGAGTTTCTGGCAGAAACCCGCAACCTGCCCGCCATCATATACTGCCGCACGCGCAAGGAAACAGAAACCCTGGCCGCCCAGCTGGCTGCACAGGGCTACCTGGCAGCCTTTTACCACGCCGGGCTTCCGGCAGACCAGCGGGAACAGCTACAGGATGCGTTCCTGCGTAACCACATCACCATTCTGGTAGCCACCATTGCCTTCGGCATGGGGATTGACAAACCCGATGTACGCTCCGTCGTACACTGGAGCGCCCCATCCTCACCCGAAGCCTATCTGCAGGAATCCGGGCGAGCCGGGCGGGATGCCGCCCCCTGCACCAGTCTCGTTCTGCTGCAGGCCGCCGATCTGGTAGAAGCCCGCAACCGCATCATGGCCGCCGAGCCAGATGCCGAAGGGGTACTGCGCTGCGTGCGCTGGCTCATCCCTGCCGGGCGGCGGGTTGTCTCCCACTGGGAACTGGGGACCAGCTGCGATGTGCCCGACGATGTACCCACCCGCGCGCTCATGGCCATGAAAGAAAGCGTGCAAATTGAAAGCAAGGGCAGTAAATACTACAAGGTAAAACCACTTTTCCCCCTCACGAGCATACTCGATGGGCGGGAAGAAGCAGAATGTGCCCGCCTGCGCTGGCTCGATAAACACCGTGAAGGAGAAGTTGAAGATGCCGCCCTGGCATGGGACTGCAGCTTTGCCGAAGCCGTGGAATACCTCTACGAATGCGAAGCTGCCGGAGAATGGAAACTCACCATGCGCCAGCAGGCTCTCTGTCTGGCACCTATACCCGGAACCCCTGCCCCCGATTCCCGCGCCGTAGCCGCCAGCCTCTGCGAATCCTTTGCCCGCCGCCGCGAAGCGGACCTTGCACGCCAGCAGGCCATCATCCGCATGCTGCTGGCCCCCACCTGCCTGAACGATGCGCTGGAGCACTATTTCATTGAAAGCCCCCACCCAGCCTGCGGGCATTGCACCGCCTGCCTGGGGCTCTGCGCCCCCCTGCCTCCGGCTCCGGAGCAGCCTCCCTACGATGCTGCCGCGTTCTGCAGTGCTGAAAAACCGATGCCGGAATTTGACCGCGATGCCCAGCGCCGCCGTTTCCTGCTTGGCCTGCTCACCCCCGGGCTCATGGCGCGCCGGCTCTGGGCGCACCCGGCTTATGCTACCGCCACCGGGCACCCGTGGGAAAGCCTGTAAGACTACAAAACACTCCCTGGGGCATGGTCGCGCCTCATGCCTTTCTCCGGCGGCGGGCCAGCAGCGTTGTAAGCGCCAGCAGGCTCAGCGTCGTAGTAGCGGGCTCAGGCACGATTACAGCAAAATACAGCATATAGGGAGAAACCTCATGCCCGGTATCCTCTGAAACCTGCGTTGCGGTTACCCACATGTTCGTCAGCTGGTTTCCGTTACTGTCGCGCAGCACAAACTGGGAATCAATCATCTGGGCAAACTGCGTATTATCCACCTCGTATTCGAAGAAGCCGCATCCGCCACCCATCTGAATAGCAATGTAGCTGGAGCCGGTCTGCTGGGACAGGGTGAGCCAGTTATCTACCTCCAGCTGGATGGTCAGGCCATTACCGCTCACATCCACTCCCTGGAACTGGTTCGTCTGCAGCACCAGAATCCTGGTATCACCAGCCTGGTAGACATTGCTGGAAGGATTATTCCCCTCAAACTGGGCAAAGGTCATGTGCACCACAGTCGTTACCGAGGTATCAACCTCCGTCACCATGGCGGTAGAGCCCTCCGGAATAGCAATAGTCGGGCCACCAGCCACATAGCTGCCATGTCCATCCCGGATGATGAACGGGTCATCCGGCGTCAGCACAGAGGGATCTGCACAAACGCTACGCACCGTAGAATCGGCATCCACCATCACCGTGTCTGCCAGGCTCACCGAGCATTGGGCCTGCAGGTGCAGCAGTGAATTCTGAATATTAGTGTGGTGGATTTCGTGGGAAGTCTGGCGGGTCTCCATATCCACGTGGGTATTGACCAGCTCTGCACGGCGGGAGTCACTGCCCCCCATCTTCACCGCATCACCCCGCATGTCCACGTTCATGTAGTTCACCTCGCCCTGCAATGCCTCATTCGTATGGCGAGAGGTCACCAACACCTGCATACCTGCCAGATCCGGGGAGGTAAGGCGGCTATCATCGCTACCCTTCAGGGTAGTCTGTTCCTCACCACCCAGCACAAGCTGGCCATTGTTAATCTGGTGGTACGGGTCCTGTTCCAGCCCCTCATTGAGCGAAGAATCATAAGCCCCGAGCTTCAGATTATCAATGTACTGCACCATTGTATTAGAAATCTCAGGCAGGTCTGAATTCTCATAGCTTATCACGTGGTCCGTAATCTGCAGTGTCGCATGCTTACCCTCAACGGTAATATCCACATCCGCCTGCTTGCCGCCATTGTTGTTGAGAATCTGCAGAACCGTCATATCCTCCACACGCACTTTGCTCGAGCCTGTAAAGTCATTAAGGTCATTCAGGGCAACATAGCCGATATCGCGGGAAACCTCATTCCTCAATTCTTCATCGGGCGTCGTTCCTTCAGGGTCTGTTTTCCAGTTGTTGAGCGTCAGGGTCACATCTCGCCCGGAAAAAGCACCAAGCAGCTGGATAATGTGGCTGATTTCGCGCTTCTCCAGGAACTCGGCATCATCGCACTCAGTGCTCAGAATGTAGGGATCAATGGTGAAGTTGTGCGTGTTAATCGTCACATGAGCATCCTCGGCAATATCTACCTGCTTGCGTGTATACCAGTCCTCGCGGGCTGAAAGAGTTGCCCCGTTGTCCAGTAACACCCAGCCGGCATCCTTGGTGGAATCACCATCTGTCGTACCTGCTGAAATGTTGGCGAAGGCATCTGTCTTCGTGCCGGCCACATTGAATTCCGTATTCATGGCCAGCACGCCACCATCGCCCACAGTCAGGCCGTACAGCGTGGAAAGATCCGGATTACCAACCATGATACGCTTACCACCACCTGAAGTAAGGGAAGATGCCACGAGAGCTTCCTCCACATGGAAATCGCCGCCTTCCACCTTCACTTCGTTCAACCATGCCCGGCGTACGCGTTGAACCGTACCGGCCCCCTGCTTGATAAGGTTGAGGGAGCCCCAGCCCTTGGCACCATAATGATGCTGGGTAGTACCCTGCAATTCCTCAGCATAGCCGCCATAGTTCACAGCCACCTGGAAATCGCCATATCCCATCACGCCATGGTAATGGCCGCTGCGGCTACCGGTAAGCACCAGAGTTATGGGATTATGAGCGCTGATATTCAGGACACTGGATGAACCGCCCTCCGTAATGTACGTACCCGTAATGTTATTGAGAACACACCATTCATACTTCTTTTCCGGATCCACTTCGCCAGTGGCATCCAATGCCAGCACCGTGCGTTCTGTACCATCCTGAACAGAAAGGTCCACCGTAGCATTGGTCCAGTCTGCTCCGTCGTCCGACTTGGTGGTACTCATGATATCCAGCTGCACGCGCCCAGCCGGCTTGGTATCTGACAGAGCCGCACCATATTCGTGCCCGCGCATGGTGATTGAGCCATAGAATCCATGGGGATCCAGCACCTTGAACACGCCGTAGCGGTACATGTCATCCCTGCCGTACAACTCCTGAGACTGCTTTGCAGAAAGCCCTACACCATTCAGCTCCAGCACCGTATCAGACTCACCAGAAAGCGTGGTCAGAACCAGTTTCTTATTGTAGCTGTTTACCAGGCGACCATCAATAGCTGCGTTGTAGTTCGCGTCATCCGGGTCGGCATAGACATTCACTACCACATGATTGTGAATCGTCGTCGTAGCCATGGCCTTACCCAGGTAAGCACCACCGGAAACATCCTCGTCCTCAAAATCGCCATGCAGCATGGCCCCATCGAGCATCGTGATCGTTCCCGTGCCCAGGGCATTCCTGTGCTGCATCACCATGCGGCCCTGCCCCTGCAGAATAGTGCCACCGCTGTAACTGTTATCAAGTGCCATCACCGTGGTACCTGTGCCGGTCTTATGCAGCATGGTCTTCCAGGCTCCATCAAATCCTCTGTTTTCAAGCACCCCCGGATCAGCATCGGTAATGCTGCCGTTTGTTTCAGACACCTCTTCGCCCTCAGCATTCAGAATCGGGTCTCCGACGGAATAGAAGTAGTAATTCGTGTTATCTGAGTGCAGAATACCACCCTCATCATTAAGCTGCAGCACCGTGTATTCATCTTCGGCATCCTTGCCATACTTGTAATACTCAGAATTGATGATGATGGAGAACGGTGCAACCAGGCCCTCCACACGGACAGCCTGATAATCCAGGCTGATACCCAGTTCTTCTGCCTGCTGCTGCTGTTTTTCGCTGTAGGACTGCGTCAGGTCATGCCCGTCGATGCGGAAGTCATATTCATCCTTGACAGATGCCACCGTTGTTCCATCGTTCAGCACATCAGCCTTCACGTTCACGGTCTGTTCGCTGTTCAGATACGCTGTTTTCTCCCATTCAGCGGGCTCATACAGGTTACCAAAGAGCACCACATGACCCTCCAGGAATGGGCGGTTCTCCTTCCAGCGGTAATCCGTTCCGTCTACAGCATCTGCACCTGTGCCATACCAGACATGCGAGTCACGGGGATTCTCAAGATTCGCTTCATGCTTCTCCACCTGCGCCACATTACCCGACCAGGTGCGACGCGGGTCACCAGTAATGGACATCACCAGGTAGTCACGCGCGGTGGAAGAATCGGTGTCCTCCTCCAGGGAAGAACCGCCATCACCAACCATGTAGAGCGTGCCGAAATAGCCATAGCCCAGGGAAATGGTGCGGGACCCGAACAGAGTTTCTCCACCGCTCACCTTTCCGCCGTAGGCATCTACATAAGAAACATTAATCTCATCTGCGGCAGCCAGGTAGTACTTCTTGTTGTTGAAGTCCTCCATTGAGAAATTACTACCAGTCAGAGCAATGGTCAGCGTGTCGCGATTCTGGATGGTGAGGCTTCCGGTCACTTCCAGCAGCGGTACAATCTCATGATTTCCGGTTCGTTCTGAAACAGGCAGCGCAAAAGGCAGCAGATCATTGGTACGGAACGTAAGGGAGGCCCCGTCCTCAAGCACAAGGTTTCCCTGTACCACGGCGGTGGTCGGCACTTCCATCTCGATGTCCTCTATCTTGGCCTCCGTAGTGGAAGAGGTAATCACCGTCAGCGTCTTGCCTGAGCCAATAGTCACGGTTTCGGAAGTAAGCACACGCTCATAGCCGGTCATAGCAGAGGAAGATTGCTTCGTAATCTTCGTCCATCCGGCCTCGTCGGTCACGCCCAGCTTCAGCCGGGTACCGCCCACCAGATTCATATTGCCCTTGAGCTGTACACTATTAAAGCCCAGCACACCACCATACAGCGAAAGGTCATCCAGCAGGGCTGTGTGAATCAGCTGCGTGGCAGCACCACTCTTGACCATGCTCAGGCTGGCAGTACCCATTTCATGACCACCATAGCGCCATTCAGGGTTATCCTGCTCAAAGAAGCCATCGCCCCAGGGAATATGCCCCTGGGAAGTACCCACATACGCCTGTTCAAAGCCCATGGCGCCGCTGTACACATAGCGAGCCTCCTCTGTATCACTGGCAGCACCGAGACGCAGGGTGTTTTCACCCGCTGTCAGCACACGTACATGCCACACCTCGTCATTCTGCGGCAGGTCATGCACGAAATTGCGGTCGGTCATATCGTCCCATACAATGGAATCCTTCTCCTTATAATTCCAGCCGGAGCCACGGAAATCTGCCGAGAGTCCGCGGAGGGAGGCATCTCCATTCAGCACAAGGATATTGTTGTACGTCTGGCGGTAGTCACCTTCATTCTCCGTTCTCTTATCATATTCGCTGAGAACGCTCTCGCGGGTCATGTCAAATTCCGCTTCGCAAAGCTTATCACCCTTGAGTACAATCTGCACAGTACCAGCGGTTCGGGAGCCCAGTTCATTCGAGGGTAGCGGAGAGGTATTGATGGTATTGTGGAGTTCCACCGTACCATTGAAACGGTTCACTATTTCCTCTTTGCCTGTGATGGGGTTGATTTCGTACTTGTAAGCGTCTCCGGCAGTATCCTCATTCAAGGTCACTACGGTCACGTAGCTCTGGTCATGAGCGCCTTGCCAGGTAGAGGAATAGCCCGTCAGCACCAGCTTGTCCTCCCTGTTCCCGGTACCAACCAGCGCACCGGAAAGGGTCAGGTTGCGCCAGTGGCGCGGAAGGTTGGAATAGTCATCACCATTGGATTGAATGTCGTACCCGGCATAGGCAAAGGATACCGTGAAAGCACCGGCGGTATCCTTGCTGCTGGTCAGCACAATGTCATTTGTCAGGGAAGAGCCGCGGAATGCAGAGAGCGCGTCGCTATTAAATGCATAGCAAATCATCAACTCGGCACCTGTACGCTCCTGGTTCACAGACAGATTCTTATCCTGACCCACCACAGTCTGGCTCCATACCTCATCCGTATGGAATGTCAGGGTTCCGGTACCCGCTGCACCTACAGCAGCGAGGTACAGGCCGCCATCCTGCACATCAATACCACCGCTGAAAGTATTCCTCTGTGCAAGAACCAGCAGGCCCTTACCCGTCTTGGTGATAGAGGTCAGATGCTCCTCGTCAATATCAGTGATACAGCCTGTCTTATCCGAAGAAACGAAGGCATAGGCATACTCCATCTGCGATTCATTGCCTGAGGCACCCACGGTACCCAGGTTGAAATCGGCATCAATAAAGATATCACCAGGGGCCACATTGCCGCTGATGTCAACCCGGCGCTCTGTGGCATACGTCCCGTTCTGGGCATACGCCTTCTGTTCTGCGGCCGTGAGTTTATCCTTTGAGAGGCCATCATCATAGAAATGCACGTTGTAATCGCGGAAATGCACAGTTTCCCCATTTACATACACACCGATATCATCGTTTGAGCTGCCTTCGGCACGTTGCTCGTGCCAGCCGGTATTGTAAGCAGAGCCATCTGCCCGCCATACATTACCCATGGTCATGTTGATGTAGTGAACATTATTCCCGATGGTTGTTCCATTGGGTTCACCACTCCAGATATACCCCTCCAGGGCTTCAATACCGTAGGTACGGGCATCGCTCAGGACAAGGTAGATAGTACCATCGCGCCATTCATAGTCCGCATCGTAGAAGTTACCCAGAGTATCTTCCACCATGACCATGTCGTCCAGGAACGTGTACTGCCCCTGTTGCACACCGGAATACAGAGCAATTTCACATCCACCCGTTATGCCGGACATATTGGTGATGACACGGGGCTTGCTCAGATCCAGCCTCGTATCTGCGGTAAGGGAGAACACAGCGGTAGATGCATCATTCCACACACCGGCATCTGCCATGTTCAGGTACATGGCAGGAATCCAGGTTGCCCCGTTGGAATCTATGGTAATGGCGGTTGTCGTACCATCTGCACCATATACATCCTTTATGTACACAGGTGTATCGTATGTATCCGGTCTGGCGGCGGTCGTCTCCCAGGCAGCACCCCCATAAAGAGTAATCTTCCCCAGAGCCATTCCGTTGGAAATGACCTTGGCGTTCCTGTGAATCGTCAATGATTCAATTTCCGTTGTATTGCCGCTGAATACCAGCTTACCCCCCTGCACCACCACATTATCCAGGTAGGCACTGCCGGCAAATTCCTGGGTGTTGGCGCCGGTCTTGGTCAGGCTCAGACTGCCGGTTCGCGTGGTGTAGAAATTGGTCTGCTGCACAGCGCCACCCTCCAGCGTGTTTGAAGTGGCAGCCCCACCCAGGTAGTAGTCACCCTTGCCAATGACACCTTCGTAGATATAATGCGCTCCGGCATCAGCATCCCCCAGGGTAAGGACGAAAGAAGACTGGCTGGAAGTCGCAGGGCGGCTTGAAACCACCATTGCATTCTGATCTGTCCCGTGAAGGCCGCGCAGGGTGGTATTTCCCTCTACCGCCAGCACATGGGTGGAATAGGCGCGCGTATCCTCTGCACCGGTAGCGGCATCCTGCATGCCGGTATGGCTCAGGTCTATCACGGTGTTCTTCCACCGGGTGTCACCATTTGCGGCAATATTCACATTACCCACATGAAGCTGCACCACACCACCGGTGGGATCATCAATTTTCAAGGTGCCGGAGAACCAGTCCTCCGGATTGGTCACGCTGGTGAAGATGAACGACGATGCCAGGTTGTTATCATTCACCCGGTCTGCACGCCCGTTATGAGACACCAACACCAGTTCGCCATCGCCACCAAGATGCCCGTAGAGCGTCCACTTCCCCCAATCCCCTATCTGCCCGTGCAGATAAGCCGCCTCGCTCCCGCCGGAAATAGTGATATTGCCGCCGAAATTGCGGTCCGGGCGGTAGTCAATCAGCACCTTTGAGGGATCAGCAGGGTCATAGACAACCGTAAGGTCTTCGCCCAGATACAGGTCTGCACCGCTGGCCAGCGTCACATTACCGAATTTAAGCAATTCAGCAGGCTTTATTTCCTGGCCGCTCCATCCGTTGCTCCAGGAGGCAGACTCATACGCCAGGTGCGGCAGCGCCGGTGCCGTGGCATTCTGCCGCATTTCAATATAGACAAGTTTTCCCTTTTCAACAATGCAGGGCTGCTCCGTCTTGTGCTGGATGGTGGCAATGATATTGCCGCTTTCATCATACCCCAGCAGGCCGTGCCACAGATACCCGCCCTGGTTGAAGCGCACAGAGGCTACAGATGTATCCGTATAGGAGGAATCCATGAACCAGCCGCCCTTTTCTGTAGCAGTGCTGGCCAGGGTAATGATGCTTCCTTCCTGCAGGGAGAAATTCAGGCCGGAAATGATGACGTCTTCACAGAAATCAAGCGTCACGCCATTGAGCTCGAACAAGGCCTGCCCGGCATCGCTCCAGTCGCTCGCGTTGACATCTATCCTCTTGGACAAGGTGAGAATCGTCTCTCCCTTCACCGCCGAAGTCCCTTCCAGATGAACCATGGCATCACCCGTGCCGCCCAC
>CAJGDB010000016.1 GCA_904502165.1 uncultured Akkermansia sp.
GTGTATCGCAAGCTCGAAAAGAGTGGCGAGATTCAGGAAGCCAACAGACCGGAGGATTTTGTTTCCAAGCCCGGGCAGGCTGAGGCCTGGGGCGGGGTACTCTTCTGCCGCGCTGATTTTTATCTCATGAATCCGCCCAATCCTGCCCGCTACAAGGGAAAGAAGTGGGACAAGCTGGGCCGCCCCCTGTTCTCCGCGAACCTCTCTTTCCGCCGCTAATCCCCTTTTGCTGATTAATCATGAAACTTGCAAAAAAAGTAGTTTTACGAGGCTTTACTCTGATTGAACTGATGACGGCCATGGCCATTACCGGCATGCTGGTACTGGTGATTATGCAGCTGACGAATCAGAGCATTGATTTGTGGCGGGCTGTGAGTGAAGATGTAAGCACCTCTTCTCGTGCCCGTATGGCATTGCAGGCCATCAGCCGCGACCTGGAGTCGTTCCAGATGCGTGGTTACGACAACAAGTACCAGTGGCTTTTTGCCAAGGGTGATGAAACGATGGATAACACACCCAAGGGCCTGGCCATTCCCCGCTCAGCCCAATGTGTGTTCTTTGCCTGTGCCCCGGACCGCAACCCTTCTGTAAGTTCCAGCACGGCTCTGCGTAAGAACTATCGTGAGGCAAGGGCTCATAACCGTGAAACTCAGGGTGATGTGAATGCCATCGGCTACCGCCTCATGTATCGTGACCAGATTCTCAACCTGCCGGGCGCAGAAACCAACACGGCGGGTGTGTATCCCCTCTTCTCGCTCTATCGTCAGGTTGTGCCGCCCCGTTCTACGTTTGAGCAGCTTCTGGGCAAGGAAAATCTGGAGGCTGCCTATGTTCCCTTCCAGGAGAAGGATGAACGGAATTTCCTCTGTGAGAATATTCTGGAACTCAACATTACCTTCAATATCCGCTATGCTGCCGCTGAGGCTGATATCAAGAAGGGAAAGGTCCAGTATGAGACTGTGAGCATTCCGGTTATTTCCTCCAGCTCCAAGACCAACAAAATAGGTCTTTACGGAGACCGAATCCAGGCTGGCAATAATGTGTATGAGAATGCACGTATTGATTCGGCTATGGTGTCCATCAGCGTCCTGACGGAAGAGGGTGTGGCCATGGTGGAGCAGATTCGCCAGGGACGCCGCCGTGCGCCCAAGCGCATTGCTGATTTCTTTGCCAAGTACACGCGTTCCTATTCGCGTCTGGTGGCGCTGCCTCAACCTCTCTGATTTCTGTTTTGTCATATGCAGCAGATGCAGACTCAGCAGCGTGATGTGCTTCCTGGAGCCATCACGCTTTGGATTGACCCGGTTCCCCGTAGCGGCTACCGCAACATGGCGGCTGATGAATTGTTGTCCCGCCGGAGCGATGCGTGGCTGCGTATTTATGGCTGGAGTCGCCCGGCCGTGAGTTTCGGGTATTTTGATACTGCTACCGAGGCTGCTACCATCTTCCCCGGGGCAGAGGAATATATCCGTCGCTGGACGGGGGGTGGTATTGTTGATCACCGCCTGGGATATACCTACACCGTCACTCTGCCGGGGGTGGAAGGTATCATGTACCCCCCGGCAGACCAGCTTTATATCTGGATTCACGGGGCGCTTGCCGTGGCTTTGCAGCAGAGTGGTGTAAACTGCACCCTTCTGACGGAGGATGCACCGGACGGCGGGCGTGCCTGCTGGGCCAGTCCGGTGAAGAGTGATATTGTGGATGAGGCCGGCAACAAGCTTGCAGGTGCCGGGCAGCGTCGTTTCAGGGGCGCGGTATTGCACCAGGGACTCATTCAGCAATGTGAACCAGCCGAGGGATGGCCGCAGAAGCTGGCTCAGGCCCTGGCACCGGTTGTAAATGTGGTGGTGGGTGAGGAGCCCTATCCCGGCTTTAATGATGAGTTGGAGCAGCTTTGTCGTGAGAAATACGAATCCCCGGAGTGGGATGACGAGAGCCACGGCCGCCGAAAGCCGTCTCGCAAGGCTTGATAACGAAGGCCCCGGTCAGACAACTGACCGGGGCCTTCGTTATCGGAATAAAGCGCAGCGCTTCTCTTAGTGATTGGCGCGGAACTTGTTCCAGTCCACTTTCTTTGTGGTGGCCTTGTAGTAGCCGTTCTCGTCCGGGGTTATGATGATGCCGCCATCGGCCAGGTCATCCTTGCGGGCAAGCAGGGCTGCCATGCACAGATTATCCGGGTGGGCGTTCACCACATTGCAACCGGCTTTCTGCCACAGGTTGAGCTCTTCGTCCGTGATGCTCTCATCCTTGGCAGAGATGAAGAAGTTGGTCATTTCTGTGATGACGATGGGGTGAATGTACATCTCGTAAGGATGCCAGTCAGAAGGCTCCTTGCCGAAGCTGAGGTCAACACCCTTCTTGGTGAGGTCATTCCAGATAGCCACATTGATCTGCTCGCTGGTCAGCTTGTGATTGGCGGGCAGGTTGGCATAGGTCTGGGCAATGGCCTCGAAGAGCATCTGCTTGTCCTTGCGGGGCATCTGGTTGTACTTAATCACGGCATCAGCACGGTCAAAAACATCCCACTCGGGGGCTTCAAGACCATTGATGGTGGTCATCTGGTAATAGGCGCGTTCGTCGCACGTACGCACGCAGCAGGCCTTGCCATCCTTGGCTGTGCCTGTGAAAATGGGAACCTCCATCTGGATGGAATTGCGCGGCGGGGTCTGCTGGCAGGCGCAAAGAAGGGCCCCGGCAATGATGATAGGTGTAAGGTGCTTCATACGTTGTGTATTATATGCTTTTCTATCTTACGGGTCAAGACGCATCCTGCAAAAGTTGCAAAAAAAATACCGCAGGGGTGTTCCCTGCGGTATTCTGATGATTTATTGCGGCAGCTTCTCGCGCCTTACCCGGTTGGCCGTCCAGTCGCGCATGCGGGCAAACAAGGAATATAGACCGGGAACAAGGAAGATGCCGAACAACGTGGCCAGCAGCATGCCGGAGAACGTGGAGACACCAATTTCGATACGGCTGGCGGCTCCGGAACCGTTGGCTACAACCAGCGGGAATACGCCGAAGAGGAAGGAGACGGCGGTCATGAGTACGGCGCGGTAGCGCATGCTGGCACCATTGAGGGCTGCCTGCTTCACCGGAATTCCGCTTTCGTGGTTCTCCTTGCTGAATTCCACCATGAGAATGGCATTCTTGGCGGCCAGACCGATGAGCATGAGAAGCCCCAGCTGCACATAGATGGACATGGTGAGCCCGAAGAGCTGCACACCCATGAGCGCGCCCATGGTCGCCACCGAGACAGAAAGAATCACCGGCACCGGTGTGGTCCAGCTTTCATACTGCGCCACCAGGAAGAGGTAGGCGAAAATCATGGCCATGGCGATGAGCATGCCAATCTTGCCGTCGTTCTGGCGTTCCTGGTAGGAAAGGTCTTTCCAGCTTACTTCCCACAGAAGGTTGCGGCCCTCCTCGCGAGTTTTTTTATTCATATCAGCAACGCATTCCTCAATGTACTGCATGATTTGACCGGAACCGATACCCATGGCCGGTGTGACCGAGATATCGGCACTCATGTACTGGTTGAATCGGTTGTAACGGCCCGGCCCCATACGGTAGGAAAGGGAGCATACTGCAGAGAGCGGCACCATCTCCCCCTTTTCATTGCGGACCATCTGGTTCAGAATATCATCTGCCGTGCGGCGGTCAGAGGTGGCACCCTGAATCTGTACCTTGAAATTAAATCCGTTCAGCGTGAAGTCATTGACGTAGGACGATGCCATGGTACTCTGCAGCGTACGGAAGATAGTATCAACCGGGATGTTGAGCGACTGGGCCTTGTCGCGGTTGATTTCGAGGTGAATCTGCGGTGTTTCCGCATCATATTCGCTGCGGGTGCGGGAAACCAGGTCCTGGCGGGCCATCAGACGTTCCTGAAGTTCCTTTACCGCATGGCCAAGGTCTTGCGGTGTGGCATCGCCAGAGACCTGCAGCACCGCAGAAACACCACCGGCAATACCCAGACCACGAATGGCCGGCGGGGTCATGGCCATGATGCTGGCCTGGGGGATATCCGCGCAGGCTGCGTTGATGCGCTCTGCAATGCGGCTGGCATGCATGTCGGGGCTGGTGCGTTCGCTCCAATGTTTCAGCAGTACAATCATCATGCCGTTGTGTTCACCGGAGCCGCTGACAAAGCTGTACCCACTCTGGGCAGTCACCATATCCACACCGGGCATGCCGATAACGCGCTTTTCAATCTGGCGCATCACCTTATCCGTTCTTTGTTTAGCGGTGGCGGTGCCTTCCATGGTCACCATCACAAAAAGACTGCCCTTATCTTCGGTCGGAATGAAGGAGCTGTTCAGCCCGGGAGGTGCCAGCAGGTTCATGGGGTTGAGTGAATCGGCTCTGGATACTCTGTTTTCAGTGCCAAGCAGTTTGTGCCAGGCTGCAGGAGCACCTGCGAAGTAGATGTAGTTGCCCCCAAGAACAAGCAGCAGCATCAGGATGGTCAGCCACACGTGGCGCACCAGAATCCCGGCACCCCAGAGGTAGATGCGGCGGCTGGTTTCCAGTATGAAGTTAAAGGGCCAGAATACAAAACGGGATACCTTGCCGGCTGGCGTTCCTGCCGGGCGCAGGATAAGCGCACAGAGCGCCGGCGAGAGCGTGAGTGCATTGATGGTGGAGATGCAGAGTGCCACGCACATCGTTACAGAGAACTGGGTGTAAATCACGCCCACCATGCCGCCGTAGAATGCAATGGGAACATAGACCGCCAGCGTTACCAGGGTGGTGGCAATGATGGCACCTGTAATCTGCTTCATGCTCTTGAGGGTTGCTTCCTTAGGGGAGAGCTTTTCCTCCTGGATGATACGCATCACGTTTTCGACCACTACAATGGCATCGTCCACCAGCGAGCCAATGACCAGAATGAGGCCGAACATGGTCAGTACATTGATGGAGTAACCCAGCGGATACATAATCATGAATGCGCCCAGCAGCGATACCGGAATGGCAATGGCCGGAATGAGTGTGGCACGCCAGTCCTGCAGGAACAGGTAGGTCACCAGAATCACCAGAAGCAGAGCCACTATCAGGGTTTCCACAATCTCATCCATGGTGGCGGCAATGGCCTGGGTGGGGTCATACCCCATGCACCATTCCATGCCATCCGGGAAATTCTTTTCAATCTCGCGCATGCAGGCCTGTACCTTCTCCACCGTGGCAAGGGCGTTGGCTTCGTTGTTCTGGTGGATAATCATGCCTACATTGTCTTTGCCGTTCAGACGGCTGTATCCCGTATTGCGCTCAGCACCGAGTTCCACAGTGGCAATATCCTTGAGCTTGGTGACATGGCCTTCTGCTCCTCGTTTGACAATGATGTTGCCGAATTCCTCGGCCGTCTTGAGGCGGCCTGTGGCGGTCACCTTGAAAGTGGCATAGGATTGGATGTCCTCTGCACCCACAGAACCGGCAGCGGCCTGCACATTCTGGGCCTTGATGGCCTCACTCACATCTGCCGGGGTGATGTTCATGGCGCTCATGCGGGTCGGGTTCATCCAGACTCGCATGGAGTAGTTGCGGCTGGGGATGATATCGGCGCTGGAAACACCGTCCACCTGGCAAATCTTATCCTTTACATTCATGCGGAGCCAGTTAGAGAGCTCGAGGATGCTCATCTTGTTCTCGTCGCACATGAAGTTGAGGAAGCAGAGCATATCACCGCTGCGCTTGCGGACATTGTAGCCCGTTTGCTTGATTTCGCTGGGCAGCTTCGATTCAATCTGCTTGATGGCATTGGAAACATTCACCATGGCCATGTCATCATTCGTACCGGAGCGGAAGATGAGTGTAAGTGAGAATGAACCATCGTTGCCGCAGGAGGAATAGAAATACTCCAGGTCATCCATGCCGATGAGCTGTTCCTCCACCGGAGCGGCCACCACCTGGGCTACTTCCTCGGCGCTGGCGCCGGCGTAGGTCATCCGCACAGAAATGGTAGGCGGTGATACCTCCGGATATTCTGATACAGGCATCTTGCTCAGGCAAAGCAAGCCGGCCAGCATCATCAGAATGGAGATTACAAAGGCAAACTTGGGTCTGTGGACAAAGAATGCAGAAAACATAAAAGGGATAAGAATTAGGGGTTATTGAGCCTGAACCGGGAAATTTTCTTCCATTTCTGCCAGGTGGGAGGTGATAATCTGTTCTCCGGGCAGCAGCCCAGCAAAGACGGACACGCGGCCATCCTCAGCCGTGCTGCCGCAGATGATGCGGCGTTCTACAGCCCGGTTGTGTTTTATGACATAAACGTATGTGCCCCGGGAATCCGTAAGAACAGCCTGCGCCGGTACTGCCAGCACGGGGAATTCCGGCTTGCGTCTGACCTCGATGGTGACCACACCACCGGGAGCGAGGAGCCGCCCGCTGTTCTCAAAGACAGCCCATATATTCTGGGTGCCGGTGCCGGATTGTATTTCGTTGTCGCAGAAAGCAATGTGCCCGGTTTCATTCAGGGTTTCACCTGTGGCGGTAACCAGCCGGAGCTCTGCCTGGGCGCTCAGTTTTTCTGTGCTTCCATATATGGAGAGAATATCTTTCTCACTCAGCGGGAAACGTGCATAGATAGGGCTCAGCTGCACCACGCGGGCCAGGGGTGTCTTGATGTCTGTCACGTAATTACCCTTGGAGATGAGGACGCGGCCGATACGCCCGGACAGCGGGGCCTTGACCACGCAGCGGCTCAGGTCATCCTGCGCTACGGCCAACCTGGCCTCGGCCGCTTCGCGGGCTTCCATCACTTCATGAAGCGTGGCGCGGGCGTTTTCAAGATCATCTTTACTGGTGGCATTCATGGCCACCAGCTTCTGCTGGCGTTCATACTTGCTCCGGGCATCGGCAATCCTGATATCCAGCTGTTCGATGCTGGCTTTGCAGGCATCTGCCATGGCCTGGTAGCGGGTTGCATCAATGTGGAATAACTCGTCGCCCTCGTTGACCCGGTCACCTTCGGTAAAGGTTCGCTCTTGAATGAGCCCCTGTACCAGCGGGCGCAGCTCAACAGTATTAACGGCTTCCAGTCGGGCGCCTTCCACTCGCAGAACGGTGGGGTCCGGCATTTCGCTGACCTGGGCGGTCTCCACGACCAGCGGGTTCAGCTCACCACCCGCAGAGGAACCGGGCTCGTCAATACCTGCATCGGAGAAGATGGGGCGCACCTCGGCACCGGGGCGTGTCTTGTGAGAACCATCTATAATGACCACTTCCCCCGGTTCCAGACCGCTGTATATGGATTGCAGACGCCCCTGTACCGTGCCTGCCTCAACATCACGGCGGGATACCTTGTTCTCCTGATCCAGCACATAGACAAAGGCCCCCCGGGTATCGTAGTGAATGGCGGTAAGCGGTACCATGCACACCTCGCGGGTGGCATTCAACTGAATGTTCAGCGCACCGATGCCCTGGTGGGTCAGCTGCCCTTCGGGATTCTCGAATTCCGCCCACAGGGTGTACGAGTCCGTGCTGTCTGTCAGCCGGTTGTCCACCACAGAAATGCGGCCCTGGGCAGGATAGGTGCGCCCGTTGGCCATAACCAGTTGCACATCTGCCACGTGCTCTATTTCCTTAGGTCCGCGGAAGATGCCGTTCACATCGTTCTGGCTGAGGGGGAAGCGCACGTAGATGGGATTCATCTGGGCAATGGTCGTAATGGCTTCACCCCGCGTGATGTAGTTGCCTTCACCCTTAGGCAGACGCCCGATGCGGCCGCTTATTTCGGCGTAGATGCTGCAATCATCCAGATCCTTACGGGCCTTTGCTACCTCTGCCTCAGCCCCGGCTTTACGGGCTTTCAGTTCTTCTACTGTTGCCCGGGCTGTTTCCATATCCTCGCGCGAGGCGGCCTGCTGGGCAGCAAGAGAAACCAGGCGGGTGTAGCGGCTTACAGAGTATACCAGCTGGGCTTCCAGTTGTGCTACTGCTGCCTCTGCCTGTTTCAGGGCGGCTTCATAGCGCAGCGGGTCAATCTGCATCAGAAGATCGCCTTCCTTTACCATGCTTCCTTCCTTGAAATGTACCTTGTTCAGGCGGCCTTCCACAGCAGCCCGTACCGATACGTGGCGGATGGCTTCCGTGCGCCCGATGCTTTTACGCACAACCTTATCGCGTCCTGTGGTGCTTTTCTCAGCCTGCACATAAGTTACCATTTTACCCGGCATCTGGGCCGCTGCTGCTCCGGTCAGGGCTATGAACAGGGCAAGTGAACGATAATTCTTCATGGTTTTATTTGAAAATTCTAAATAATTTATGAGCTAATCTTACCATTAACTGTACGATTCAGCAAGCTAAAAAATGTTCATTTCGGGCAGCATTATTTTACACTTTGCAGCGTACTGAAACAGAGCTGGTGAAGGGTAGAATGAACTTATGAAGCTCAACAGTGGCAGAAGCCGCGCCGAAATTCTGCACGCAGACTTTAGCCAGCTTGTGGCAGAGTGTTTCCAGCAGCACCGTCGGTTCTGCCTGGGCTACGCTTATCAGGTGGCGGGCCAGAGTATCGTAATTGATGGTGCGCTCCAGCTCTTCACCCATATCGGCAAAGGGAACTCCTGGTGTCAGCGTTATATGGGCTACCAGGCGCTGGGGAGTGGCGCGTTCCTCCTCCGGCACACCAATATGGCAGCTGAACTCCAGGTCGTTGATGTGGATACTGTCTCCTGCAGCGGTTGCAGGAGCATGACCGCATCTCTCCATGAGGCTCTGCAGAGCTCCCAGGTGGGGTATGGTGAGGTCTGGGTTTGAAACCGAAAGCTGTTCGGCATTGTTGTATCCGGTCAGCACACCGATACCCATGATGCCTGCGCTGTGGGCAGCATTGATATCGTGCTGCATATCACCGATAAAGGCAGTATCTGCCGGGTTCAGGCTATGCTGGCGGAGCAGGGTGTAGATGTATTCCTCCTTATTGCGGATGCCGGAATGAATATGTTCAAAGAAATCAGTCATTCCCAGGTAGCGGGCCTGCTCGTCGAAAGCACGGGGGTCCATGCTGGTCAGGATGAAGCAACGGATGCCACGGCTGCGGCAGAAGTCCATGAATTCACGGGCATGTGGAATGAGCGTTACCTGGGTTACGGCATGGTCAAAGGCATGACGGTAGTATTTCTCTAGATCCACCAGTCTGGCTTCCGGCGTTTTGCGGGCGTAGTAGTCCGGGTAGGGAAGCTGGAATTCGGCGCGGAATTGTTCGCGGGTGAGCGCGGGCCGGTCATACTGAGCCAGCACGTAGTTGGTGGCTTCCAGGGTCAGGGCAAGGTCGTCGCACAGCGTACCGGACCAGTCGAAAATCAAATTTTTGAACATGGGGGAAGGGGGTCAGTTTCTCGTGGTGATAATGTTGTGGTGTTTCTGGAATTTGAGGATAGCGCGTTTCAGCTCCGGGTTAATGAAGGGATTATCCTTGCCGAATCTGGCCCAGGGGCCACCCGGTACGCGGTGAAAGTCCACAAAGCGCCAATGGACAGTGGCCATGCCTCCCTTGATGCCTAGGTAATCGCGTACTGCCGGGGAAATATCTATACCCGCAGCCTTGTTGGCGTGGTTTTTCGGGCGTGCTCCCAGGAAAACGTATTTCCAGTCGTCGGTGCAGAAGGGGCCGCAGTCCTCCCATTGGGCAAAGCAGTAGCGGCCGTTATAATAAATCTGCACCCAGGTACCGCGGCATACGGATTCGTATTTGCCATCCTTGTAGTGGCGGTACCAGGGAATAACTTTCGCAGCTTCCGGCTTGGGGCCACCCTTATCAATATCGTTGTACGGCAGTGCCACATAGAACGGATTAAGCCGTGGCGTGAAGCCTAGTGGTGCATAGGTGCGCGGACAGCGGTTCGCCGGGTCCGGATCATCGAAACCACCATAGTTGTCATCCCATGCACTGTCCCAGCTGCTGGCGGTATTGGGTACGGGGTTATTCTTCGTGGCTTGTTCGCCTATGTAGAAATAAGTGGCCGTAATATCAAAATGCCAGGGGTAGGCACCGGGGCTGGGGCGCTGAGGTGCGTTCTTCGGGTCGGGGAAATTGCTGCGGTGGCTCTGATCGAACACCGGGCGCATGGGGCCGGCCTTGATGGCCGCCTTCTTCAGGGCTTCCTTGCTCATGCGCCGTTTACCCGGGCGAGCTGGCTCTGAAAGAGAGCGGTTCAGGGAACGGCCGCTTATGCTCTTCCTTGTCGTCTGGCCTGCGGCCGGAAACACCGGCAGCAGGCATGTAAGCAACAGAAAGAGAATGGAGCGCAGCAGCATGTTGTATCTTACCAGTTGTGCAGGATGCTCGGCCGTGCTGTCGGCAGTTTATCCGGGGCATCCAGAGTATAGTGCAGGCCTCGCGATTCCTGTCGCCGGATGGCACAGTCCACAATTAGCGATGCCGTGAGCGCCAGGTTGCGGAGGTCGATAATCTCCGGCGTGACACGGTATCCCCAGTAGTATTCGTTGATTTCACGATTGATGTTACGCAGACGGGTTGCGGCGCGCTGGAGGCGGTGGTTAGTCCGCACAATGCTCACATAGTCCATCATGGTGCGCCGCACTTCGTCCCAGCAATGGTACAGGATGGCCAGGTCATCCTGCTGGGCTCGCTCGCCATGCTTCCATTCGGGAATGGGGTATTCCTCCATCTTGTGTGCCAGCGGCAGGGTACGCAGCATGCGTTGCAGAGCACGTTTCGAAACCACTACACATTCCAGCAGGGAATTGCTGGCCAGTCGGTTCGCTCCATGCAGCCCGGTGCAGCCGGTCTCGCCCGCGCAGAAGAGCCCCCGCAGGGAGGTCTGCCCGTCTGTATCGGTCTGAACGCCACCGCACTGGTAGTGGGCGCTGGGAACCACCGGAATATAATCTACCTCGGCATCCACGCCGTAGCTCTTGCAGGTTTCGTAAATGTAGGGGAATCGTTCCGCCATGAATCCCTTGGGTTTGTGGGTCATGTCCAGGAACATGCAGGGGTGGCCCGTCCGCAGAATCTCATGGTTGATGGCGCGTGCCACAATGTCGCGCGGTGCAAGGCTCTTACGGGAATCATACTTCTGCATGAATTCCTTGCCATCCGGGCCACGAAGCACGCCGCCCTCGCCGCGCACAGCTTCCGAGATGAGGAAGGTGAGCCCATCGCGGTTGTTGCTCTTGGGATTATAGAAAGTAGTGGGGTGGAATTGCACGAACTCCAGGTTGGAGACATTGGCCCCCGCGCGCCAGGCCATGGCCACACCATCACCTGTGGCGGTGGAGGGGTTGGTGGTGTACATGTACACCCGCCCTGTGCCGCCGGTGGCAAGCATGATGCGGTCGCTGCGGAAAATCTCCACCTCTCCGGTGGCAGGGTCGAGCACATAGGCTCCCAGTACGCGGTCCTCCGTTACACAACCCAGTTTGGCGGTGGTGATGAGGTCTATGGCAATGCGGTGGTCAAGCAGGGTGATGTTTGGGTGCTTCTGCACGCAATGCAGCAGCTTGGTGCTGATTTCCAGACCGGTGGTATCTTTGGCGTGCAGAATGCGGCGCTTACCATGGCCTCCCTCACGGCCCAGGTCAAACTCGCCATCCTTCTCTGTGTCAAAATCAACACCCCAGCTGAGAAGCTCCTCAATGGCCCCCGGGGCTTCTTCCACAATGGTGCGGACCGCCTGTTCATCGCACAGCCCGGCCCCGGCATCCAGTGTGTCGGCCACGTGTTCCTCGAAGGTGTCATTCTTGTCTATTACGGCGGCAATGCCGCCCTGGGCCTTGGCTGAGCTGGAAACAAGGGGATCGCTCTTGCAGAGTATGGTCACCT
This sequence comes from uncultured Akkermansia sp., assembly GCA_904502165.1. Taxonomy (GTDB): domain Bacteria; phylum Verrucomicrobiota; class Verrucomicrobiia; order Verrucomicrobiales; family Akkermansiaceae; genus Akkermansia. The sequence goes on from CAJGDB010000016.1 coordinate 11,792, forward strand.
TGCCATGTTCGGCGGCACGCAGGGCAAAACTCAATCCTGCTACGCCGCTGCCGATTACTAGAAAGTCTGTTGTAGTCATCGCTGATGTGCTGGATGCGCGCGGCATTCTACCACATATTACCCGTTTCGTCACGCAGAATGTCAGAAAAAACGGGTGTGACGGTCGATTTTACAGCCTGTTTTATATTGGCAAAAAGGGGGGCTGGTTTCCAGCAAGGGGCATAACGCAGATGCTATCGCCGAGACTGATAAGGAATCCTGCCGAACTGGCTGACCGGGGTTGCCGTGTCATTCGTTTCCTTATAGCCCTGAAATTGCCCCTGCGGCCTGTGGTTGCAGGAGACGCAGAGGGTGAGGACAAGGCTGTATAGAATGATTGTCTTCATCAGCTGCGGGTTGCGAATGATTCCACCAGCGCCTTGCCGGTGGTGGTCGGCACAATGAAAAGCCCGTAGCGGGCGCGGGTGCAGGCCGTATAGAGTTCCTTCATGTCAAATCCCCGGCTCTCATTCAGGCCAATGACATCAGCCACGATGATATAGGCCGATTCCTGCCCCTTGAAGGATTTGATGGTAGAGGCAAAAATCTCACGGGATTCTGGCTGGCGGCAGGCCTTGCGACGTTCGGCCGCCTGAGCGGGGGTCTCCGCAGCCGGGGCGGTAGCCAGCCCCTGAACCAGAGGCAGGCAGCAGCGTTGGTGAGTGGTGCGCCAGGGGGAAAGAACCACGATGTCGCGCGGTTGAATCCGGGAGTCTTCAGTCAGCAACCGGGCAATGATGCGCTCTACCTCGGCAGCCCGCTCCCGGGGAGTATCGCCTGCCGGGGCAATGCAGACTCCGGCACCGGCCAGGGGCAGAATACGGCAATCCTGCTCTGGCTGTGGAAGCATGGAGAGACTGAACCCCGCAATCTGGCGGGCGTTCCGCAGGTTGCTGCTCAGGCGCAGACGCGTGGGCAGCTCCGGCAGTTGGTCGTAGCGGTCGTATAAATCCTGGTTCTTGTCGGCAAAGAGGTACAGCCTGCCTCCGGGTTTGAGCAAGCCCCGGATGATGCTCCACCAGCACTCGCGGAAATCCTGTGCCTCATCCACAAAAATAGCATCGTAACGGGGAAGTTCCGGGAGCAGACGGATGAGGGTTTTTATCGCTTCTTCCGGCAGTCGGTCACCATGTTCACCATAGTTGACCAGATGTCCGAAGCCCATCGGTTCCAGAATGGTCCCGATGCAGAAGTCATGGAAGGTGCTGACCAGCAGAACATCGTTCTGCCCGGTCAGCAGCGGGTGGTCATGCAGTTCTGCCGCCATGGCGTGGTTGAAGCAGAGCATGAGCATGCGGTGCTCTCCTCCCCGGGGAAGGAGTGCTGCCTGGCGGGCGGCTTCGGCACAGGCCATGACGGTTTTGCCTGAACCTGCATAACCCTCTACGCGAATTCCTCCGGTGCTTTCGTACAGAGCCGGCAGCAAGTCGAGAATGTTGGCGGCAGAGGCATCCATCTCCTGCAGGTAGTTTGTGATGCTCATCCGGAAGTGCACGCTGGGTGCCAGGGCATCCGCTATACGACGCACCTGTTCAACCGGCATGCGGTTTCCGTGATTCAGCACAAAGAGTGCACGGATGTGTTGCTCCAGTTGCTCTAATGCTGAAATGCCGCAGAGGTAGAGCGTGCCGAAAGGCAGGTTGTGAGGGTCCCCGGCCTGTGGAATGCCCTGGGTGAGTATGGCCATGTGGCGGTGTTCCGGCCAGTGGTTCGCCTGCTGGGAGAGACAGCCACAGCGGGTCAGGCTCCGCATTATTTTTTGCAGCGCAATGTTGGCTTGCTCCAACGGACTGTGAGTGTGGTGCTTCCAGGGGCTTCTGTCGTCTTTGCGGCTCAGCCAGCGGCCTTTTTCCACCCGCACTATGGGCCAGTCTTTCACTTCAATGACCACTATTCCCAGACCGGGTGCAAGCACAACGAAATCTGCTTCGTAATGCACATAACGATTATCTTCCTGGTAGTCTTCCTTGCAGCTGTGGAAAACAACCCAGTCGTCAGGCAGCCGGGACATGGCATCGTATACCACGCGTTCTCCCCTCTGCATGTTCTGCTCTGGTATTCTGGAATGAATGTGAGCCATGAAATGGGAAAGAATGCAACTTTACGCTTTTTTCTTGCGCGGCGACCGCTTGCGGGTGGCCGGAGTGTCTGCCTTTTTGCGACTGCCTGTTTTTTTCTGGCTGCCGGAACGGGGAGCTTTCTTTCCGGATGCTGGCGCAGGAGCCGGCCGGCGGCCTCGCAGAGAAAGCCCCAGCAGCAGAAGGGTTACTCCCATGCCGAGCTGGACGCATTCCCAGCCCCAGATGAATTTCCACTTGTTCACATGGGCCTGGCTGGGGTCCAGCTCCGGGGTAATGACTTCAATCTGCTGCCCTATGGTGTAGTCTGTGTCGTCGGCATCTGTCATCAGGCGGCTGATGACAAGCCCGTTCGGTACTGTATACCGCACAATGGGCTGGTAGGAAACAGAATCCCCCAGCGCCAGGTTTCCGTGCTGGAGCGCTTGCAGGGTGGATTCGAACGGCTGCTGGCGGACATCGGTGACAGTAGCTGTAACTACTACGCATTCATGCACGTACATGGCGGTGCGGAGTAGCTTGTAGCTGGCCAGTATAGCCAGCAGAATACCAGCAGCCAGAAACAGCCTGTTGGAGCGTTGGCCTGCGAGTCGCTTGAGGAATTCCTGCATCATGGGTCAGTTTACTGCAACTCGGTGTTCATAGGCTTCAACCCGCCCGCGTGCAGCGCAGCCACGCGCCCATTGAAGCACAACGGCTGTATCAGGCATGGCATCGGCTGCCTGTTTGGAAAGCTGGCGGTGCCGTGGCCGGGCCAGCGTGGATTGGGGCAGGCTGGCCAGCAGGGTCCGGGCCTCATCGGTGTTCAGCCGGAATATCTCATCGGCCCGCGGCATGGCATCCAGCGCGGGTTCATCAGCATCCAGACAGCGGATGCCTACTCCGTAGCGGGCTGCCAGATTGGTCAGTTCTTCTTCATTTGTTGCCCCCGGCAGCAGCAGTAACTCGCTTTCCTGCGCCCACTGGCCACAGGCCAGGGCTCGGAAGAATGCCTGGCGGCAGCTTTCTTCATCATCGGCAAAGCCCACACATATAGCGCGGAAGGAAAGTTCCTCTGCCTCGCCGTCCAGGATGTAGGCTCCCTCGGTATCCCAGGCGCCGGCGGGCCATTGTACTGCTACCAGATCCGGGTGCCCCCAGCTTTCCTCTCCATCAACCGGGTAGACAAAGACTCCCTGTCCGGCAGTATCGTATAAACGCACAGCCAGAGCCATGGCCCGGTGCAGCATGGAGTCACCACCGGCATTGCCGCCAAAGATATTCTGCAGACTGGGTGCATCTCCCTCGTTGCGGAGGTAGTATCCCTGGCCATTTTCCACTCGCGCCAGACAGGAATCCGGGTCGAGTGTCATGAAAGAGAATTGTGAGCGCAGGGAATGGTCGGAGTATGCGTCGCCCAGCACGGCGCGGACACGGGCAATCAGTTCTTTGCCTTTGATGGCCTCTTCTGCTCGTTCCGGCAGAAGAGTGGGCAGAATTTCATTGAGTCTCTCTCGTAATCCCATAATTATTTACGGAGCTGGACACCAGCTAGTTTCAGGTTCGGGTCAACGGGGGTATCGAGGGTGGAGAAATCACCGGCTCTGGCGCGGAGCATGCCGGCAAAGGCAATCATGGCGGCGTTGTCGGTGGTCAGGCTGTTCGGGGGGAGAATGAGCTCGATGCGGCGGCGCTCGCACATTTCCTGCAGCTGGTGGCGCAACCCGCTGTTGCAGGATACACCGCCGGAAACAGCCAGCACCTTGTGGCGGCTCTTACGCAGCGCCTTCATTGCCTTATGCAGCAGCACATCAATGATGGCCTGGCGCACCCCGGCGCAGAGGTCGCACATGGTCTGTTCGTCCAGATCATGCGGATTGCCGCCGGGCACAAGCTTGGGCAGGGTGTAGAGCACGGCGGTCTTGAGCCCGGAGAAGGAGAAATCAAGGTGGTCTTCGTGCAGCATCGGGCGCGGTAGCTTGAAACGTTCCGGGTCTCCCTTTTCTGCCAGCTTATCAATTTCAGGTCCTCCCGGGTAGGGCAGGTCGAGCATTTTGGCCACCTTGTCAAAGGCTTCGCCGGCGGCATCATCCCGGGATCGCCCCATCAGGGTGTAGTTGCCAGCACTCTGAACGTCGATGATGAGACTGTGGCCTCCGCTTACCACTAAGCCCAGGTGGGGTACCAGCCCTGCAGGGTGGGTGATGAAGGGTGAAAGCATGTGCCCCTCCAGGTGGTTAACGGCCACAAAGGGTTTGCGGGCAGCCAGCGCCAGCGCCTTGGCAGCCGTGTTGCCTACCAGCAGGGCTGCTACCAGACCGGGGCCTGCCGTGCTGGCAAAGACATCCACCTGGTGAATGCTGCGGCCGGCTTTTTCCAGGGCTTCCTGGAGTACGGCGGGCAGGTTGGCTGAATGGTTGCGCGAGGCCAGCTCGGGAATCACGCCGCCATACATGCGGTGCAGGGGAATCTGGGTGGAGATGACGGAACTGAGCAGCTGCGGCTGCCCGCTGCCGGTGTCCTCCATGAGGGCTACGGCTGTTTCATCGCAACTCGATTCGATTCCCAGTACCAGCATAAATCAGTTTCTGGCTGCCTTGCGGCGCTTGATTCTGGGCTCGGCTTTGCCCAGTACCACCTCCTCGGTGATGGTGATGGTATCAATGGTCTTATCACTGGGTACCTTGTACATGATATCCAGCATGAGGTTTTCGAAGATACCGCGCAGGGCGCGGGCTCCCGTGCCGCGCTCAATTGCCTGCTTTGCCATGGCCCGCAGGGCACCTTCTTCTACCTTGAGACTGGCGTTGTTCATGGCCATGAGCTTGGTGTACTGCTTCACCAGCGCGTTCTTCGGCTCGGTGAGCAGGTGCATGAGCTGTTCTTCGGTGAGGGTGGTGAGCGGGGTGAAGATAGGCAGGCGGCCCATCAGCTCCGGAATCATGCCGAACATGAAGAAATCCTCCGGCATTGCCTTGGAAAGAATTTCCTCTTCTGTGTATTCCTTGGTGTCGCGGTCTTCTTCGATGGATGCAAAGCCCATGGCGCTGGAACCGATTCGCTTGCGGATGATTCCCTCCAGCCCCACAAAGGCACCACCGCAGATGAAGAGGATATTTTCCGTATTCACGCGGATATATTGTTCATTCGGGTGCTTGCGGCCGCCTTTCGGGGGGATGTTGCATTCCGTGCCTTCCACAATCTTGAGCAGGGCCTGCTGCACACCTTCACCGGAAACATCGCGGGTGATGCTCACGTTCTGGGTCTTGCGACCAATCTTGTCAATTTCATCCACATAGATGATGCCGCGCTCAGCTTTGGCTACATTCATATCCGCAGCCTGCAGTAGGCGCAGAATGATGTTTTCCACATCCTCGCCCACGTAGCCGGCCTCCGTCAGCGTGGTGGCATCCACAATGCAGAAAGGTACATCGAGGATTCTGGCCAGGGTCTTGGCCAGCAGGGTCTTGCCGCTGCCGGTGGAGCCAGCCATGAGAATGTTGCTCTTTTCAATCTCCACGCCGTCATCGGTCTTGGGCTGGCGCAGGCGCAGGTAGTGGTTGTATACCGCTACGCAGAGGGTGCGCTTGGCTCGGTCCTGGCCGATGACATAGGCATCGAGCATCTTGTGCATCTGTTCCGGCGTGGGCAGTTCGTCCTGGGCTTTGGTCTGTACTTCCAGCACCGGCGAATCATCCACTTTGTCCTGGGGGACGATTTCCGGGTGTGTCCCCTTGATGAGGGAGAGAATGCGATCTGCTGCAATTTCACCCATCTCTGAGCAGAACATGTGGTAGACCATACCTTCCACGCACTGGAAGCAGACATGGGCTCCATCTACCGAAAGCATGGGTCTCCCATCGTCCTCCGGGGTACCGCAGATGCCGCAGATTTTCTTAGATTTGGCCATGATTCGGGGGATTAGTTCTTCTTCTGAACCGGGGTGTGCTCCAAAATGCGGTCTACCAGGCCATAGGCCAGGGATTCCTCTGCGGTCATGTAGTTGTCACGGTCCTGGTCCTGCTTCACGGTGTCGAAATCCTTGCCGGTGTGCTGGGAGAGGATGCCCGTGAGACGCTTGTCGAGGCTGAACATGAACTTGATGGTGCGCTCCACATCTGCCGCTGTACCCTGGGCGCCGCCGCGTACCTGGTGAATCATGACGTGGGAGTTCGGCAGGCAGAAGCGCTTGCCCTTGGTGCCGGCAGCCAGCAGCACAGAGGCCATGCTTGCGGCAATGCCGATGCAGTAGGTGTTGATATCGCAGGAGACGAACTGCATGGTGTCGTAGATAGCCAGGCCAGCTGTTACAGAACCACCGGGGGAGTTGATGTAGATGTGAATGTCTTTCTTAGGATCTGTCATCTGCAGGAACAGCAACTGGGCAATGACGGAATTGGCAACGGTGTCGTCAATTTCGGTGCCGATGAAGATGACGCGGTCGAGCAGCAGCCGGGAATAGATGTCGTAGGCGCGCTCGCCCTGGCTGGTCTTTTCTATGACGGTGGGAATATAGTAGTTCTTGGGGGTATCCATAACGTGTCTGCTCTCACTCTACCACATCGCATACGCGCGGGAAAGCGAGAAGTGCTGCATCGGGGCTGGTATGCCACAGTTTCAGTATGTTTCGGGGCTTTTTCCTTGCCTTGTCTGGCCGCTGTGATAGACTTGCTTCATGCACATGCTGTCCCGTACGTTGCTTTTTCTGGCCGTAGCTTCACTGGCTCCGGCCCAGGAGGATGCTGCCGGGCGATTCTATGATGACCGCATGGCGGCATTCAAGGCTTATCTGGATGCCCGGGAGAAAACGGCTGCCAGCGAGAAGGAACGCCGCGAGGTGCAGGCGGAGAGGGCTGCCTACATCCGCCGTATTGAGGCGGCCCGTATGGGGTACACCGGGCTCTTGCCTGAGGAACAGGCGTTCTGGGATGCCCGCCGGGCTGAGCTGGAGTCGGCGCTGAATTTCTGGCAGCAATCTGCCGGGGCAGAGGAGGGGGAGAAACAGCATGTCCGCGCGGCGATTGAGGCTGTGCTGGCGGCGGCTCAGCGTGCTTACGAGGCGCAGATGCGTTTCGGTATGGCTCAGCTGGGTATGGCTGCCTGTATTCATGATGCCGATACGGTGAGGGAAAGCGCCCTGTTGTTCCGTGCCGAATTGCAGCGTGAGTATCTGCAGGATTTTCAGGCTTTTCTGTATGCTGTGCCCTGGGGACTTGAGCCGGTTCCGGAACACGGGGTGAGCCACCCTGAGCATAATGCTCCGCTTTCTCATGCTGGTGCTGAAGCTGAGGAAGGTATGGTTGATATTGATAATGTGGGGGAGGATGATTCCGCAGTTGTGGATGCGCCGGAGACTCCGCTCATGGTGCAGGAACTGGCCAATGAGGTGGCGCATACGGATGCAGATCGAGCGGCTTCTGCCAGGCGCGCTGTGGCACTCTGGCGGGGGTACCTGAATCTTTGCGCGCAGCAGATAGAGCTGTGCTTTGGAACAGAGCGCGGTGCATCTCTGGTGCTGGGTGTGCCGCTCCCCGGAGCTGCGGAGATGAGTTATTATGCGGCTGTTCAGGAACGCACGCGTAACTTGTTTGCTGAGGCCGAAAAGCAGTGGTCGGATTATGTGGATGCAGTAGAGGCCGCACACGACCCGGGATGGCAGGCATCGGGTGGTGCTCTGGCTCATACCCCGGTGTCGGCAGAGGCGCAGTTGCTGCGCTTCCCTCTCTATGCCACGCACGAGCAGTACCTTGCCTTTGTGCTGGCTCCGCATCTCCAGTTTGCCGCACCGGAGGCCGACCCCCCGGAAGAGATGGTTGAATGATTTTCCCCCTTTCCTGAAAAAAAGCCCCGCTCCTTTCCGGAAGCGGGGTTTTGAAAATATCAGCGCATGTCAAGCATGGGCACCAGGAGCGGGTCATCCGGTCCTTTGTAGGCCGCCAGCGGGCGGTACAGGGTGTTGTCTTCCAGCTGCTCCAGAATCTGAGCCACCCAGCCGGCAACGCGGGCAATGGCAAACAGGGTGGTGAACATACGGGTGGGAATACCCAGGCTGTAGTATACCGTGGCGGAGTAGAAATCCACGTTGGCATTCAGATTCTTGCGGGCGCGCATAATCTTGGCAATCCGGTCGCTCATGCGAATCCACTTGGGTTCGCCGATGGTTTGGGTGAGACGAATCGCGATACGGCGCAGAAGCGGAGCACGGGGGTCCATGGTGCGGTATACGCGGTGGCCGATGCCGAAAATCTTTTCCTTGTTGGCCAGCTTCTTGTTGATGTATTCCTCCACGTGCTCTTCTTCACCGATTTCTTTGAGCATTTCGATGACGGCTTCATTGGCACCGCCGTGCAGCGGTCCTTTCAGTGAACCGATGGCTGAGGTGATGGCGGAATACATGTCCGACAGGGTGGAGGCTGTTACACGCGCAGAGAAGGTGGAGGCATTCATGCCGTGGTCGGCGTGCAGAATGTACGCTACATCCAGAATGTTGGCTTCAGCAGGGTCCGGTTCCGTGCCTTTCAGCAGCCAGAGGAAATGCTCGGCCTCACCCAGGTCTGTGCGGATGGGCGGCAGCTCCAGCCCCTGGCAGATGCGGTAGTAATAGGCCGCCATGACCGGCAGCTTGGCAATGAGGGAGAGGCCGATTTCCTTCATCTGGCTGGGGTCTTTGGTGCGGTCATCATACATGCCGAGCATGGATACCGCGGTACGCAGCGCGCTCATGGGGCGGGCTGTCTTGGTGGCTGTCTTGAAGAAGTCAAGAATGGGCTGGGGAAGTTCGCGGTCGTTTCTCAGGCGCTGCTGCAGGCCTTCGAGCTCCTCACGATTGGGAAGCCGTTTGTTGAGCAGCAGGTAGATGATTTCGGTGAAGCTGCAGAGATCCACCAGGTCCTCGATTTCGTAGCCGCAGTAAAGAAGCTGTCCTTCCTCACCGCGTACATCGCTCAGGCCGGTCTCTGTGGCAATGACGCCCTTGAGCCCCTTGGCATAGATGGCCTGTTTCTTCGGCTGCGTTTCGTTTTCGTTCATTCTTGAATCCGGGGGGGTATGGGATTGGCAGGCTACCAGGCCGCCTGCCATGGCCTGTGATATATTCTTTTTTCTCTCTCAGGGAAGCGGCAATCAGCAGGTGGCGTACCAGGCATCCTGCAGTTCACCGAAGCTCTTGAGCTCCACATCGCTGCGGGCCTCAAGCCAGCTCTTCACGGCTTCGCGCTGGGCGTTGCTGGTCTGGGTGGGATCCACGGCCTTGGCCACGATGTTGCAGCTGTCATCGGTGATGTTGCCTTCGCAATCCAGGCCATTGGCCTCGATGCATTCTTCCACAAAGGCGTGCAGGAACTGCTCGCACTCGGGGGCTGCTACATCGCCCTTGTATTCGAAGGAAAATTCAAAGCAGAGTTCCTTGAACTCACCGACACGGTATTTCTTGCGGAGTCGCTTCTTCATGGTGCGCCGATTCTACGCGTATTTATAGTGCGTGTCAATCAAAATAACGCAAGCTGCCGCAGAGTCGCCGGTTTTTGGATGCTCCGTGAGGGGAAAATCAGCTTTGTTTTACGGGCGCGGGCAGGGTGTAATAGTGCTGCAGGGCGGGGGGAATGGGGCGTCTCAGGGTCTCCGGGGCTGGCGGGGGGATGGGGCCTGCCGCCTGCTGTGACATCTGGATACAGCTGCTCACCAGGGTGGCAGCGGTTATGCCCGCCATGATACGTAGTGCTTTCATGCGCCGCCATACTAGAAGTAATGGATTCATTTTTCAAGGAAAAAGTGTGCGTTTTGCGTGAATTTCGCTTGACTTTTCTGCAGGAAGGCGTATCCTGTGCGTCCACCTTGCTTTCGCTGGCAGGGTGCGGTATCCCGGCGGGTGACGCAGGCGCACCGACGTCGGATGAACTCCAAACAAACTCAATTTCAATACATAGAAAGCATAAGACTATGACGACATACTCCCTTAAGGCCACCAAGCGTGAGGCCGTTGGTACTGGCAAGCTGAATGCCCTGCGCGCTCAGGGTTACCTTCCCGGTGTGGTGTACGGTTCCGCTGTGGCTGAGAACATCAACATCCAGATCAAGGCTGCCGACGTGCGCGCTCTGTTCGCTTCCGTAGATACGGATTCCATCCTGGTGAACCTGGAGCTCGATGGCCAGACTATCCTGACCCTGGTGAAGGACGTTCAGCGCAACTGGCTGACCGATGCCACAAACCACGTTGACTTCTGCGCCGTGACCCCCGATTCCGTGGTGAAGACCCGCGTGCAGGTGAAGCTTGTGGGTACTCCTGTGGGTACTGCCATGGGTGGCGTGGTGCACCAGATCGTGCACGAAATGCCGGTGAAGTGCGCCGTGAAGGACATCCCCTGCTGCATCACCGCCGATATCTCCGGCGTGGGCATGAAGGAATCCTTCCGTCTCTCCCAGGTAGAGATGCCCGCCAACGTAAGCACCCCCTTCAATGGTACTGTGGTGCTTGCCTCTGTGATCAAGCCCTGATTTCATCACAAGGCAAAACTCCTTACGAAACCTGCTTCCTCTTCCGGGGAAGCAGGTTTCTTTATGGTGAGAGCCGACTTAATCGCGCAGGCGGCGGTCGGCATGGGTGCCGGTCTTGCCTTCCTCTCGCTCCATAGCGCGCTGCTTCCAGAGGGGAATGTGGGTTTTGCGGGCTTTGCGGCGGCGGCGGGCGGCTACCCGCTCGCGGTGTCGTTCCTGTTCTTCTGCCACCTTGCGGGCGTGGTCGTGCTCGCGTTGGGCGTTCTCAAGGCGTTTGCGGATGCGGGCAGAGTGGTCATTGCCGGCAGGGGTGATAGTCCAGGGCCCTGCGCCACCGGATTCGGTAATGGGCAGGCAGAGCATCTGCGGGTCAATGAAACGCATCTGCCGGTACAGCAGATCGCGGATGGTGGAGAGCAGGGCCTTGGGCGGGAAGAGCCCGGTGTTGCCCAGTTCAATGGTGAAGGCCAGGCGTATGTGCTTGGCCTGCATGCTCATGCGTGCGATTTCCCGCAGGGAGATTCCTTCCTCTGGTTCTTCTTCGGGGGCGCAGAGGGCGGCGGTGCGTAGCAGAAACAGGCAGTCGCGTACTTTGCGGCACAGCTTTTCCACCAGGTCGCGCACCTTGGGGCGGGCATTGAAGCGGTAGTCTTTTACTTCAATGAGCCATAATTCCTTTTTGCCGGGGTGGTAGAGCACAAAATCCATTTCCTTGCAGCTGTTGCAGAAGTTTTGTGCATGGTGGGAGTAGAAAGGGGAGCATTCGAAGCGGCATACATAGTATCCGGCTTCGAAGTTGAAGCGGTGTACGCCTTCTACGCAACTGGTGCCTGCCTGGAACACGGTCAGATTTCTGTGCTGAGTTGGGGCATGAGGTTCAGGTAGCGGTCAGCCTGTTCCTGTTCTGCTTCCAGACTGTCCAGATGGGCCAGTTTGTCCAGTTCATCAGCTTCGCTCACGCGGGGGCCTTCCACCCGCCCGGCCTGCAGCCCGAAGAAACGCCGGCTTATCCGTGTGTTCTGCGTGTCGGCCAGCTGAATGACCAGCTCGCGCAGCAGGAACAGACTGTGCGTGGTGAGCAGGAGCTGTACCCCGGCTCGGCAGAGGGTCATCATCAGGTTCACCAGCAGGGGCAGGTGGCCGGCGTTCAGATTCATTTCCGGTTCATCCCAGAAGAGGGCGGTACCGGGGCGCACGGTGCCGTTGCTGATGAGCAGACCGAGGGTGCCGATGCGCTTGAAACCCTCTGCTATGAGATTGAGTTCCAGCGCTTCCTGGCCTGGGCGCTGCAGGTAGAACCGCCCGTTGTGGCGCAGGAGTTTTCCTCCCAGCAGTTGTTCAATCTGTTTTACCACGTAGCGCAGCGCCTGGGGCAGGGCCGGGCTGGCTTCGTTTTCCAAAGCCCGGCAGAGTTCCCAGCTGGCAGAGTCCAGCAGCTCCGGGTAGCGTTTGCCGGCCTGCATGTAGCAGGGGTAGATGGAAAGGACTTCGCGCGGGGAGAGGAATACGGCATTACTGCTCAGGTAGCGCTCCGGCATGGTGGAGATACGCAGCCCTTCTTCTTCGCAATGCGCCTTGAAACTAAATGCCAGATCCGCAGTGCCGGCAGGTACTTTCTCGCCCTCAAGCGAGCATCGCACCCGCGCCTGTATCTGGTTGCCTCCGCGCCGCGAGGTGAGGCTGGTCAGGTCATGTGTACCGAATACGCGCAGCAAGTCCTGCCTCAGGCGCTTTTCTTCTGCCCATACTTCGGGCAGATCCCGGCGGCTGCCGCCACACCCCCATTTACTGATGGCGTAGCAGAGCTTCATGAGATGGCTCTTGCCGGAATCATTTCCGCCTACGATGATGTTGATGCCGGGGACAAAGTGAAATGACTCCGCATGCTGGAATACCGTCATTCCCTCCACCGTCAGTTTGCGTATCATATTGCCCTGTAGTCTACCACAGAACACCATGAAATGCAAGCATGTAATTTGAGCTTGAATACCACCCGCTCCCTGCGTTACAATACGTGCCATGAAGAAGATGCTCTGCGCCGCCGCTGCTGCTTTCGCCCTTGTTTCCTGCGTGGGTCATAAGGATATTGCCATCAATACCTTTCCAGAGGGCGCGGAAATCACCATCAATGGCGAAGCTGCCGGCAAGACACCGCTGGTTGTTTCCGTCGCGCAGGATAAGACCCTTGGTATTGTTGCCCACAAGCCGGGGTATGAGATTGCCACCGAAGCCATTCACCCGGTCAGCAGCAGATTCCTCTCTTTCTTCTGGACTGAGAATGACCCGAAGTCGAAATACATCGAGGAGGATTCCATCACGATTCCGTTGAAGAAGATTGCGACCCCGGAATCCTACACCCCGGGCATCATGCCTGCATACACTGGTGGCGGTGGCTCTACTTCTGCCGCCCTGCCGGAAATCCCGGCCCTCCGTCCCATGCCTGAGCTGGAGTAATCTCCCCGCCTTCTATTCAGCTTGTGCCGGATTTTAGCGAACATAAAATCCCAAAATTACCCAAAGTTGTAATTTTTGTAAAATTGTGCTTGCCAAAAGCTGAAAAGTGAGTAGAATGTGCGCCGACAAATTGTCACCACCCGGTGACGAACACACATTATCACTAATAATAACACACCACTATGGCTCGTCTTTTCGGTATCGAAATTCCCAACGAGAAGCGCGTTGAGGCCTCCCTGTGCTACATCTACGGCATCGGGCCCTCCACGGCTAAGAAGGTGCTTGAGCAGGCCGGCATCTCCCCGGACCTCCGCACCGGCACGCTCTCTGACGCTCAGCTGACCAAGATTGTACAGGCTATCACCAGCAACAACATCCTCATCGAGGGTGACCTGCGCCGTGAGAAGCAGATGGCTCTCAAGCGTCTGACCAGCATCAACTGTCTGCGCGGCATCCGCCACCGCAAGGGTCTCCCCGTTCGCGGTCAGCGTACCCGCACCAATGCCCGCACCCGTAAGGGCCGCAAGAAGACTGTGGGCGCCAAGAAGTAATTAACCCTTTAAGA
>CAJGDB010000017.1 GCA_904502165.1 uncultured Akkermansia sp.
CACCCCGGTACCGGGCAAGCTGGTGCCGCGCGAAATCACCCGCATCATCTCTGCCGGTACGCTGGCTGATATGGCCCTGCTGGATGCCGGTGAGCATAACTACATAGCTGCCTGCTACCACGAGAAGAACACCTGGGGGCTTGCCTGCGCCGACCACACCACCGGCGAATTCACCGTGGCGGATTACGCAAGCCTTGAGGCGCTGAGCGAGGAAGTGGCCCGCATCCACCCCCGCGAGCTGCTCATCAGCCAGGAACAGGCAGAGGATTTTCCAGGCTTGCCGGTCACCCTGCTCTACGATGGCTATACCTTCCTGCCGGGGCTGGCAGATACCTTCCTGAAATCCCACTTCCGCGTGCATTCGCTGGAGGGGTTCGGCTGCGCCCACCTGGGTCCGGCGCTCGGCAGCGCAACGGCGATTCTGCATTATCTGAAACACCAGCTGCGCCGCCAGACAGACCACCTGAGAACCCTTTCGCTGCGCGCAACAGAGCATGCCGTGATGATTGATACGGCCAGTCGCCGCAACCTGGATCTGGTGGAGGCCCGTGGTGGCCATAAGAACACGCTGCTGGGCACGCTGGATAAGACCAGCACCCCCATGGGCGCCCGCAAGCTGCGCGACTGGATTCTGCACCCCACCTGCAACATGCAGGAGCTGCTGCGCCGCCAGAACCTCATTGCAGGCTTCCTGAAAGAGCCATTCCTGATGTCGGAGCTGCGGAATTCCTTCAAGGGAGTGCGCGATACCGAGCGACTGGTCTCCCGACTTTCGCAGGGAGCTGGCAATGCCCGCGACCTGCTGGCACTTGGTACCTCGCTAGACCACCTGCCCGCCATTGTGGCCGATCTGGAGGCCCTGCAGCAGCATGCAGTAGAATTTACCCCCCTGCTCGCCCGGCTTGGCAATTTTGAAGAGCTGACGGCCCTGCTCACCAACGCGGTGGTGGATGAACCGCCGGTCACTATCAAGGAGGGTGGCATGATTCGTGATGGCTATGATACCCGGCTCGATGAGCTGCGTGCCGCCTCGCGCGAGGGCAAGGACTGGCTGGCCGACCTGGAGGCCCGCGAACGCGCTGCTACCGGTATCGATTCGCTCAAGATACGCTACAACAACGTATTCGGCTATTACATCGAAGTCACCAAGGCGAATTTTTCCAAAGTTCCTGCCGACCGCTACGTCCGCAAGCAGACTCTCGCCAACGCCGAACGCTTTGTCACCGAGGAGCTCAAGAAGATGGAAGGTACCATTCTGGGGGCAGATGAACGGGCCCGCCAGCTGGAGTATGAACTGTTCTGTCATCTGCGCGAACAGGTTGCGCTCTACATTGACCGCATTCAGCAGACTTCTGAGGCACTGGCTGAGGTAGATGTCCTGCTCTCGCTGGCCGAGACGGCCCAGCGCTTCCATTACTGCCGGCCACATCTTGACACAAACCGCAATCTTCACATTGTCAACGGCCGGCATCCGGTCATCGAACAGGTGCAGACCGATTCTGCCTTTGTGCCAAACGACACAGAAATGCAGGCAGATACCCAGCGTGTGCTCATTCTGACCGGCCCGAACATGGCCGGCAAGAGCACCTACATCCGCCAGGTGGCACTCATCACTCTCATGGCTCAGATTGGCTCCTACGTGCCGGCAGATTCCGCACGCATCGGCCTGGTGGACCGCATTTTCTGCCGCGTAGGTGCCAGCGATGATATTGCCCGCGGGCAATCCACCTTCATGGTAGAAATGAGTGAGACCGCCCTCATTCTCAACAATGCCACCGAGCGCTCGCTGGTCATTCTGGACGAAATCGGGCGCGGCACAGCTACCTTCGACGGTCTATCCATTGCCTGGGCTGTAGCCGAGCACCTGCATGATGTACTGGGAGCCCGCACCCTCTTTGCCACCCACTACCACGAAATGGTGGACCTGGAACACACCCACACCGCTGTAGCCAACTGGCATGTGGAAGTTCGCGAGTGGAAGGACGAAATCGTCTTCCTCCGCAAGGTGCTGCCCGGCCCGGCCGATAAATCATACGGCATCCAGGTGGCCCGCCTGGCTGGACTTCCGGCCCCCATCATCGACCGGGCCAAGCAGATACTCACCCACCTGGAGATGAGCGCTGGTGCCCGCGAACCCAGATCCGCCCGCCGCAAACGAGCCCGCGAAACCGGCCTGCCCTGTGCAGAAGAGGCCGATGTGGGCCAGCTGGATATGTTCAGCATGCTCGATGAAATGCCGTGAAGAACTTTCTCCCCCACGGAAAATTGTGACCATCTTCAAAAAATGAGCTTGACTTACAAAGCCACTGGCATATACTTGAATTGTTATCGAACCAACGTATGAAAACTCTTCCCTTCCTCGCTCTCTTCGTTCTGGCTGCAGTAAGCGTTCAGGCTGCTCCGGCCATCCAGCCGTCCGATATTTCTGCCGAAACCCTCGAAGGCATCGCCACCAGCCGCCAGAAAGCCAGCATTGACCGCTACAACAAGGCTGTTGCCCGTGCAGAAAAGAACCGCGAAAAATCCATCAAGGAGGCTCAGAAGCTTACCCAGAAGAATGACGCAGGCATGAAGAAGACCATTCAGAAGCGATATCTGAACTCCATGCTGCCCGCCAGCGAGCGCGTGCCGGAAGCCCCCCGCAAGGCTTCGGATTACACCATCCGCTACTGATTCTTGCCTTCCAGCAGATTTTCCCGGCAGGAAACGCCACGCGTTTCCTGCCTTTTTTTTCGTGCTTTAAGCTTGTAAAATGCGGCTTTTGTGAGATAATATCCGTAGATTCCCCTACTATATGGCAACAGACGAAGAGGATTTTTACAAGGAACCGACCCGCAAGGAATGGGGCGGCTTCTGGACGCTCGTTGCCGTTCAGGCACAGAATGCCTTTAACGAGAAAGCCGTACAATTCCTGCTGATTCCGCTGGGTGTATGGCTGTGGGGGGCAGATGGCAGCACACTGGAATACATTCTGGGTGCGATATTCGTGCTGCCCTACATTCTCTTCTCACCGCTGGTCGGGTGGCTGGCAGACTGTTTCTGCAAGACCCGCATTGTGCAGGTCATGAGCGTTGTGCAGATATGCGTGATGAGCTGCATGCTGTTCTGCTTCTACCAGCACGACATGTACGCCGCCATTCTATGGTTTGCCGTCTTTGCCACGCAGGCCACCATTCTATCCCCGGCCAAGAAGGGCATTGTAAAGGACCTGCTGGGGTCAAAATACATCGGCTTCGGCTCAGGAATCATCGAAATGAGCCTGGTCTTTGTGCTGCTGGTGGCACAGATTGGTGTCTTCTTCTGGTTCTCCTACCTGCTTGGGAGCTATGAAGCGCAGAACTCCCCCACCTACAATGCAGAACTGGAAGCCGGCTGGGATTCCGTCATTCTGCCCACCTGGGTATTTGTGATACTGGCCTGTCTGGTGTGCGCGGCCTCCTTCCTGGTTCCGCGCTACCCGGCCAAGAAAGCCAAGCCCTTCAGCTGGAGCCTGCTTTATGAGCATTTCACCCAGGTCAAGTATCTGTGGCAGGACCGTCTGCTGCGCCTCAGCGAGCTGGGCATTGCGTATTTCTGGTGTCTGGCCGGCTCCCTGTTCCTGATTCTGATTCAGATAGCCAAGAGCATGCAGGCAGCCGACCCGGGGGTGGACTTCTCGCTGCAATGCGGTATCCTCATGGCATGGATGACCGGCGGTGTTGTTCTGGGCGGGGCTGTGGCCTCACAGCTCTGCAAAGGCAAGAACGAGCTGGGGCTCATTCCCTTCGGTGCCATCGGCATCACGCTTTGCACGTTGCTGCTCACGTTCTTTGAAGTCAATACCTACACGAGCAACATCCTGCTTGCGCTCACCGGAGCATTCGGTGCCGCCTACCTGGTACCGCTCAACGCCTTCCTGCAGGATAACTGCGACCCCAACAACCGCGGCAACATCATTGCAGCGGGCAACCTTATCGATAACCTCATGGGGCTGGTGGCCGTGGCCCTCATGTGGGCCATGTATGAGATTTTCGGAGCCACACCGCAGCAGCAGTTCTTCGTTCTCTTCCTGCTGAGCTTCTTCATCCTCATCTGCTCCCTGCGACTGATTCCCCAGGAATTCATCCGCATGATCGGCATCTGGTGTCTGCAGCTTGTCTACCACCCCCGCGCTATCAACCTTGATCGTCTGCCCATGCGCGGTGGTGCCTTGCTGGTGGTGAACCACGTGACCTATGCAGATGCGCTCTTCCTCACCATGGTGTGTCCGCGCCCGGTGCGTTTCATTGTGGCAGAGGAATTTATGGCCATGCGCCTGCTGGGCTGGATTCTGGAAATATTCAACTCTCTGCCCATTTCCAGCCGCAACCCGCGGGAAGCCATTGTCAAGGCAGCGCGTGCCATTGAGAACGGAGACATCATCTGCATCTTCCCCGAGGGCCAACTCACCCGCAGCGGCTGCCTGACCCCTATTCGACGCGGCATGGAAATGATAGCCCGCCGGGCCAAGGCTCCCATCATTCCAGTGTATATGGATGGTCTGTGGGGCAGCATCTTCTCCTTCTCCCGCAACCGATTCTTCACCAAGCTGCCGAAAACACTGCACTACAACTTCACCGTGGCATTCGGCGCACCGCTTGACCCGAACACCTTCAACAGCCGCACCGTGCTGCGCTCCTTCCGTGAGCTGTCTGCCACCTGCCTGGAAACCTCTGACGGATTCACCCGCGAAGGGCTTATCCGTTCTCTGGAAGAACGCGGCAATAAGCAGCTGGTATTCTTCCCCGGCGGAGCACTTACCGCCATCCAGATAGCCGCTGCACTCATCAGCCGCCAGGCAGACCCACAATTCCCTCTGCTGGCCCGTAAATGGCTGCAGCTGCTCATTGACGGCACGGAAGACCGCCTGGCGTTCCACCGCTACTGGCTGAATACCTGCCAGGTACGCCGCATCAACGCGCTCAAGGAAGGACGCCACCACCTGCTTACCACCGTGGGGCATGGGGAACCACAGGAATTCGTACTGGCGGTGCTCTGGCCGCTCATTACCCGCACCCCGGTGCATCTCATAGAAAACCCGCAGGAAACGCTCGAAAATTCCATCTCACAGATTGTGGGCGGGGCTCACATGCGCCGCATCCTGCTCACCACCATTCCGCCGCGCCAGATTCCTTTCTACGACTTCAGCGGTTCACCGGCCATCTCTACCCCCAACATGCGCTGGAGACCCTGCCTTTGCACCGCTATGGGCAATATCATTTCCATGAGCATGTGCCACAGTGTGTTCAAGATGAACGACGGCACCATCCAGCTGGGCGTGCGCCCGCGCACGCGTGGTCTGCTGCTGCCCGGATACCGGGTAGATGCCCCCAGCGAGGGCTCCAACGCCACCATCAGCGCTCCATCTCTGCGGACGGAATACACGCTGCCCTCGCACATTTATCTGGATGAAAGCGGTTTCCTGGCCGAGCTCTCCTGATATGATTTTCCCCGCCGCATCGCCCCGCCCTGCAAAAAAAAGAGCGGGGCGGTCTTCTTTTTACAATTCGCGCCCGAATACAACCGAGGCACGCCCGCTGGATTCCAGCGCCTCCAGACGGGCCGGGGGCAGCACAGTGCGGGGAAGCGGGTCGTAGTGCATGCGGTCGCGGAAATAGTCCACCGCACTCTGGGAAATAGCAAAAATGCGCTGAAATCCCATGCTGCGGGCCTTGTTTTCCACAAACCGGCACATAGCCTTGCCGTAACCGCGGCCCTCGTAATTCTTCTTGATGAACAGGCAGCCCAATTCAGCGCAGGATTCCTGCGGGAAAGGATAGAGCGCTACACAGCCCACGATGGTGTCATCGAGCGTGTAGACGTAGTAACTCTGGAGGTTGTCGCGGATACTTTCGTAGCTGCGGTGAACCAGCTTGGCATCGGCCATGCTGCGGGCTATCATGGAAAGCAGTTCGGGAATATCTTCCTCGCGCAGCGGGCGGATATCGCAGTAGGAGTCAGCATGCACCATTGTGCCGACCCCTTCTTCTGAGAATAACTCATCCAGCAGCACACCGCGGCGCAACCCATCCAGCAGATGCACACGGGGGATACCCATGCGGCAGACTCTCGCAGCCTGCTCCAGCAGGCTGGCGTGGGAACAATCGGCCAGGTGCTGCTCTACCTCGCTCTCCGGCACGGCAAAGATGGGCTGCTCGCCGTGGGAGGGGACTTCCCCCACCTGCAGGCAGATGTATTTGCTGGCTCCCAGAGCCAGCGCCATATCGACGCATTCGGGCTGGAAGCGGCCGATGCCGCCCGAGGCCACCAAGGCAACCTGGCGGCGCTCCACAATCTCACGCACGCGCGACACAACGGCTGCGCCGGATGTAAGCGCTGCTTCTGCCACGGCGGTGTGCATCTCGCACTCCCCGGCCCGCAGCGCCAGCAGAGAGGCATCTGCCCCCTCTGCCACCAGCACCAGCCGCACACCCACCTCGTGCAGGGCATCAGCATCCAGCAGGGCATCCACCAGTTCCTCAGCGTGCAGCAGCCCGGCGGCTACATGCACCACAAACAAATGCCCCTGGAAACAAGGCACGTACTCCAGCGCAGAACGAACATTCATGGAAAAATCGCAGTCGATGGTGCAGCGTACGCGCCCGGAGGCATCATGTGTCAGGCCTTGTCCTTGCCGGTAAAGAATTCAGGCACATAGCCGGAATCCACCGAGCCCACGGTCATCCCCTCTTCCTCATCGGCCAGGGGCATGTCACCCGTGTTCTTCACGATGTAGGATTCCTTATCTGCAGAGGGCTTGAGCTTGAAGGACACCTTCTTTTTGGGCAGCGTAATCTTCTTTTCGCTGTAGGGAACTGCTTCTGCCATAGCACCGCTCACGGATTCGCCGAACATATCCGGCTCTGCATTTGCAGGCGCATCAACCGCAGGCTCATCCTCGGCATCAAGAACAGGCAGCGGGGCGGGCTCGAGGCCTGCGGCGCGCTGGCGTTCATGCAGGAGCTGCAGCTGCTCGCGCAGAGCAGACAGGAGGTCGCCGTTGCCGAGGATATCCGTCACATCGGCATCCTCTTCATCTGCGTTACTGGTGGGCAGACTGGCCAGGAAGTCCTCGAAGGCAGACAGATTCGTTGTGCTGCGGAACATACCATTGAGAATCTCGTAATCGATGTTCTCCATCAGACTTTCGAAAATGCTGTATGCCTCGCGCTTGTATTCCACAAGCGGATCACGCTGCCCCTGGGCACGCAGGCGCACGCCTTCGCGCAGGGCATCCATATCCGTCAGGTGCTTCTGCCAGAGTTTGTCGATAGCCTGGAGCATGATGGAGCGTTCCATCTGGTCGATGCGGTCGGGGCGCTCCCCAGCCACCTTCTTCTCGTACATCTCCTTCACGCGGGCGATGATGTGCTCAGCCACCTCCTCGGGAGTCTTACCCTTGAGGTCGGATTCCTTCTCGCTCCACCCCATCGGGAAGGTGGAATTCACCCACTGCAGCAGGTCAGTGTAACGGAAGGCACCGGTGTCGTCCTCGTTAAGGTACAGGCTGCACTTGTTGTGCGTGCCGGTCTGCAGGCATTCGTAAAGCATCTCGCGCGGATCTTCGCACAGCAGGGCATCATTACGCATGGCGTACACAATCATGCGCTGCTGGTTCATCACATCATCGTAGTCCAGCACGTGCTTACGCCACATGTAGTTACGCTGTTCCACGCGTTTCTGGGCGCCTTCGATAATGCGGTTCATGAGCACATTTTCCACGGCTTCACCCTCCTGCATACCGAAACGGTCCATCATCTTGGTCATGCGCTCGCTGCCGCCGAAGTTACGCATCAGGTCATCCTCGAAGGAGAGGAAGAACTGAGAGCCGCCGGGATCACCCTGGCGGGAGCAGCGGCCACGCAGCTGGCGGTCGATGCGGCGGGATTCGTAACGCTCGGTACCCAGCACAAAGAGGCCACCCAGCTCGGCAACACCATCGCCCAGCTTGATATCCGTACCACGGCCTGCCATGTTCGTGGAAACCGTTACCGCCCCCTTCTGGCCGGCACGGGCCACAATCTCGGCTTCGCGCTGGTGGTTTTTGGCGTTCAGCACCTCATGCGGCACCTTGGCAAAGCTCAGCATGCGGGAAAGTGTCTCCGAGGCCTCCACGCTGGCAGTACCCACCAGCACCGGCTGCCCCTTCTTGTGCAGCTCCACAATCTTGCCCACCACTGCGTTGAACTTCTCGCGACGGCTGCGGAAGATGAGGTCGTTCTGATCCTCGCGGATGCAGGGGCGATTCGTGGGAATGGGCAGCACATCCAGCTTGTAGATATCGTGAAACTCGGCTGCCTCTGTTTCGGCCGTACCGGTCATACCAGCCAGGCGGGAATAAAGACGGAAATAGTTCTGAATGGTGATGGTGGCGTAGGTCATGTTCTCGGCCTCCACCTCCACGCCTTCCTTGGCTTCCACAGCCTGGTGCAAGCCTTCGCTCCAGCGGCGGCCGGGCATCTCGCGGCCGGTGTTCTGGTCAATGATGACAATCTTGTTATCCTTCACCACATACTCCACGTCCTTTTCGTAGATGGTGTAGGCCTTGAGCAGCTGGCTGGTGGTGTGCAGACGCACGCCCGTCTCATCCAACCGCTTCATGAGCGCCGTCTTGCGGGCTTCCTTCTCGCGTTCGGAAAGAGTTTCGTTCTCATCAATGTTCACGAACTCGGTGCCGATATCGGGCAGCACAAAGTTTTCCGGATGCCCGGGGCTGATAACCTCGCGCCCCATTTCCATGAGGTCGGCATCGTGGGTCTTTTCATCAATGGTGTAATAAAGCTCCTCCTTCAGCTTGAAGAGCTCAATCTTGCGCGGATCCTGGTAGAGGAACAGTTCGTACTTCTCTACCATGCGGCGGTACTCAGGATCCTGCTGGGAGCGCATGTAGGCGCGGTTGCGGGGCTGGCCCAGCTTCACCTTGAACAGGCAGCGGCCGGCGCGGTCCGTATCCCCGGCTTTGGCGTACTCCACAGCCTTATCCATAAGGCCGTTGCAGAGTTCCACCTGCTTACGCACCACTTTCTCGATAAGCGGCTTGAGGGTATCATACTGCTGTTCATGCTCAATCACAGCAGGGCCGGAAATGATGAGCGGCGTGCGGGCTTCATCAATGAGGATGGAGTCCACTTCGTCAATGATGGCAAAATAGTGACCGCGCTGCACCTGGGCCTCCTTGCTGGAAGCCATCCCGTTGTCGCGCAGATAGTCGAAGCCGAATTCGGCATTGGTGCCGTACGTAATGTCACGGCTATACTGCTGGCGGCGCAGTTCGCTCGGCATCATGCTCTGAATGCAGCCGACGCTCAGGCCCAGGTAGGAGAAGAGAGCCCCCATCCACATAGAGTCACGGCGGGCCAGGTAGTCATTCACCGTCACCACATGCACCCCCATGCCGGTAAGGGCATTCAGGTACACCGGAAGCGTAGCCACGAGAGTCTTACCCTCACCCGTGGCCATTTCTGCAATGAATCCGCGGTGCAGCGCAATACCACCGATAAGCTGCACATCGAAATGCACCATATCCCACTTGATAGGGGTTCCGCACACATCCACCATCTGACCGCAGAGCTGGCGGGCACCGCACTTCACCACGGCAAAAGCCTCAGGCAGAATGGTTTCGAGGTACTTGGCGCGCAACTTGGCAAACCTGGGCTCAATTTCTGCCAGAGCCTTCTTGCCCGCTTCAATGGATTCAACCGTGGCCTCCACCTTCGGAAGCTTCGGGAACTCAGGGGCAAGGGATGCAAAGCGGGTGTTAAGCAGTTCTGCATACTGGGCAAGCTGCTCAGGAGACGCGGCAAGCACCAGACCACGGGCGGGCAGGTCCATGGGTGTGAAGCGGTGCAGGTGGGCCTGCCACTCGCGGGTCTTGCCAACAAGGAAATCGTGATCCTTCTCCTCCCAGGATTTTTCCAAATCCAGGATACGGCGCACCACCGGCTTGAGCTTACGCACCTCGCGCTGGTTCTTGGAACCTACAATCTTGTTCAGAATCCACTTAATCATAACGAAAATTTTCAGAAAACATCAGATGACACTACAGCTCGCCCGCGCACGCTTCACGAGCGGCGCGCGATTGTAGCACAAGCCCTGCTCTTTTGCAAGCCCGCGTCTATCCTACAATCGAATATGACTCAATATTTACTCCACCTTATCGCGATAGGTAGACCAGATGTAGCGGGTGAAAATCACCTTGATGGATGCAGTGAGCGGCACCGCCAGCAAAGCGCCTACCACACCGCCGATGACAAAACTCCAGAAAAGCACCGAGAACATGACCGTGAGGTCGTGCATCTTGACCCGGCTGCCCACAATGCGCGGCTGGAGCACCCAGCCATCAAACTGGCTCACACAGCCGAAAACAGCACTCACGATGATGACATGACCGATATCGTGCCAGGTGAACCAGGCAATCAGCACCGCCGGAATCCAGGTAGCAATCATGCCCAGGTAGGGAATCACGCCGAGCAGGGCAGCTGCTGCGGCAATAGTAATGGCATAGGGCAGCCCCATGATTTTCAGCGCAATGGCGAGAATGACAGCATCGATGACGCTGACCAGCATCTGCCCACGGACAAAGGATATAATGTAGTTGTTGATTTCCTGCAGAGTTGCCACCACCTCCTCGCGGAAGGCAGAACGGCGGATGGGTAGCACCGTATGCCAGTTCCGGGCAATACTGGAACTCTCAAGCAGAAAATAGAACAAAAATACCGGCACCATGATTGCCCCGATAAAGGCCATGGACACACCCGAAAGAGCCCGGCTGCCAGCCGTCAGCCAGGCCAGTGCCTTTTCTGACAGATAGGATGAATTGAAACTCAGAATCGCCGCCAGTTTGCCTTCATAAGTTGTTTCCTGCGAGAGTGCATCGTAGTCCTCTGCCGGGAGCTCGGAGGCGCGGGCATCCTTGAGCACCTTGCTATACATCATATCAACCCCCTTCTGCAGCAGACGGTTTTCTGTCAACTGCGTCTTGCCGGCCTCTACCACGCTTACCAGAATCTGCTCACGCTGGGACACCAGCTCCCCCGTCTGCTGCACCAGCGGAGGCACAATGGCAAAGCCCAGACAGAACAACAGCACCCCCGCCCCCAGCATTACCAGCACTACAGACCAGATACGACGCGCAATCCGCCGCTGCACCAATTCCACACAGGGCGAGAGGAGGTATGCCAGAAAACCGGCTGTGACCACCGGCAAAAGCACCGGCTCCAAGGCTACAAACACAGCACCGATACCGAACAACAAGCCACACACCAGCGCAACCACCACTACCAGTGCCAGCCCGGTAAGCGCAGCCCAGCACATCTTGCGCTGAAACAGGGTAGGTATGTCCTTATCCTGAATCTTCATGCGGAGATAATACTCCCATTCACGCTTACAGTCAACGCAAAAAACCACGCCCCCGGCCGGGCCTTAATCATTCCCCCAGCAGCACAGCCTCCAGCTCGGCCATCGTCTCGCAGACCGGTGCAGGCCAATCGCGCAGCGCAGCAGGGTCAGCAGCATAGCCCCAGCCGACCAGCACCAGCGAAGTACCGGCATTTTCTGCACACCGGGCATCAAACAAGGAATCCCCCACAAGGGTGATTTCCGCCGGCAGAATACCCCATTTTGCTGCAATATGGTGCAGGGAGGCTGGGTTCGGCTTGCGCGGGAATGCCGGGGTGAAGCCCATGACGACATCAAATGGCACACTTGGAAATATATGCCGCACCATGGGTTCTGTGACCTCGTGCGGTTTGTTGGAGAGCACCGCCAGCTGCGCACCGGCCGCTGCCAGTGTCTCCAGCAGGGTTATCATCCCCTCATACGGGCGGGTATATTCCTCGCCGCACCAGCAGGTGGGATATTCGCGCCGGAACGCGCCATGCACCGCCTCCAGTTCCTCCGGCGGAGCCTCGGCTGCATCGGCGTAGCCTATGGCAGAAGCACAGAGATTAGCCGCACCACGGCCAATCATGCCACGCACCTTTTCCGGCGCATGTGTCGGTAGCCCGCAGGCAGATAAAGCACGATTGATTCCCTCCGCTATTCCGGGCAGGGAATCAACCAATGTGCCATCCAGGTCAAAAACCAGGTATTTTTTCATCAGTGAATGAAGCCGCGCTGAGAAGAACGCAGGAAGTCCACCAGATACGTGATATGCGGATTGCTGCCGAACTTCTCATCCGCCAGAACCTCGGCAATCTTATCTTCCATCTTTACACCTGTATCCTTGTACAGGAAGAGCTTGCGGTAAGCAAACTTCAGTGCGCGGATATCGTCTTCCGCGAAGCCACGGCGGGTCAGGCCGATGGTATTGATGGCACGGACTGCAGCCGGAGAACCTTCTACAATGGTATAGGGAGCAACATCCTGCACAATGCGGGCGTAGCCACCCACCATGGCGTGGTCGCCAATGCGGACGAACTGGTGCACACCGGCGCAACCGGACACGATAACCCAGTTACCCACCTCGCAATGACCGGCGCAGGCGGCATAGCCGGAGAAGATATTGTAGTCACCCACGTGACATTCATGACCGCAATGCGAATGAATCAGGAAGTTGTTGTAGGAACCAATCACAGTCTTGAGTTCCGGCGTGGTGGAGCGGTTGATGTTGCAGTATTCGCGGAACACGTTGCCCTCACCCACTTCCAGAAAGGTGGGCTCACCGGCATACTTAAGGTCCTGCGTTTTGGTGCCAATAGTACAGAACGGGTAGAACTCGTTATTCTTACCGAAAGTGGACGGGCCTCCAATCACCACATTATTATGCAGCACACAGCCGGAATCCAGCTTGACATGCGGTCCCACCACACAATACGGTCCAATCTTGACATCATCGGCACTCTCGCAAGTCGAATCAACAATAGCTGTAGGATGAATCTCTGCCATATTCCGCATGATACACCGCCCCACGCCCTGCTTCAAGCACAAAATAACCGTTTCCGGGCAAAAATGTCTGTTTATGGCACTTGCCCCGGTGATTCCGGTGTGCTACAATGCGACCAGAACCATGGCAGACCGCATTCCTGTACGCAATCCGAATGAAATCAGCAAGCTCCGCAAGGCCGGTGAGGTATCGGCCCGCATCCTCATGGAGCTCAAGACCATCATCCGCCCCGGCATTACCACCAAGGAGATTGATGATTATGCTGCAGAGCTCTTCAAGCGCGAGAAGTGCGGCAACGCATTCCTGGGCTATGGCGGCTACCCCGGCCAGCTCTGTATTTCTGTGAATGAGGAGATTGTGCATGGCATCGGTGGCCCACGCGTACTGCACGATGGCGACATCGTGAGCCTGGACGCCGGCGCCATTGTAGATGGTTGGTACGGCGATAACGCCATGACAATCGGGGTGGGTGAAAACGTGAGCGTAGAAGCCCGCCGCCTGATGGCCGTGACAGAGGAGGCTCTCTTCCGTGGCATTGCTGCCGCCAGGCAGGGCAATTCACTCATGGAAGTCTGCGGTGCCATTGAAGATTATGTGCGCCCGTTCGGCTTCGGCATTGTGCGCGACTATGTGGGCCATGGCGTAGGCCGCCACCTGCACGAGGAACCGCAGATTCCGAACTACCGCCCGAATTACCCCCTGCCCCGCCTGAAGAGAGGAATGATTCTGGCGATTGAACCGATGATTACCCTGGGTTCATACCGGGTGCGGGTGCTGGGAGACGACTGGACAGCTGTCACTACCGATGGCTCCTGGGCCGCCCACTTTGAACACATGGTAGCCGTTGGCCCGCACGGCGGAGAAATCCTGACCGAGCGCCCCCGCATTGCTCTGCCGGAGCAACTCGGCATCACTCTGTAAACTACCGCCATGCGAAACCGCCTCTTCCTGCTGGCTCTGGTAGCCGTATTGCTACTGCTGCAGGCAGGCATGCGTTCTGCCGCGCAGGCTACTCCTTTTCACGGGGGCTCGACGATTGGCGGCATTTCTTTCTGGGAACTGCGCGGCGCGCTTCCCCTGGGAATCTTTGCGGCAGGGATACTGCTGGTCAGCATAGCCGGAACGGCGCAATGCCTCCAGGCGGCCTTGCAATGGAGCAAAGGACGCCGCCAACTGGAAATCCGGGCAGGCCGGATTTCCTCAGCGGCCCTGTGGTGCGGCGCGCCGCTCATGGCCATGTGCCCATCCACGCTGCTGCCCTGCATTTTCCCCTGGCTCTATGCTTATGACCCGGACGGCTGGCAGACTCTCTCCTCCCTGCAATGGGTTCTTCATGGCAGCATTATTCTTCTGATAATATGCCGGGGCATCTCCATGATGCAGCGCCCGGCGGTGGCTGTCATGACCCTGCCACTTTCCCTGTTCTGCCTGCTGGCAATCGGGCAGATGGGGTTCAACCATGCATTCCTCATTCTTCCAACAGCCGCCATGGGCACAGCCGGCATGCTCATGCTGCTGGGAAAAGGCCGGAAATGGGCGTTCATCCCCCTGCTCACAGCCATCGGCATGAATGCGGCGCTTTTCTACCTTACAGCCCTTCCCGATGCGGTCACACCGGCGGCTGCTGTTATTTATGGACTGAGTCTGGTGCTTCTGAGCCTCCCTTTCGGGCTTAAACTAGGCTCTCTGCACCACTGAGGGGCAAAAAAACGCACAAAAATCCACCTGCACCGGAATGAATGATTGCATTCCGGTGCAGAATATGTTAATTGTACAGGGTACGTAGCATCATTTTTCACCATTTCTCAGACTATGGCCACCCCCAAACTGAACACAGGCTTTGCCGGCGACTCTCCCCTGCGCTCCCTGCGTCCTTCCGGCGACGCTCCCGCCAAGCAACTGAAGCTTAAAGGTGCCAATGGCGGCACCATTACACCCAAGACCATCAAAAAGGTTGCCCCCAAGGCAGCCCCCAAGCCTGCCACACCGGCCCCGGCTGCAGAGGTGGAAACCCCTGTGGTGGCTGAGCCCGTAGTAGCCGACAATGCAGCAGAGGCCCAGGCCGCAGCAGAAGCCCAGGCCGCAGCAGAGGCCCAGGCCGCAGCAGAAGCAGAAGCCGCCCGCCTTGCCCAGGAGGAATATGAACGCCAGATGGCCGAATACAACCGCCAGATGGAAGAATACAACCGCCAGATGGCCGAAATGCAGCTGGCTGAGGCTAAAGCCGCCGAGGAAGCTGCCGCCACTCCGAAGGAAGCCCCCCAGATGGATACAGAATCTGCAGCAGCAGATGCTGCCAGCGCCGCTGCCGTAGCCCAGGCTCTGGTGACGGAGGAATCTCCCGATGTGCCGACACCCACGGAAAAAATCCGCGCGGCCAAGAGCACCAAGAAAAAGAGCAACCTTACGGTTACAAGCGCCACCAAGAAAATTGCCGCCGGAGAAGAAGGCAGCGAGGACGGAGATGCAGATGAGGCCGCCATGAGCGAGGAGGAACTCGCCCAGCGTGAAGCCTACATGCGCGCGCTCATGGAAGAAGAGGAACGCACCCCCATCTGGAAAACTGTTCCCTTCATGATTGGTTCCGGCCTGGTGGCCGCCACCATCGGCGTCTGCACCGTCATGGTCGTTCAGAAACAGGCAGAGAACGCCCGCATTGAAGCACACGTCAACTACACCAACGGCCTGCTGCGCCGCGCCCAGGAAATCAACATGAAAGGCGTGGAAAACCTTGCTGATGCCAGCCGCAAGGGGGTCAATGTATCCTGCACTATGGAAGATGCCAAGGCCCTTATGGAAGTAGTGGTTGACCCCTTCGTGAAGGGCGAGAACGACAAGCCCCGCTATGGTGCGCGTGCCGAGGGTGTGGCCCAGAACGCCTGCCTTCTGCTGGGCCTTGCCGCAGAACAGGATTCTGCCATCCGTGATATGATTTTTGACACCATGGGCAAGCAGTGCGTGAAAATCAAGCCCACCCTCTTCCACTGGCTGCTGCAGCGTGTTGCCATATCAGATGCACAGGGGGTGAACGCAGGTCTCAAGAAGCTGGCCAAGGTTGTGGCAGAGAAGAAGACAGCCAAGCCCTGGCAGAAGAAGACCCAGATTCTGGCCCAGATATGGGAATGCATCGGTCTGCGTGTCACCGCTGCAGATACCGAGGAGATTCTCAACCTGCTCAAGTCTGACATTGCAGACAATGCCCTGGCTCCGAACCTCTGCATCTGCCTGGACAACATCCTGATGATGACCGATGATGCCAAGGAGAAGGCCCGCCTGGGTGATGAGATTTTCAACAACATGCCCGAAAAGCTCCGCAGCAACATTGCCATGGTCGGCACGCTGGCCCGGGCCTGCTCACAGGATGCCCGCAAGTACTACGAAAGCGAGCTGTCCAGCGATAAGGGCTGGGGCGGTCCCGCAACCGTCTTCCTTGGCGCCTGGGGTAATGATGATATCCTCGACTTCGTGATGGAGAAAAAGGAAGCCACCAAGAACAATCCCAAGATTCAGAAAATCATTAACGATGTGCTCGGTACTATCCTGAAGCAGGATCGCGCACGTAGTGTGGCGGATGCAGAGAAACTGCTCAACATGTGCTTTGATTCTCCCTTCGGCGACTCCTCCGGCATTCAAGACCTGGTCAACAAGACCGATCCTATGTCGACCCTTTACCTGGGCGACACCCACCCTGACCTGTCCGGGCTGCAAGCCAAGCTCAAGGTCATGCAGGACCAGCGCGAACAGAAAAAGAGAATTATCCGCATGCTCGGGTCTCTTAAAGACCATGAATGGGTGGTTACCTTCCTGAAGAAATATACTGACGACAAGGACGAAGAAGTCAAGGATGATGCCCGCCGCGCGCTGGAAAAGACCCACGCCAATGCGGTGCATGACACCCAGATGCGAGAAGCTTACAAGAAGCGCAACAAGGAATAAACCCTCTTCTATTTCACAGGCAGACGTCTCTCTCCTGTTGGCTTATTACCTATGCACCGCATGGCAACCCCATGCGGTGCGTTTTTTCTGCCATTTTTCCGCTATTGAATGAATTTATACTTGCCAAAGCCGATTTTCCATGTATAATTGCCCCGGCTTAAGGCAGCGAGCTGTAGCGCAGGCTGGTAGCGCGCTTCGTTCGGGACGAAGAGGTCGCAGGTTCGAATCCTGTCAGCTCGATTTTTCTCATCCGGGTCAACCGGCAACCGCTCACCACGGCGGAACGCGGTGAAGATTGGTCTTCACTCTGGCGCAGAATGCGACCGGGCATCATGAGCAGGTCGCGCACAATAGATGCTGATTTACACCACCACCGCGGTGGATTCTCTGTTTTTCACAACCCCATATTTACAATCTATGTCCGGTCATAACAAATGGTCCAAGATTAAGTTCACGAAGGCTGCTGCCGACGCGAAGAAGGGCAAGATATTTGCCCGTTTCTCCAAGGAAATTACCCTGGCAGCCAAGAGCGGCGGTGGCGATGTCGACACCAACCCCCGTCTCCGCACGGCCATCGAAGGTGCCAAAGCAGCCTCTATGCCCAAGGATAACATTGACCGCGCTGTAAAGAAGGGCACCGGCGAACTGCAGGGCGAAGCCATTCAGGAGGTAACCTACGAGGGTTACGGCCCCGAAGGTACAGCCATCATCGTAGAAGTGGCCACCGACAACACCAACCGCTGTTCCTCCGAAATCCGCACCATTTTCTCCAAGAATGGCGGCAACATGGGTACTCCCGGTTCTGTTTCCTACCAGTTTGACCGCAAGGGCGAAATCCGCATCGTTGATGCCACGCTGGATGAGGACTCTGCCATGGAACTGGCTATGGATTGCGGCGCTGATGAGTTTGAAACCGGCGACGAAGAAGGCGAATGGGTATTCACCTGCGGGCCCACCGACCTGGGTACTGTTTCCGAGGCCCTGGGTGCAGCCGGCAAGAACGTGACGGGCATGAAGCTCATTTCTGTGCCTCAGAACCCGACCATGATTACCGATGTTGCGGTTGCCCGCAAGGTCATGAAGCTTTATGACCTGCTGGACGACTACGACGACACGATGAATGTGTTTGCCAACTTTGAAATCGACGAAGCTGTGCTCGAGCAGCTCTGATTCCCCCCCCTCTTCCATCATTCCCCATACGAGCGGGCGGTACCGCAATACCGCCTGCTCTCTTCCTACTGAATCTCTGCTCATCATTCTGTGGCTATGGCTATGCCAGAAGAGAACCAGAACCCGCAAAGGCAGCAGCGCAACAACCGGCGGCATTTCAACCGCCGCCCGCGCCAGCAGCAAGGCGAAAAAAACACGACCGACTCCGGCGAGCGCCGCGAGGGCGGCCAGGTGCGGCGTGAATCCTTCCACCGCAATAAACAGCAGAAGTTCCAGAACAAGAACAAGCAGAACCAGCCGCAGCAGCAGCCCCGCGCCTTTGTTCCCGTTGGTGAACCGGAATGTATTACCGGCCTGCTGGAAATCACCAACAAGGGATTCGGCTTTATCCGCACGGCAGAAAATGACTGGGCTCCGTCCGATTCAGCCATCTATGTGCCGGCAGACATTATTACCGAGCTGCGCCTGCGCCCCTTTGTGCAGCTGACGGGCATGGCCCAGCGCTATGAGCGCGGGCACCAGCTCATCTCTGTGCAGAAAGTGAATGGCATAGAGCCGGCAGAAGCCGCCGCCTTCCCTCACTTCGACGATTTGAAGGCCGTCAACCCGACCCATCGCCTTTCCTTTGAAATCACCCCTGCCCGCTTCACCACGCGCACGCTGGATCTCATGGCACCGGTTGCCCGCGGCCAGCGCGGGCTGATAGTGGCCCCTCCCCGCACAGGCAAGACGACATTGCTTATGCACATTGCCGAGGGTGCCATGGAAAACTATGGCGAGGACCTTCACCTCATGGTTCTGCTAGTGGATGAACGCCCGGAAGAGGTGACTGAATTCAAGCGGGCACTGCCGGGTGCTGAAATCTTTGCCTCGAGCAATGACAGCAATGTACGCGAGCACTGCCGCATTGCCGAAATGGCCATAGAACGCGCCAAGCGCCTCGTGGAGGCTGGACGGCATGTGATGATACTGCTGGACTCCATCACGCGCCTGGCACGCGCCTACAACAACGCAGAGCGCGGCAGCGGCCGCACCATGAGCGGCGGCATTGATGCCCGCGCGCTGGAAATGCCCCGCCGACTGTTTGCCGCAGCCCGCAATACGCGGGGCGCAGGTTCCCTCACGATTCTGGCAACTGCCCTGGTAGAAACCAACAGCCGTATGGATGAGCTCATTTTCCAGGAGTTCAAGGGCACGGGCAATATGGAGCTTGTCCTCAACCGCCGCATTGCCGAGATGTATATTTACCCCGCTGTGGACATCCTGAAGAGCGGCACGCGCCGCGAGGAGCTCATCCTCCCCGAGCTCTGGCTGGAGAAGATACGCCTCATCCGCCGGGGTCTGGCAAACCATAAGCCCACCGAAGCCATGGAGCGCCTGCTCTTCTTCCTGAAGAAATGCCATAGTAACGCCCAGCTCATGCAGGATTTGAAAGCGCAACGCTGAGCACGAAAAAAGCCGCAGTTCACACTGCGGCTTTTCCATTAACTGTTCCGGGGTGGCATCAATCGCCGCTCTTCAGCACATTGATGAAGGCTTCCTGCGGAATGCTCACCTTGCCGATGGCCTTCATGCGCTTCTTACCTTCCTTCTGCTTCTCGAGCAGCTTGCGCTTACGGGTCACGTCACCACCATAGCACTTGGCCGTCACGTTCTTACGCATGGGCGAAATGCTTTCGCGGGCGATAATCTTGCCACCGATGCAGGCCTGAATGGCCACGGTGAAGAGCTGGCGGGGAATCACATCCTTGAGCTTGGTCGCCAGTTCACGCCCCACGGATTCGGCGCGGTCGCGGTGTACAATCATGGAGAAAGCATCCACCGGTTCACCGGCAATCATCATGTCCATCTTCACGAGTTTGGCAGCCTGGTAACCATCGTACTCATAGTCCATGGAACCATAACCACGGGTGGCGCTCTTGAGCTTATCGTTAAAGTCCACCAGGATTTCAGCCATCGGAATGCGGCAGGTGAGCATCACGCGTGTGTCGTCAATCGTTTCCGTGTGGGTCAGCTCACCGCGTTTCTCCATCACGATGCTCATAATGGCACCAATGTACTCACTGGGAATCATGATGAACACTTTTACGATAGGCTCGCGGATTTCATCAATTTCCTGAGGTTCGGGAAGAATGCTGGGGTTATCGACATTGATTTCCTCGCCATCCGTTTTACGCACTTCGTAAATCACGGAGGGATAGGTGGAAATCACGTCCATGTTAAACTCACGGCGCAGGCGTTCCTGAATAATCTCCATGTGGAGCAGCCCCAGAAAGCCGCAGCGGAAGCCGAAGCCGAGCGCTACGGAGCTTTCGCCCATGTAGGTGAAGGCGGCATCGTTAATCTGCAGCTTGGCCATAGCGGCCTTAAGAGCCTCGTAATCAGCAGAATCAACCGGGTAGATACCGGAGAACACCATGGGGCGGATTTCCTTGAAACCGGGTAGTGGCTCGCTGCAGGGGTCTGCCAGATTGGTGTAGGTATCACCTATCTTCACATCAGCAGCGCTCTTCATGTTGGCAATGATGTAACCCACATCACCCGTATGCAGCTCATCGGTGGCCTGCATCTTGGGGGTGAAAATACCCACTTCCTTCACTTCGTAGGTTTCATCCGTTGCAAAAAGTTTCACCTTCATACCACGGGCAACCCGGCCACTTACCAGGCGCACGTAGGACACCACGCCCCGGTAGGCATCATACACGGAGTCAAACACCAGAGCGCGCAGGTGGTTATCGTCCTCCATGACCTTGGGGGCAGGCACGCGGGTCACGATGGCTTCCAGCACATCCTCAATGCCGATACCGGCCTTGGCTGAGCAAAGAATGGCCTCCTCCCTGGGAATACAGACAATCTCCTCCAGCTGGCGGTACACCTGGGGCAGATTGGTGCTGGGCAGGTCAATCTTGTTCACGACGGGCACAATTTCGAGATTCTGCTCCACGGCCAGGTGCATGTTGGCCAGTGTCTGGGCTTCTACACCCTGGGCGGCATCCACAATCAGCACCGCGCCATCGCAGGCTGCCAGGGAACGGCTCACCTCGTAGGAGAAGTCCACATGGCCGGGCGTATCCAGCAGGTTAAGCTCATAGGTGTTGCCATCCTTGGCCTTGTAACGCATTGTCACAGGGTGAGACTTGATGGTAATCCCCTTTTCTCGCTCCAGGTCCATGGCATCGAGCAGCTGATCCTGCTTGTCGCGTTCGCCAATGGTGTTGGTGAATTCCAAGAGACGGTCAGACAGCGTGGTCTTGCCGTGGTCAATATGGGCAATGATGGAGAAATTACGCTTGAATTGGATATCCGTTGCCATGCGCGCGCAAGGATATGCGACAAGCGGGCAGATGTCAAGCAAATTCGCTTACTCCCAAAGGTAAGACTGCAAGGTATCCACCAATTTGCCGTCGCAATAGAGGTTGACCTTCCAGGTCATCACATCACCCCGCTTGGCGCGGTCTTCACCGGAAAAGTGGAATTGCTCACGGCGATGGCCCGCAGTTTCGCGCGGTTCTGTGTATTCTACAGAGCGGCTCAGCACATCTGCACCTGTGAGGGCCTGAGTATAGAGCATCTCAACACGCACAGGCTTCTGCGGTTCGGCATCATACCAACGGAGGAAATAATAGTCACCCTTACGCAGCTCCCTCTCCTTTTCTGTATTGGCGCCATACATCATGAACTGGGCATTGGCACGCATGGGGGCATTCTTCCAGCTCTCGCCCGGCAGGGTGGTGGCCTTCAGCGGCAGGTCTGCCATGTCCGTAATGCACGTTGTCTGCGGCTGGGTGCAGGAAACGGCAAACAAAGCAAAAAATGCAAAAAACGGCAGGCTGACTTTCATGCACCTATTCAATACCATTATGAATCGTTTGTCAATGCAATTTTATGGTAGGAAACCGATGCATTTTGCTTGCAGAAAGCTCTGCAAGCAGTTAAAGTTAGTTCATGGCCGTTCCGCAGAATACAATTGCTCTTATTTTCGACTTCGACCAGACGCTCAGCCCCCACAACATGCAGGAGGACACGCTCTTTCCGGAGTACGGCATCAATGCCGAGCAATTCTGGAAGAAATGCAATGACCGCAGCCGTGATGAGGGCTGGGATGGTGAGCTGTGTTATCTGAAGGAGATTCTGGACACCCTCAGCCTCGATGGCGTCAGCAACGAACAGTTGCGCCAGTTAGGCGCGAAGCTGACCTATTACAAAGGCATACCGGAATTTTTCGAGAAGTTTGCAGAACGAGCCTTAAGCAAGGAACACCTCTATGCAGGTATCCGCGTGGAGTTCTACATTATCTCCAGCGGCATCAAGAGCATTCTGGACGGCTCCATCATTCGTCCCTACATGCGAGAGGTGTTCGGCTGTGAGTTCAGCGAACAAGACGGGCGCATCAGCTTCCCGAAGCGCGTGATTTCCCACACCAGCAAGACCCAGTACCTCTTCCGCATCAACAAGGGCATGCTTAATTATATTGAAGATGTAAACGACCACATGGACAGCGACCTGCGCCCCGTTCCCTTCGAGAATATGGTTTATATAGGCGATGGTCCTACGGATGTTCCCTGCTTCACCGTCATGCGCCAGCAGGGTGGTACCAGCGTGGCTGTCTACAACCCCGATGACGCAACGCGCCGCAGTTTCCGCAAGTGCTACGCTCTTAAATCAACCCAGCACCGGGTGGATTTCTTTGCAGCCGCCGATTTCCGGGAGGGCAGCCACCTGTGCAATATTCTGGAAGAGACTGTACGGATGATGGCAGACCGCATCATGCATTCCCAGCACATCGTGGTTCCTCCTCAGAACAGGGTTCCCAAGCATTGATTCTCCATACTGAAAAAGCCCCGGATGCTGTATCCGGGGCTTTTTTTGATGATTCTTTGGGCGCTATCAGCCTTGTGCCGTATCGTTTTCTGAAGCCGGCTCACTCTTGCCGAGGTAGTCCGGCAGCTGCACGCCCACGCTCTGGGCCAGTTCGTGCAGCGGCAAGGTTCCGGTAACGAGATTCTGCACAAAACCTCCCACAGACCCACTCTTGCTATCGCCACCGCCCATGACCACAACCTTATCAAAGGAGAGGTTACGGATGGCGCTGGCCTGGGTTTCGACAATCTGCGGCAACTGTTCTGTAACCAGCAGGCCGGAAGCTGCGCGGGCATCGCCAGCGGCAGATACAATCTGTCGGAAGCCGCTTGCCTTGGCTTCCAGTGCAGCCTGAATGGCCGCAGCATTACCACGGCCAACAAGCTCCAGGCCTTCACCTTCAGCCTTCTTCTTGAGAAGCAAGGCATCGGCCTCACCCTTGGCCAGCTTGGTGGCAGCAAGGCCTTCGGCTTCTTTCTCAATCACCAGAGCATCAGCCTTACCCTGCTGTTCCTTCACCATGACAGAAGCTACGGCCTCAGCGGCGATTTCCTGCTTGCGCTTCTGGATTTCCGCCTTCACAATTTCGTTGGCAGTCTGCGTGGCACGCTCCAGCTCAGCACGCTTCATTTCTGCCTCCCGATTGGCAATATAACCTGCGGCTTCTGCCTGGGCAGCCTGTTCCTTCTCTGCCACCAGGGCAATGCGCGCAGCTTCTGCCTGGCGCACTTTAAGGCGGGCATTGGAATCAGCCACCTTCATCTGGGCTTCATTGTTACCCTCTACGGCAGCGGCATTCGCCATGGCCACCTGTACAGTCTGGTCGCGCAGGGCCTCAGCCTTGCCAATTTCACCACGGCGCGTTTCCTCTGCCACCTTGATCATGGCATCATTGATGGCGCGGGCAGCGGCCTCCTGACCAAGGGCTGCAATATATCCGGAAGCGTCGCGTATGTCAGTAATGTTAGCATTGATGAGGTATAACCCCACCTTATGCAATTCCACATCCACGCCACCGGTAATTCCCTTGATGAGTTTTTCACGATCCGCATTGATTTCCTCGATGGTGAGGGAGGCAATCACCACGCGCATCTGCCCCATGATGATTTCTGAGGCAAGGTCACGGATATCCTGGCGGGTACGCCCCAGCAGACGGCTGGCGGCGTTCTGCATAATCTCCGGCTGGGTACTGATGCCCACAATGAAGGAGGAAGGTACATCCACACGGATATTCTGGCTGGAAAGTGCTCCTTTCAGCGGAACATCAATGTTAATGGGGTTCAGATCCATGAAGGCATAACTCTGAACAATAGGCATGATGAACGTGGCACCGCCGTGTATACATTTGGCGGAGCGCCCTGCCCCTACGTTACCATAGACGATGAGGATTTTATCAGACGGGCACATCTTGTACCGGCTGAACAGCCAGACGATAGTTCCGAGGATGAA
Organism: uncultured Akkermansia sp.; assembly: GCA_904502165.1. Classification (GTDB taxonomy): domain Bacteria; phylum Verrucomicrobiota; class Verrucomicrobiia; order Verrucomicrobiales; family Akkermansiaceae; genus Akkermansia. Next base: position 24,317 of record CAJGDB010000017.1, read on the forward strand.
TGCCACCAGAATGATGATGGCCACTATGTTGCTCGCACCGCTCATCGGTGCATTGGCGAGAGGTGTAATCATGATTCGCAGAATGGGGGATTATTGTGAAAGAGGGCGTACTGTCACCTGCCCGGCAGATGCAGAAACAACTATAATGGGGGTCTGAGCCGGGAGGGGGTGCTCTCCCGCCTGGACTGCAGAAAGCGTAAGCAGCTGGTTCGGATGGGCCACCTGCACCTGCCCGCCGGGTTCACCACCGGGAGGAATGGTCACATATACCTTGCCGTGCAAGCCTACCAGGCTGTCGGGCGTAATGTTACCATCCGAGCGAAGCCCGTATATCAGCCGGATAACAGCTGCTATGATCAGGAACATGACAACACCGGCAACAAGCCCGATGCAACCGGCAAGTGCCACACTGCAACCAG